>JAIBBI010000018.1 GCA_019694755.1 Gemmataceae bacterium
TGAACGTGTCGGTGCCGCCGCCGCCCGCGAAGTCGAAGTTCTTGGTGAACGCCCCGCCGGTCCAGTCGAGGGTAAAGTTGTCGTTGCCCGCCCCGCCGTTGACGACCACCTTGCCGGTGATCCCGGCGAGGGGCACGGTCAGCGTGCGCCCGTTGTTGGACAGCGTCCCGGCCGACGTGGCCGCGAAGCCGAACGCGGCGTCGGTGAACACCAGATCGGTCCCGACGACCTTGGCCGACAGGTTGTTGGCGTTCGTCCCCGAATCGTCCAAAGTCAACGTGCCATTACTCAAGATCGCAGATGTGGTGCCTTGAACAGCGACGTCGGCCCACGCATTGCCGAACCGGATTTCGTCGACGCCGAACGCCGGGGTGGCCGCGCCGAAGTTGGCGGCCGTGAGTTGCGCCATGCTGGTGATGTTGAAGCCGGTCAGCGACTGGCCGCCGGTCGGCTCCGCGCCGGTGCCGGTCGGGTTCCGCCACACGGTCACCTTGTCGGCATTGTTCGTCGTGCTGAAGTCAAACTTGATGACGAACAGTTCCGTCGTGCCGGGGCTGACGGCCCCGAGATCAACGCGGAAACCGTTGTCGTTAAACAGTCGCAAGCCCCAGTTGTTGTTCCCGAAGTCTGTGCTGCTCTGGCCGAGTTGGAAGATCCGGTTGATGTCGCTGCCGATACCGGTCGAGTTGTAAAACTCGACGGCCCGGTACTGGGTGGCGTCGTTGGTCGGAAGGTTGACGAGGACTCGGGCGTAGAAGGAGGTGTTCGACGTGTTGTCGTAGGTCGCGCCCAGCACCCGACCGACGCGGCTGGTCTGATTGACATCAAGCCGACCGCCGGACGTGGCTAGGCCGGAGTAAGTCAGGCCGGTCGCGTTCACGGTCGAGTTGTTGTTGCTGTTGAACCAGTTGCCCGTGAAGCCGGGAAGAGTCGGCGATGAGCCCGTTACGAGGTTGCCGGCAACGTATTCACCGTTAGCTGCTGTCGCGCCCGTATTAAACGGGTCATTGGCAAAGGTCGTACCGACCGCGAAATCCGCCGTGCCGGGGATTGTCGGTGGCGTGGTATCGTTCGTTGTCCAGTTTGCAGAGTTATAGACAGTGGACCTGATCGATGCAGGGGATCCAACTACCGATGCAAAGTTCTTGAATACGGCGTTATCGATCTCTGGATTGAATCCGGCAAACGAATTCACTCCGTCCGTAAATGCTGTCGGTCGCGCAGACGTATTTGCGTCAAACGCATTAGCGTCCCAAACACCAATCCCGTTCATCTGGAAGCCGGTGATCCAGCTTGTGGAGCTACCTGTTGTAGGTCGGTTTCCAAATCCACCGTTGTAGATCAAAATCGAGTCGCCGCCAACCGACAGTTCAGGCCGATCCGATCCGCCAGCCACCGCAGATATTCCGTTGGAATATGTGCCGGCAGTGAAGTCCAACGAAATCTGTGTGCCGGCAGGGATAAACGAGTTAATCTGAAACGTCGTCTCGCCTTCGCCGGTCCCGCGAAACCCTGTCTGCGCAGCGAGCCAGCCCTCATCTGTAACTGTGAATTGGGTTCCTGAATCAACGTCGCGCAACAACAAGATCGAAACCTTGTCCGGGTCGTCGGATGTATACCCGGTGACGACCATGTCACCCAGGCCGAGATTCACGGTGGGGGTGACGCGGTCTTCCAGAGGACTCATGCTCTGGGCGAGCATGTGCTGCCGAAACTTCCAGGTGGTGCCGAACTTGTTTTCCGTGACTTTGCGGAACCAGCGGGTGAGAGTCGACAGACACATAGACGGATCTCGGTATGCGACGGCGCGGCGAATGACGGCCTTTCGATGCACGCCATCGAAACGCCGAATAAACGGGGCAATGCCGTCTCGAACAGGTTGTGGGCAATCCGCCGGTGGTGGACCGGCTTGGGGGCTCTCTTCTTCGAGTTACTGCGGGTCGGGATGTACTCTCCGCGCAGAATCCGCGCGGGGAGGACAAGTGGCGGTTATTGTGTACTACCGATCCTGAGAATGCAACCGCCCGCCCAGAAAAATCCCGAAAAAGTACTTGTGGGTCTTTCTCGACCGTGGCAAAGGCAAAACAGATTCACACCGTCTCCCGACCTGCATTTCTTGACACAGTTGATTCGACCACAGCTACCTCGCCTCTACTGGCCTCCCCCGGCCCTGACCATTACCCACAAGTCCGCGATTTACCCATTCGGCACCTCGGGGAGGCGCTGATCGGCGCGACGTGTGTCTCGCTGGATGGGTCAATACTTCGATGGGATCGGGTGCGATTGGTGCGTGCCGTGAGGCCCACGACGTATCGGGGGCAGGAAACGGAATTGCCAGCGATAGCGGATTCCTGATTGGCTATTGGCCCGATTTGCGGCCAGCGGCGCGCATCAACTCCAGTTCCTTGCGCCATTTCGCGGCCTCTTCTTTCCGGTCCGTGGCGTCATAGAGCTGTGCGATTCGTTCCACGGCCTCCGGCAGCCGCTCCTTCCCTTGCGGCGGAATCGTCGCTTCGCGTTTTTTCATTCCCTCGTACCCGGCCAGAAGCAGTGGCTCCGCCTCGGCATACTTCTTCTGGCCGAGCAGGATGGCCCCCGCCATCGCCTTCGTGTTGAATGTCGTCCAGGCATCGGGCTGGAACTTCTCCCGAATCGTCAGGCTCTCCCGGCAGATGGGATCCGCTTCGTCCCACGCCTTCATCTGGATCAGCGCCATCGCGATCTGTGCGAGCGCGCCTGCACGCTGGGGGCTTTCGTCGGGCAATGCCTGGTCGACACCGTTCAGCATGTTTTGGATGAGCGAGCGGGCCTTGGCCTTCTTGCCTGCGCGGACACATGTCTCGAGCAATTCCAGGTTGGCGTACTGGAGCCTCGGGTATCTCGCGCTGGCCTCGGCCCCCTCTTCCAACAATCTGATTGCGTCGTCGAATCGCCCGGCGTCGCGGTAGTTCACGCCAAGGTTGACTACAGTTGTTTGCGTCGCCATCGCATCCCGGCCCAACCGTTTCTCCTGGAGCTTCAGCGTCTCCTCAAAGAGCGGGATGGACTTGTCCAGCCGTTTGATCGACCAGTACCCGGAGGCCAGATTGTTCATGCCGTCCAGGGTTTCCGGATGTTCGGCTCCGAGAGTTTCCTTTCGCACCCGGAGAATCTCTTCAAACAGTGGAAGGGCGCGATCCATCTTGCGGAGATCGCGGCAGGCGATCGCGTAGTCGGTGAGATACTTCAGCGTCGTGGCGTGGGTCGCGCCCAGCTTTGCCTGGCTTTGCTTCACGACTTCATCCAGGATCGGCAGCGCACGGTCCATTTTCTCGAGCCGCCGGCATACGCTCATCAGGCTGTCGATCTGACTCCTCGTCAGCGGGTTGCCCGGTCCGACCGTGGCCAGTCGTCGCAGGGCGGCCTCTTCGAGGAGCGGGAGCGCCTTTTCGGGGTGCCCCATCTTATGATGAGCCCCGGCGAGATTGGTCAGAAGGTTGATCGTCAGCGGGTGATCCGGGCCGAGCTTGGCCTTCTGCAGGCGATACGCGTCCTCCTGGGTCGCCAGGGCCTCGGGCAGCCGGTCCAACTTGCGGTAGATGCCGCCGAGGTTGTTCAGAGTCGTCAGGGTTACCGGGTGATCGTGACCGAGTTTGAGCCGAAGCAGCTTCAGGGACTCCTCGGTCAGACTCAATGCACGATCCAGCTTGTTCTGGCTCAGGTACACGCCGCCGAGGTTGTTCATGACCAGCGCGGTATCCGTGTTCTCCGTACCCAGACGGGACTTGGCCAACTGGAGTGCGGATTCGTAAAGCTCCGCCGCCTCCTTCAGCTTCTCGGCATCGTGGTAGCAGCTTGCGAGGTTGTTCATGGCGGTCAGCATGTCGGACGGCGTCGTATCGGGTTGGGTCCGCATCACGCGGAGGACTTCCTCGAACAGCGGCATGGCATCGGCAGTCCGGCGAAGGTCCTTGTAACACACGCCGAGGTTGCCGATGGTTCGAACCGTGAGCGGATCCTCTTTTCCGAGCGTCACCTTCATGCGTGGGACGGTTTCCTCGAAGAGCGCAACTGCATCGTTGAGTTTGCCCACGGCCGACAGGCCGTGGGCCAGGTTGCTCTGGCAGCGCAGCGTTTCACGGTGGTCGGGGCCCTTGTCCTTCAGCCAGGCGTCGCGGGATTTCTCGATCAACGGGAGCGCCTTGTCAGCAGCGCCGAGGCCGATCAGCGACAGGCCGAGCGTCTGCTGCGTGTTGGCCACGAGGAGCGGATCACCGATCGCGTCGCCCTGAATCTGGGTGATCGCGCTATCGAGTTTGTCGAGAAGAATGACGCGGAGCGGCCGCTCCTCTTTCACGACTTCGTTCGGGTCGAGCGTGCGGAAGATGGACCCGAGCACGTCGTTGGCTTTCTCGATCTGGACGAGGCGGCGCTGTGCCTGTTCGTTGGCGAGGCGTTCGCCCTCGGCCCGCCGACTCTCGGCCTCACGTGCGTTCATGGCCTGGACCATGCCGATACTTGTCCCCACAACACCGGCCACAAGCGCGGTCAGGACGAGTCCGGCGGCGACAACCTGCCCTTTGTTCCTCCGGACGAACTTCCGGAACCGGTACGCCGAACTGGGCGGCCGGGCTTCGACCGGTTCATCCGCGAGGAATCGCTGAATGTCCCGGGCCAGGCCGTTGGCGGTCTCGTAGCGGCGGTCGCGCTGCTTCTCGAGGCACTTCATGACGACCCAGTCGAGTTCGCCGCGCAGGATCGACATGAGTTGCCGGGGCTCGGTCTGTCGGAGTGCGGCGAGCGACGGCGCGGCGTCACTGGTCGAGAGCCGGGTCGACGGCTTGGACGGCTCGACCTCCTGGATCATCCGGATCATCTCGACGAGTGCCGCCTTCTTCAGGCGGTTGGCATCGATGGGGCGCAATCCCGTCAGCAACTCGTACAGCACCACCCCCAGCGAGTAGATGTCGGACCGCGTGTCGACATCGTCGCCGGAGTGCCCCGCCTGTTCGGGCGACATGTACTCAAGCGTTCCGACGACGGCGCCGAAGGCGGTGGACATCGATTCGTCGGTGAGCTTGCCGGCCGTCGCCTTGGCGACGCCGAAGTCGATCACTTTCGGCGTCGGCCGACCGTCGATCATGGTGACGAGGATGTTCGACGGCTTCAAATCGCGGTGGACGATGCCTTTCTGATGGGCATGCTGTACGGCCTGGCAGATGGGAACGAACAACTCCAGCCGTTGCCGGGCCGTCAGTTTCGCCTCGTCGCAGAATTTCGTGAGCGGCAAACCGTTCACCATTTCCATGACGAAGTACGGCCGACGGTCGTCGGTCATGCCGCCGTCGAGCACTCGGGCGATATTCGGGTGATCCATCAGGGCCAGCGCCTGCCGTTCGGCTTCGAACCGCTGCAGAACCGCCTTGCTGTCCATGCCGGCCTTGATGAGCTTCAGCGCGACACGCCGCCTCACCGGCTCCGATTGTTGGGCCACCCAGACCTCGCCCATGCCGCCTTCGCCGATCTGTTCCAGGAGCGCGTATCGGCCGTCGATGACCATCCCGGAGACGCCGGCCACCTGAAAATCCGAGGTGGCGCCGCGTCCGTCGTCGTTCGGGTCGGGCGTGAATTCCCCCGTGGCCGCGGACGGCTCGGCGGCGGCCGCTCGATCGGCCGGCGATTCAGACTGGGCGGTCTGTAGACGGGACTCGTCGGTCATGGCTTGGATTCCGCGCGCGGCTTCGTCCGAAGGTCGTCGACGAGTTTCTTGAAATCGTCGCGGGTGCGGAGCCGCTCAAAGTCGGGGTTGGAGAGGAGATTGCCGATCTTGCTGTATCCGGCGTCTACGGCCTGACGCAGGGCGGTGAGCGACCGATCGGCTTCATTCGGGTCGTTGACGACTTCGGCCAGTAGCGCATGGCAGCAGGCCAGATCGTAGCGGGCGTCTAGATTCAACGCGGTAATCGCCCGGCGGATGTTGATCGCCTGCCGGAGTGGCTCGACAGCCTCGGCCGGGCGACCGGCACGTTGGAGCGCGCGACCGAGTCCCGTCAGCGCGAACGCCAGTCCGCCTTTGTAGTCGGTGACTTGCGGATGCTCGCGGACCAGCCGTTCATGAATCTCCGCGCTTTCGCGGTAACGGGTGATCGCCGCCTCGAATCGGCCGGCGTTGGTGTCCATGCTTCCGAGGTTGGAGAGACTCAGGGCGACGCCGCGCCGCCAGCCCGGGTTTCCCGGCTCCGCGCCGGCCAGCGCGCGGCGGAGTGAAAGCGCCGCGTCGTGCTGGGTCGCCGCCTCGGCCGACCGGTTCAGGAGCATCAGGAGGTTGGCGAAGTTGTTGTGCGTGCTTGCCAGATCGCTGCGGTAGTCGGTCACGGAAGGATTCTCATCAACGAGCACCCGGCGAACGGCCAGGGCCGCGCGGTGCGCCGCCTCCGACGCCTCGTACTTTCCAGCCGCCGAATAGAAACTGCCAAGATTGTGATGCGATTGGCCCAGTCGGCTGCGGAATTCCGTGACGGCCGGATTCTCCCGGGTCAGCTTCTCGTAAATCGCCATCGCCGCACGATACTCCGCTTCCGCCTCGGCCGGCCGACCCGTACGCGACAGGAGAAGTCCGAGGCTGTTGCGGGTGAATGCCAGACTGTTCCGGTAAGCAATCGAGGTCGGGTTTTCTTCGACGAGTTTTTGTTGGATGACCAGCGCAGCCCGGTACTCGGCTTCCGCCTCCGATACCTTCCCGGTTTGGAAGTGAAGGAGGCCCATTCGAACGAGCGCGTCGGCCTCGTCGCGCCGGGCCTGATTCGGTGGTCCCGGAACGGTCGCTGCGACATTCTGATCGGCTTGCGCCAGTTTGAGTACGGCGAGGGCGTCGGTGCTCTTGCCCAGCTTGGTCAGTAGCCAGCCCAGTCTCAGTCGGCAGTTACCCAGGGCGGCGCGGACCGTCGGGTCGCCAGCGTCCAACGACGCGAGCAAGGTCTCCGATTGGCGAAACGTTGCCAGTGCCTCGTCGGTCTTCCCGGCCAGTTCCAGAACGGACGCCAGCGCCGTCAAACTTCGGCCGACGTCCGCCCGGATCGTGGCATCCGCCTCCGGTTCGGCCGCGAGCGCCTGACGTGCCGCCAGGACGCCCCGATGCGTGGCCAGGGCGTCCTCGATCCGGCCGACCTTGACTGTCAACTCGGCTAGTTCGAAGTTGGATTGGGCCAGTGCACGCCGCGATGCGACATCCGATTCCGTGCCCAGCATGGCGGAAAGCCGACCGTAAAAGTCGCTCGCCCCGCGCAGGAGGCGGTCGCGAAGGTCCTTGAAGGCTTCCTGTTTGAGCAGGAAATCCTCGCTGACGCCGGTGTGAAACGTCTTGATGGCGTCGACGGCCAAAGCGTATCGCTGGTCGACGCGCGCGTTGGCGCGAACCAGCTCGGCATTGGCCTGCCGGGCACGGTACAGACCCCAGGAAGTCCCCGTGATACCGCCCAGTAACGCGGCCAGCACCAGCCCCGTGGCGAACGCCTGGCCCTTGTGCCGGCGAATGAACTTCCGGAAGCGATAGGTCGCGCTGGGCGGGCGAGCCTCCACCGGTTCATCGGCCAGATAGCGTTGAATGTCGCGGGCCAATCCGTTGGCCGTCTCATACCGGCGGTCGCGCTGCTTTTCCAGGCACTTCATGACCACCCAGTCGAGCTCGCCGCGCAGGATCGCCATCAGCCGCCGCGGCTCGGTCTGTCGCAATGCCGCCATCGATGGCAGCGACGCGTCGCTCGACAGCCGCGTACTCGGCTTTGACGGCTCCTCTTCCTGAATGATGCGCACCATTTCCGTCATCGCGGCTTTGCGGAGCCGCACGGTGTCGATGGGGCGGAGCCCCGTCAGCAGTTCGTAGAGCAATACCCCCAGCGAATAGATGTCTGCACGCGTGTCGATGTCGTCTCCGGAATAGCCCGCCTGCTCGGGGGCCATGTATTCAAAGGTCCCGACGACGGAGCCGAAGCCGGTGACCAGGGATTCATCGATCATGTGGCCGCCGACGGCCTTGGCTACGCCGAAGTCGATGACTTTCGGCGTGGGCTTGCCGTCGACAACAGTGACGAGGATGTTCGAGGGTTTCAGGTCACGGTGTACGATCCCCTTCTGATGGGCGTGCTGCACTGCCTGGCAGATGGGGACGAACAGTTCCAGCCGTTGCCGGGGCGTCAGTTTCGCCTCGTCGCAGAACTTCGTGAGCGGCAGACCGTTCACCAGTTCCATGACGAAGTACGGCCGGCGGTCGCCGGTCATACCGCCGTCGAACACCCGGGCGATGTTCGGGTGATCCATGAGTGCAAGCGCCAACCGCTCGACGTCGAAGCGCTTCAGCACGGCACGGGTGTCCATGCCGGCTTTGATGAGCTTGAGTGCGACTTTGCGTTTGACGGGTTCGGACTGTCGGGCGATCCACACCTCGCCCATGCCGCCTTCGCCGATCCTCTCGATGAGGGTGTATCGGCCGTCGATGACCGTGCCGGCCTCCGTGGCAATCCGGCCATCAGTAATTGAAGCCGGTTCTCCATTCCCGCCGGGCTCCGGTGTGAACTCGCCCGTCGCGCCCGGCGGGGCTGCCACCGGCGGAAGGTCCTCCGAGTCGTCGTGAGCGCGGAGCAGCGCCTCGGCCCGGCGGCGCAATTCGGTGTCGCCGGCACACAGCCGGTCAAGGACCCCGGACCGCTCGGCCGGCGCCAACGACGCGGCCTCGGCGAATATTGCCTGCAGCTTTTGTTCATCAATCGCCATGGTGACTTCCGGGGCGTAGGCCCACCCAATCATGCGTAAAAGCAGAGGCGACCTGTCGAAGAAAGCGGGAGAAAAATCAGAAATCCCGCAAGGCGGCCTTGAGCCACGCCCGGGCGAAAGTCCATTTCAGCCGCACCTCGTAGACGGTCGTATCGAGCACGGCCGCAACCTGGTTCTGCGGCAGGCCGGCGAAATGATGCAATTCGACGACCCGGGCTGCCAACGGGTCATTGGCCGCGAGTTGCGTTAGCGCCTCGTCCAATGCGACGACGGCCTCGTCGGCATCGGGGGCCGCCACGTCGGTTTGCGGTACGCGCTGAGCTGAGCCGCCCCGCTTCGCACTGAGCTTTCTTCGGGCGTTGTCGACAAGCACCCGCCGCATCGCCTCGCCGGCGGCGGCGAAAAAGTGCCCTCGGCCTTCAAATTGCTGGTCACCCACCAGCCGCAGATAGGCCTCGTGGACCAGGGCCGTGGCATCCAGAGTGTGCCCGGGCGTTTCGGCAGCCATCTTCGCGGCAGCGAGTCGCCGCAGTTCGTCGTAGACCAGCGGAAACAACTCCGCAGCCGCCTTGCGATCCCCCGTCTGTGCCGCTCGAATGAGTTGGGTCGCGTCCGACATTCTGCTGTCATACTCGCCGGCCGTCGGCATGCCATCACAATTGCCCGGCCCGATACCTGCAATCTCCGGTCGGGCGTTGCCGGGGACGGGGAATCCACCACCCACTTCCTATCCCCACATTGAGATGGGCCGCCGTCGCCGGGACGCTACACTCCGCAAGTGGAATCCCGGGTCGAACCCGGATCTTGGCGGACCTTGAGTCGGCATTCGACTCCTCTCGATGTGGACGAGATGAAGGGACCGTGAAGGAGGCCGACTGCCATGACTCGGAGCCGCACACGATTGACGGTTAACGCTTTGGAAGCACGCGATGTGCCATCGAGCACCAACTATTTCGACTCCTCGTGGTATCTCTCGAGAAACCCGGATGTGGCGGCAGCCGTGCAGTCAGGCCAGATGACCGCCGAGACGCACTTTCGTAAGTGGGGCGATGCCGAGCGACGCTCGGGAAACCGCCTGTTCGACGCCAACTCCTACCTCGACGACAACCCGGACGTGAAGTCGGCCGTGCAGGCCGGCCGGATCACTGCTCAGCGGCACTTCGAGCTTTACGGTCAGTTCGAGAACCGCGCGGCCAATCGCACCTTCGCCCCGCACGACTATCTCGATGACAATCCGGACGTCCGCCAGGCGACGCAATCCGGGCAAATGACAGCTTTCGAGCATTTTCTCCGCCACGGACAGTTCGAGGATCGGCTGCCGTCGCATGGCTTCGACCGGACCACCTACCTCGACGACAATCCGGACGTCCGCAACGCTGTCAATGCCGGGCTCATTTCGGCGGTGGCCCACTACGAGCTTTACGGTCGGCATGAGGGCCGGCGACTCGCCACGGCGACACCCGTTTCCACGCCTGTCGGTCAGACGACGACCTTCACCGGTGTCTCACAGAATCACGACGACAAGAAGTACTTCAGCTTTACTCCCCCGGCCAACGGAACGTTGACTGTCGTGGTGACCTCGTCGAATGGCGTCTTTGCCGCGGTCGAAGTGGAAAACGCACAGAACAGCGTGGATGTCCTCGAAACCAATCCCAACAACGGCGTCAACACTGCGTCTGGCGCCGTAATCAAAGGCGTGCCCTACCTTCTCCGCGTTCGCGCTCCGCAGAATTCGCCTGCCAACTTCACGGTTCAGGTCACTTTGACCTGAACCGAACCAGAGCACCATCAGGCCCGCCGCCGATCCGAAACTTGGCGGCGGGAGATGTAGAACCTGGCACACGTGTTCGTCAAATTCTCGCCGACGGCGCATCTTCGATGCGCCGCAGATCGGCCGTGCACCCGAACAGGCGACGATTCCCATGTCTGCAACCAAAATCCGCCGGCCAAGGATTGCCCTGTATTCCCACGACACGATGGGAATCGGCCACATGCGGCGCAACATGCTGATCGCACAGGAGCTGGCAGCCACGCCTGTGGCTGCCAACGTCCTTTTGATCGCGGGGGCCAGCGAGGCCAGCGCGTTTACACGTACCGATCGAGTCGATTTGCTCTCGCTGCCGTCGCTGCGGAAGACCGCGGCCGGGAAGTATGAAGCCCGGGCCATCGATCTCGAACTATCGGAACTCATCGAAGTACGCCGGCAGACCATCGCCTCGGCGATCGGGGCGTTCTCGCCGGACATCTTGATCGTGGACAAGGAACCGCTCGGAGCGTGCCGGGAACTCGACCTGACGCTCCACCAGGTCCGCGATCGCGGCAGAACCCGGTGCGTGCTCGGACTCCGCGACGTGCTGGACGATCCTGCGGTCGTCCGGCGGGAGTGGGAGACGGCCGGATCGGAGAACGTCATCCGCGACTGCTTCGACGAGGTCTGGATTTACGGCGATCCGGCCGTGTACGACCTGGCAGAAGAGTGTGCTTTTTCCGAGTCGATCCGTCAAAAAGTCACATTCACCGGCTACCTCGACGGCTGCGCCCGCCGAAGTTGCCGGCCGGCCGGTGACACCGTTCAGGATCCAGCGATTCAGACCCCTACTGAACCGTTCGTACTGTGCACGGTCGGTGGCGGTCAGGATGGAGTCCCGCTGGCCGAAGCATTTCTGGAGTCGGACATCCCGGCCGGCCGCCGAGGCGTGATTATCACCGGCCCCTGCATGCCTCGGGACGCCAGCCGACGCATCCGACAGCGCACGGCCGGGAGCGACCGCTGGCAGTTCTTTGAGTTCCATCTTGACCCGTGCGGGCTCATTCGCCGGGCCGAAAAGGTCGTCGCCATGGGTGGATACAACACCGTCTCCGAGCTACTCGGGGCCGGCCGACCGGCCCTGATTGCGCCACGAACCAATCCGCGGCGCGAGCAGTGGATCCGCGCCGAGCGCATGGCCGCCTTGGGCCTGCTCGATTTCATTCCCATCGACGCGATCACCGGCAACTCGATCAGCGACTGGCTGTCGCGGCCCGCCCGCCCGCACGCGGATTGCCGGGATCGCGTGAACCTGAACGGACTCCGCATGCTGCCGGAACTCGTGTGCCGGGCGCTGCACATCGACCGCAAAGGGGTCCGCGAGAATCGGGAGGTGCGCCATGTTGCCGTGTGAGCAGCCGCGCGTCGGTTACGTCCTGAAGCGATACCCGCGTTACTCGGAAACATTCATCATCAACGAGATCCTGGCCCACGAGGCCGCCGGCTGGGAGATTGACGTCTTTTCGCTCCGCGCGCCGACCGACATCAGCTTCCCGGAGCAGACCGCGCGAGTGCGTGCGCGCGTGCATCAGTTGCCCTGCGAAGGGCGGGCGAGCGAGTTCTGGACGGCCCTCGCCACTGCCACCGATGTCTTTCCGCAGTTCCGGTCGTTTATCGCAGAAGCCCGGCACGAGTCGGCGATGGCCGGCTGTCAGGCCATGGTCCTTGCCGACTGGGCCCGGCAGAACAATATCAGCCACCTGCACGCCCACTTCGCCTCCGGCGCGGCCACAGTCGCCAGGCTGGCCGCACAGCTGGCAGGGCTGACATACTCCCTGACCGCCCACGCCAAAGACATTTTCCACGAATCTGTCGATGCCGACGATCTGGCCCGGAAGTTCCGCGACGCGTCGGCCGTCATCACGGTCAGCGAGTATAATCGGGAGTTTCTATCGGAGAGGTTTCCCGAATCGGCCGGTCACATTCACCGGATTTACAACGGGCTCGACCTCGGCGAGTTCACGTTTTCCGAGCCGGTGCGACGCGATCGCCGGGTGCTGGCGGTCGGTCGGCTTGTCGAAAAAAAGGGCTTTGCCGACCTCATCAATGCGTGTGCCCTCGCTCGGAATGCCGGGGATCCCATTGCATGCGACATCGTCGGCAGCGGCGAAGAGGCTGACGCGCTGGCGGCGCAGATCGAGCGACTCGGCCTCCAACACGACGTGCGATTGCTCGGGGCGCTGCCTCAGTCGGAGGTTGTCCGCAAGATTCGCGAGGCGGCCGTGGTGGCAGCTCCCTGTGTGGTCGGCGCGGACGGCAATCGCGACGGTTTGCCGACGGTATTGCTCGAAGCCATGGCGCTGGGCACGCCGGTTGTGAGTACTGATGTCACCGGCATTCCGGAGTTGGTCCGCGACGGCGAGACCGGGATCATTGTGCCGCAACGACAGCCGGCCGTACTCCGGCAGGCACTGCAATTGTTGCTGAATCGGCCCGACTTGCAGGTCCGCCTTGCTACAGCCGGACGCAAGGCAATCGAGCGTGATTTCGACATTCGCCGCAATACCGAGATGATGCGCGGCGTTATTCGCTCGGCATCTCGTGCGCTCTCGGAGGTGGCGTAATGCGTATCGCCTACCTCTGCGCGGATGCCGGCGTGCCCGTTTTCGGGACCAAAGGTTGCTCCGCCCACGTGCGGGAAGTCATCCGCGTGATGCGGCGGGCCGGTCACGCCGTCGAGGTGTTCTCGCCTCGGGTCGGCGGCCAGCGACCAGGAGACCTCACTGACCTGCCGTGCCATGCCATTGAGGCGGGCAATCCCGAGACCGTCAACCGAACGCTGACCGACGCGATCCGAAGCCAAGGCCGCTTCGACGCGGTGTACGAGCGGTATTCGCTCTGGTCACACGCCGGGCTTGAACTGGCCCGCGAGGCCGGAATCCCGGCGGCCCTGGAGGTGAACTCGCCACTGATCGATGAACAGATCCAGCACCGCGGCCCGGTGGACACAGGACTGGCCGCCCGGATGACGCGACGAGCGATGACTGCGGCCAGCACCGTGTTCGCCGTCTCGGACGAAGTGGCGAAGTATGTCTCGCGGTATCGGGAAGACACTGGTTCCGTCGAGGTCCTTCCGAACGGAGTGGACGTGACGCGGTTCAGCCCGCCGGCCGCTTCGCAGAAGGGTTCGTTCGTGACGGTCGGCTTCGTCGGCACGTTGAAACCGTGGCACGGCGTGGCTCACCTGGTCGCGGCATTCGATCAGCTTTGTCGCAATCGGCCGGTCCGTCTGCTCGTTGTCGGCGATGGCCCGCAACGCGCCGCGATTGCTGCCGAGATCGAGCGTCGCGGGATTGCGTCATTCGTCGAGATGCCCGGCGCGGTTGACCACGAGCAGGTCCCGGACTTCATCCGCAGAATGGACATCGCCGTCGCACCTTACCCGGTGACCGATTTCTATTTCTCGCCCCTCAAGCTGTACGAGTACATGGCCGCGGGGCGGGCCGTCGTGGCCAGTCGGGTCGGCCAGATAGCACAGACGGTGCGGCACGGTGAGACGGGCCTGCTCTGCGAGGCCGGCGACGAGTCCGCGCTGGCCGAGGCAATCGGCCGACTGGTCGACGACGCGGAACTGCGGGCGCGACTCGGCTCGGCCGCCCGTGCCATGGCCGTCGACTCGCACTCCTGGAAGTCCGTCGGAGATCGCATCCTTGCCAGGTTGGGCGGGAGGGCTGCATGAAGCGTCCTGCCGTTACCGACTCGTTGCCCGGCCTCGGCAAGATTTTGCATGAGTTCCTGCCGTATGTCCTGCGTTACCGCGGCCTCGCTGCCGCCTCCATGCTGGCGATGCTGGCCGGGGTCGGACTGAAGCTGCTCGAACCGTGGCCGTTGAAATGGGTCTTCGACCTCGTGATCGCCCCACGTCGGCCGGCGACCGGCTACGACCCGACCCTGACGCTGGGACTGTGTGCCGCCGCGCTTGTCCTGTTCGCAGTGTTGCGGGCGACGGCCGAATACCTGGCGGCGGTCGGCACGGCGATCATCGGCACGCGGGTACTGACCGCCGTCCGGCAGGAGTTGTTTCAGCACCTGCAGGCGTTGCCACTCTCGTTTCACCATCGCCAGAAGACCGGCGAGTTGACGATCCGCCTCTTCGGCGACGTCAACATGCTTCGCGACGTATCATCCACAGCGCTGTTGCCACTTCTGACCAACTCTCTGGTTCTCGTGGGCATGGTCGCCCTGATGCTCTGGATGAACTGGCTGCTGACGTTGGCCGCCCTGGCCGTGACACCGCTCTTCTTCATCTCGACACTCGGCATCACCCGGAAGATTCGCGAATCGTCGCGTCGACAACGGAGTCGCGAAGGAGAACTGGCGGCGTCGGCCGTCGAATCCCTGACCGCCATCCGCGACGTAAAATCGCTTTCCCTGGAAGGCCTGTTTGCCGACCGGTTCCGGCGGCGCGGCGAGTCATGCCTGCGTGACGGCGTTCAGACCGCCCGACTTTCCGCCCGCCTCGAACGGCGCGTCGATGTGTACTCCGCGCTGGCAACGGCAATCGTCCTCGTCATCGGAGCGGGAGGCGTGTTGCAGGGCACGATGTCTCCGGGAGAATTGATCGTCTTTCTCGCGTATTTGAAGCGGACCTTTCACCCGGTCCAGGACTTTGCCAAGTACTCGTCGCGCATCGCGAAGGCGGTGGCCGCCGGCGAGCGCGTGCTGGCCATCCGCCACGTAGTGCCGGAAATTGCCGACGAACCGGAGGCCGTCGCGCTGCGGGCCGACCGCGGTGAATTGCGATTCGAGGACGTGTCGTTCGGGTACGACGCGGACCGACCGGTACTCAAGTCCGTGGACCTGACGATTCCTGCGGGGACGCGGGTTGCGGTCGTCGGATCATCGGGGATCGGCAAGACGACGCTACTCGGCCTCGTACTACGTCTGTACGATCCGACCCGCGGCCGGATTCTGATCGACGGCCAGGACATCCGGCAAGTGACGCAGAAGTCGCTCCGCGAATCTGTCAGCGTCGTTTTGCAGGACAGCCTTCTGTTCTCCGCCAGTGTCCACGACAACATCGCCTGTTCTGCGAGTGCGACTGACCCCGATCGGGTGCGCGAAGCGGCGCGGCTGGCTCGGGCGGACGAGTTCATCAATCGGATGAACGGCGGGTACGACGCGATCCTCGGTGAGCGCGGTTGCACTCTATCGCTGGGTCAGCGGCAGCGGATCGCCATTGCCCGGGCTGCCGTTCGCTCGACGCCGATCATTCTGCTCGACGAGCCGACCAACGGCCTCGACGAGGAGAGCCAGCGGGCCGTGATCGAATCGCTGGACCAGCTATCCCGCGGGCGCACCACGCTGCTCGTCACGCACGACCTCCAGTTGGCCGCGCGGGCCGACACGATCGTTTTCATCGAGGAGGGCGCGATTGAAGAGTGCGGCAGCCATGCCGAGCTTCTGGCCCGTGGCGGTCGTTATGCCCGGCTGCATCAACTTCAGTTGACGGCCCTGCCCCAGGAGGTGCGCCATGCTGTCGCGTGCTGACCTGGCACTCATCGAGCGAGAGCGGCCATCGCTTCCCGGGCTGGAATATGTGCTGAACCCGAATCGATTCGTCGAGTTGCTGGCAACCGACCGCCCGGACCTGGCCGGAAGTCATGCGACTATTCAGTACGTGCGATACAAGCCGCAAATGAGCTGTCTGGTCGGCTACGAGTTGCGACACGCCGACCGGCGGATGCTCGTCTCCGCGAAGGCGATCCGACCCGCGGACTCCGGCAAGGCGGACAAGGCACAAAGCAAAGCCGACAATTCCGGGCGATCGTGGCTCGGCGACCTGTCTGTGTCGATTCAACACGCGCCCTCCGATGACGTGTTGACGGTATTGCCACGACTCTGGAATGCGGAGACCCGCCCCGCACTACTGCGGCGGTGTGCCGCGGGTAGCGCGGTACTGTGGACTGCGCACCTCGATCACATCCGATGGAAGCCTGAGCGGAGGTATGTGGGCCGGCTGAGCGTGGCCGGCGACTCGCAGGCGGTCATCAAGGTTCACTCGGCCCTCGGCTTCGCGAATGCCAGCGTCGCATCTCGGGCGTTCTCGACCACCGAAAGCGTGCGTTGCCCCCGTCGCGTTGGTCGGTCGCGCCGGCATGCAATCACCATCTCCGAATGGTTGAACGGCTCGTTGTTACACGATCTGATTGCGGACGGCAAATGCGATTCCGACACGCTGCGACGGACCGGAGCCGCCCTGCGCGACATGCAGGTCCGAGGGAACCCTGTCGGTCTACGAGTTCGCACGTGTCGCGATGAAGCGCACACCGTTGCCCGTGCCGCGGACTGGGTCGGATGGGTGATTCCCGGGTTGGCCGCGGAAGCCCGTCGCCTGGCGACGCGACTGGCCGGCGCTCTCGCCGACCGCGACGGACCGATCGAGCCGACACACGGCGATTTCTACACCAAACAGGTGGTCGTCGATGTGACGAGCATCGGCATCATTGATTTTGACGAGGCCGGCCTCGGCGACCCGGCCGGCGACGCGGGCACTTTTGTCGCACACCTGGAGCGCGACGCCCTGCGTGATTCCCGAATTGATGCCGAAGCGGCGTGGCAGGAATTCCTGGCAGGCTACGCCGGCGACCATCACGCGATCATGCTGCACGCGGCGGCCGCGCTCGTGCGGCTCGCGCCCCACCCATTCCGTAGCCGCGAATCGGATTGGCCCGAGCGGACGGCCGCGCTTCTCTCTCGCGCAGGCGAGTTTTTCCATCAATACGAGCGATTGCGACCTCGGACGGCGGTGGCATCATGATCCACTCCGATCGGGCGTTTCATTTCGCCACCCCCGCGCTGAATGCCGCGACGATGAGCCGCGTAATGTCGCGATGCGGCCCGGAGTTCGCCGGTGCATTGGTGCGGCAGATCGACGTCCTCCGGCACAAGGCCGGGCGCCGCTGCCTGATCCGCTACGAGGTGCAGGCCGCGGACGGGTCCGTCAGTCAGATTCTCGGCAAGGTTCGCGTCAAAGGGGCGGATGTCGCCACATTCCGAAATTCGCGCGAACTCCGCCGATGTGGATTCGCTGATTCGGTCCGCGTGCCCGAACCCCTCGGCGTCGTCCCCGAATTCCGGATGTGGCTACAGCGGAGGGAACCGGGCCGGTGCGGGGCGGAGTCGCTCCGCGGGCATGACGTGTTCGCGGCCGCCCGTCGTATCGCGCACGGCCTGCGCCGTCTGCACGCGTCGTCGTACGTCTGCGGGCCGATCCACACGGTTGACCGGGAGATCGATATTCTGGATCGCCGACTGACGGCCGTCGAGGCGGCCCGCCCGGAGTGGGGCAGGCGCCTCGGTCGCATCCGATCACTTTGCCGTCAATTGGCCGATCGGCTGCGCCGGCCGGCACAGTCACTGATTCATCGGGACTTTTATCCGGAGCAGGTTCTGGTCGCGCCGGACGCCGTCGTACTGCTCGACCTCGATCTCCTGTCGCGGGGCGATCCGGCTCTCGATGTCGGAAACTTCATCGCCCATTTGCTCGAATCGGCCATTCGCATGCCGGGGTCGGCCGCACGACTTCGGTGCAGTGCTGCCGAGTTTCGGACCGAATACCTCGGCGATGGTTGCGCCGTCTCTCCGGAGGCCATCGATGCGTACACGACGCTGTCGCTGGCACGCCTGTTTGCCATCGCCTTCGAGTTTCCTGACCGCCTGCCCTTCGCTGCCGCCACGCTGAACCTGGTCGAAAGCCGGTTGGCGTGCGTGGAATCGGACTGCGAAAAGTCACTGGAGTGCGGAGCATGAATGCCAGGTCCTCCCGCCGCGGGTTCACGCTGATCGAATTGCTCGTGGTCATCGGGATCATCAGTGTCCTGATCGGTTTGCTGCTCCCCGCTGTGCAGAAGGTCCGCGAATCGGCCAATCGCACCCGCTGTGCCAATCACTTGAAGCAGATCGGACTGGCGTACATCCATCACCACGACACACACGGCGTGTTTCCGTCCGGCGGGTGGGGATGGAACCTGTCGCCCACGTACATCGCCGGAGTTCCCGCAACGGGCGCGTTGCAGCGAGCCGGGTGGGGCTTCCAGATATTGCCATTCGTCGAAGGGGAAGCGGCATGGAAGGCCGGCCCGGCAGTAGCCATCGGCGCGACTCTGCCGGTCTTTTTCTGCCCTTCCCGCCGATCGCCGCAGACGATCACCCGGCCCGACAACTATCTGCCGGCCATCACCGGCGGGAACATCGTTCATGGCCTATGCGACTACGCGGCCAGCAACCGCGAAGGCACCGGCATCACCCGGCGGTTTATCCCCGTACGCATGGTCGAAGTGACCGACGGGCTTTCGAACACCCTGATGGTTGCCGAAAAGCGATTGAACCGGCGGTTCCTGGGACAACCGCAAAACGACGACAACGAAGGCTTCACCGCCGGCTGGAACCACGACACCGTCCGACGGGCGAACCGCTCGCCGGCCCCCGACCATTCCGCGCTCACGGGTGACGGCGAAGGGACGTTTGGTTCGTCGCACCCCGCCCGGATGAATTCCGTTTTCGGCGACGGGTCGGTCCGGACGGTCCGGTACGGGCTCAAGCGATCGACCTTTCAAACGATCTGCGGCAAGAGCGACGGCGGCACCGAGACCATCGACTAGGTCCACGAGGAATCTGTCATGAGTAGCAAATCCCTGCAATACGGAGCGGCCGCCCTGTCCGGCGTACTCGTTGTCGGAATCGGCTTGTTCTTCTGGTCCCGCGGCGGAGCCAAGTCGGTGGCCGATCTGGGCCGGGACCTCACCGGCCCCAACGCTCACCTGAGGCACGACGCATCAAGGCAACTGGCGAAGCTCGGCCCGGCGGCGCGGGATGCCGCCCCTGCGCTCGGCGCGGCTCTGGCCGACCCGGACAAGCGCGTGCGGGTCCATGCCGCCAAGTGCCTCGCGGAACTCGGAACGGACGCCAAGCCGGCCCTCGATTCCATCATCGCCGCGCTCGGTGAGACCGACCCCGACGGCCGGTACTATCTCGTGAAAGCGCTTTCCAAGATCGAACTCGACAGCCGGCAAGTGAATGCCGTGCCCGCCCTGACACGCCTCATGTCCGACGAGAATCCCAAGGTCCGCTACTACGCCGTGAAGTGCGTCAAGGCGATCGGGCCGGCCGCGAACTCGGCCATCCCGTCGCTGGCGCGGCTCGCTTCCGATCCGGATAAGGACGTCCGAGACCTTGCCCGTTCCGCCACCACCCGATTGCAGAAGCAGAAATAACTCGCACGACTGAATGGGAGATAAGCACATGACCCGCACGCTGAACACCCGGCCCGGGCTTGCCGGCAACCGCCTCGAATGCCGGACCGTGCCCGCCTTCCTCATCAACGAGCTCTACGTCAACCCGCCGGGCATCGACGACAATCGGGAATTCGTGGAGATCCTCAGCACTACTGGCGGCGCGGAAACCTCTTTGGCCGGGATCGCCCTCGTCGAGGTCGGCGGGAACCCGCTCGTCGCCGGAAAGATCCTGAGCGACGTTCATTTGTCGGGCGTGGTTACGGGACAGAATGGCCTGCTGTTGCTCGGCGAAAACTACGCAAGTCTGGGCACGCCCTGGGGCGCGCAGGTCTCGGGCCTGACAAGCCTCGGCGACCTGACCAGCAAGTTTAACAACGATAACTTCACGCTGTTGCTCGTCGAAGGGTACACCGGCGCAGTCGGGCAGGATCTTGACGTGAACGACGACGGCGTTCTGGATTCCACACCTTGGACGGGCGTCCTCGATAGCATCGGCTGGTACGACCCGTCGGTGCCCGGCGGTCACGTTTATACGTCGGCCGTGGTCGCGCCCCCGGCCCTGACTCCCGATGCCGCCGTCCGGTTCAACAACGACGGTACGAAGTCCTCCAAGGTTCCGTGGTTCGCCGGCGAGATGGTGACCACGGGCGGCGTCCCGGACATGACACAGACATTCAACCTGCTCCAGACAACGTCGAACGCCCCTGCCGGCGCGGCCATTACCCCTGGTGCGGCTAACCCTGCTAACCCTGCCGGAGTCCTCCAGGTGGCCGGCGTCACCGTCAATCAGGGTGATGCCCAGCGGAGTCGCGTGACGTCAATCACCGTCACATTCAATCAAACAGTTACGTTGCCCGCCGACCCGGCCAGCGGATTCCGCATGACCCGACAATCGGACGGTGCAGTGGTCGCACTCGCAGCCACTCACAACACGAACACCGTCACGCTGACTTTTATCGGCGGCCCGGTCGAGTCGGGCAGCCTTGCCGACGGGCGATACACGCTGACAGTCCGCGCCGGGCTGGTGTCCGGGTCGGTAACGTCGCTCGACGGCAATGCCAACGGCACGGCCGGCGACGACTACACACTCGTCGGCGACACGACCAACAAGCTCTTCCGCCTTTTCGGTGACTCCGACGGAGACGGAACTGTCAATTCAACGGACTTCCTCGCGTTCCGCCTCGCGTTCCTGACCCCCAGCGCGGCGTTTGACCACAACGGCACCGGCTCGGTAGACAGCAGTGACTTCCTGCAATTCCGCCTCCGGTTCCTGATGTCAGTGTGAATCGCAGCGTTGAATTAGAGGGAGATGCCCCCGTCTTTCGGGGGTGCGCGAGTTCTTCCTGTGCGGAAAAGTCTTCGCTGCGGGGCCGACCCAGTGACTCGGAAGAACTTTTCGAAGAAGGGGCAGTTGCGGCCGTTAGGAGAACTGGCCGGATTGGCGAACAGCGCGATCGCACACGGCCAACGCCCCAATCAGTCTGGTTTTCAACCGACATCCGACGGCTCTTCACCGTCGATCTAAAAAAACTCCGCGAACGTGTGAAAACAGCTCTTGGTGCGAACGGGAATAGTGGCACTCCACCAGCGTGCCACGCTACCCAGCGCGTTCGGTTGCGTTGGGCGTCAGGATACGGCTGGACGAGGCCCGCAACGCCAGATAAGAGCCGGCCCAGAGCAGGATCAGGAGGGTGATGATCGTATAGCCGACCGCCCCGGAATACTCGCCGAAGAGGTTGACCAGCGACCAGAATCCGCCTTCGAGGTCGAGCCGCGAAGACAGGATGCTCAGCGCTTCGATCGTGCCGACACCCAAGGCGATCAGCAACGAGACGAGCGTGATGGCGATGTTGTAGATGAGCTTGCGCTTCGGCTCGACGTACGCCCAGCCGTAGGTTCCCAGCACCAGGATCCCGTCGGTCGCGTCGACCAGCGTCATGCCGGCCATGAAGAGCAGAGGAAAGACCATGATCGACATCACAGGTACCTGCTGGGCGGCCTGCGTGGCGGCGATACCCAGGAGTGCAATCTCCGACGCGGTGTCGAACCCCAGGCCGAATAGAAACCCGACGGGGAACATCTGCCAGCTCTGATTCACCAATCGGAAGAACGGCCGGGTGATCCGGGCGAGAAGCCCCCTGCCCTGATTCACGTTCTTCAGGGCGTCTTCGTGCAGTTCTTCGCCGGCCTGGACCTTGCGATAGGATCGGACCAGCCCGATCAGGATCGTCAAATTAGTAATCGCAATGATGATCAGAAAAATCGCCGAGACAGTCAGGCCGACGAGGGCCCCGATCTCCTTGATCTGCGGAAAGTGGACGCCAAGAAAGTCGGTACTCAGTGCGACCGTAAGAGCGAGCAACGCGACGACCGTGGAATGCCCGAGCGCGAAGAACAGGCCAACGCCGACGGGACGCTGGCCGGCTTCCATCAATTTGCGGGTCACGTTGTCGATGGCCGCGATGTGGTCGGCGTCGACCGCGTGTCGCAGGCCGCAGGCGTAAGCGGGCAGGCACAACGCGAGGCTGGCCGGGAAATCCCAGAACAGCGCGAACGCGAGGCCCCACGCGGCCACGGTCAGAAGAAACACGAACCCGTAGGTGGCGAGAATCCGCGTACGGATCGGCGTGATGCTGGTGTCGTTGGGAGCCATGTTTGGCGGTCGTCCCTCAGTCGGATTCGCGATCGCGTCGATCACTGTGAGCCGCGGCGTCCGAAGCTTCGCGGCAATTCGACTTTCCAGTCCCTGCCGTCCTTGCGCAGCGTGACGGTGTCCTTGAATCGGCGGAAGCCGTGCCCACCACGCCCGGTGATGGCTACATGCACGGTCGCCGTCAATTCGCTTTCCTGAGCCGCCCCGGCTGTCGCTTCCGACGGATTGAGCTTTAAGCCGGTCAGATAAACCTCGGCCCGGCGAGCGAATTCGGCCTGCGAAACGCGTGCCTTCGAGGCGGCATCCAGCCCGTCGTACGCGGCCGACCAATCGCGGCGGATCAGAGCCCGGAAGTACCGCTCGGCCGATTGCTTCGCACCCGTGTCCGGCGAGGCCGGCACACGCCCGCCACAGCCGGCGGTCCCCAAAGCGATCGACAGCAGCATCACCGTATGTCGCACCGGGCTCGGGCTAATCGACATAGCTGCCGTCGTCGACAAGGACGATCCGGTCGGGGAACAGGAACGGCACAGCTTCCGACCACGATTGCGACACAACGTGTCCGTCGAGGTAGAGGTAGTTGGCCACTCCCATGTGCCGGTCCCAAGCCATCCAGGGCTTGAGAATGTTGGTGCCCAGCCAGATGTCGAAGTCGTCCTGCCGCGGGTCTTCTCCGGCCGCGAGTGTGAACGCCGCCGCGTTCCGCTCCGTGAAGCATGCAAAGTTCGACGTGCCGACTTCGTTGACAAATCGCGCCAGGTTCCAGGACCCGTACCGGCGGGACTTGTGGCTGAGCAGCGAATTCATCAGATAGCTGGTGCGGTGTTCGATCCCGGCAATCTGATTCGCATCGGGGTCCAGGAACGGCTTGCGTTCGGACAGGTCGGCCGGGCATCGGAAGATCTTCTCGCTTGGGGGGATGTTGCCCGCATGGGTCAGGGCCTCGTTGGCCTCCTGAGCGCCCCCGATATACGGCATCAGCTTGTCTTCCCAGAAGATTTCGGCAAACGAGTTGCTGTGATTGCTGTTGGCAGCGACATCGGAATCGTAGGGGTGGTGCAGGAAGAAGTTCCCGCCGTGATTGTCGAAGTACTGATGCACGGCCAGCCCGATCTGCCGGAGGTGCGACTGGCATTCGGCCCGATGAGCGGCCGCCCGGGCCTTCTGCACGGCCGGGAGTATCAGCCCGACCAAGAGGCCGATGATGCCGATGACGACCAACAACTCAATGAGGGTGAACCCGCGACGACGCATGAAAAGCTCCCGTGATCGACCGACCCGGTAATACGAATTCCAAATAGATCATACCGGCAGCGATACGGGTTGCAAGTCTCTTCGCGCAACATTCTCTTTGGTGGTGACGGGGCAGGTCAATGTTTGTGGTGCCGGTGGGAGTGTCTGGTCGGCTTCTGTTCCGCGCCGATGCCGACGATGACGAGTTTCGCCTGATGGATGCCTTTCAGCCCGCTCAATTCGGCCGCAAGGTGTTCCAGGTCGTGGGCGCTGCCGCGAAGCGCGATCAGTTCCATGCAAAGTTCGTGTGTCAGGTGGACATGCATCGAGGAGACAACGCAGTTGCCGTGCGAATGCTGGATCTCGATCATCTGATCGGTGAGCCGGGACCGGTGATGGTCGTACACCAGCGTCAGACTGGCCACCACGTTTTCCGCGCCGGATTCCCAGGCGTTCGATGTCAGCTTTTCGCGGATGATCTGGCGGACGGCTTCGCTCCGGGTGGCGAACTTTCCGGACGTGCAGAACCTGTCAAAGTCCTCGAGGAGGTCCGTCTCGATCGACACAGTAAATCGGGCAATCTGCGACACGATGACGCCCTCCCCTCCCGAAAGATCCAGCGGTGGTGATGTTCTATCTCGGCACTCAAGTGCCGGACTACTTCGACCCGTTTTTCTTTGTCGAAGTCGCGAAAGCCGGCGAATTTACTTGACCGTGGACCGGCTTTATGCGATGGGGCCGATTCGCGATTGTGGAACGACTATGCAGTTGAAGTCGGCGAGTGCCTGCTCCGCGCGGGGCCGTCTGCCGCTGCCGGGAAAAAGCCCGGCCGGCTCGCGGTTGTGCCGGCTAGCGTGCGCCGCGGCGGCTTTCTTCGCGGTACTCAGCGCCCCGGGGAGGCTCACGGCTCAAACGCCGGCAAGTCCGACGACGCCGGTTTCTTATTCCACGATGTCGCTCGACCAGATTGCCGAGCGGCTCCGAGCCATGGAGGAGCTGAACCGCAAGCTGGCCGGGCAACTCGAAGCCAACAGTCGGGAACACGCCGAGCAGCTGAGCCAACTCCGCGACCGTTACGCGGAACTGTCGCGACGTCTCGAGGGGCGGCCCGCGACCGCGGAAGCCAACGAGGCGACAGCGAATGTGGCACCAGGGGAGTCGGCATCGCCGGTGCCGGACTACACCGAGGGCAGCTTTACGCCATTTGCGCCAGCGCCCGGCTACCCGGCCTCGAACATGTTCACCGGCAGCCGGTTTCCGCTGACGGCCTCGTTCGGCCCGGGCTTCCGCCTTCAGAGCGAAAAGGGCGACTTCAGCCTAAACATTCACTATGAATCGCAGGTCGAGTATCGCAACTGGTCGCAGGACCAGTTGCCGGCCAACGACGGATTCTTCCTGCCCCGGCAGCGGATCTTCTTCGACGGCAACCTCACGAAGACGATCGAATACGAGTTCGCGATCAATCGCGGATTGAACAACATCAACCTGCTGAACGCGTACTTGAACTTTCACTTCGACGACCGCCTGCAGCTTCGCATGGGCCGGTTCTTCACGCCCCTGCCCTACGAACAGTATGCCGTCTCGAACTACTGGCTGCTCACGCCCGAACGCTCGGTGTTTACGTCTAATCTCAGCTTGAACCGGCAAGTCGGGGCCATGGCCTGGGGCTACCTGTTCGACGAGCAACTCGACTACGCGGCCGGGGTGTTCAACGGCTCGCGAAACTCGTTCGAGAGCTTGAACAACTCGGTGGATTTCGTGGGCTACCTGAACGCCCGACCGTTCCAGAAATCCGACACGTTTCAGTTCGCGAAGTTCTGGAACGTCGGAACTTCCGTCGCCTACGGGCGGCAGGATCAGTCGCCCGTACCCGTAACGTTCCGCATTGCCGGCGGTTCACCGGACACGAACATCCCGGGCCCGGCTACGACGCCGTTTCTTGTACTCAACAACGACGTCACCGAGCGCGGCGAGCGCGTCGTCGGGTCGGTTCACTCAGCGTACTTCTACAAGTCGCTTTCGCTACTGGCCGAATGGCAGTACGGATTCGGCAACTACGCGTCGCCCGCGCAGCCGGATGCCGTCCGCGTCCCTTATTCGGGCTTCTATGTGGCAGGCGGCTACTTTCTGACCGGGGAAGAGATCGAGCGGCGAACCCGCCTGAAGCCGCTCCGGCCACTGATCCCCGTGAAGTCGGACGAGCAGCGCGGCATCGGCGCGTGGGAATTCGCCGGTCGGGTCGCGCAGTTGAAACTCGGCGATGAAGTGTTTCAGGCGGGCTTTGCCGACGCCAACACCTGGTCCAACTCCGTCGTCACGACGGAACTCGGCGTGAACTGGTATTGGAACGAGTACATCAAGATGTACATGTTCTGGTTGCACGGTGATTTCGGCGACCCGGTCCAGTTTCGACCGGGACAGTTTCAGAAGTCGGCCGACATGCTTTGGCTCCGGTGTCAGCTCTACTTCTAACCTTCATCATTCCGTTTCCGGCTGACCGGAGAATCTGGACGGAATTTGTTCTCATGTAATTCTCGTCGATACTTGCTTTGCATCGACAAACGACTATCGTCTATTATGACTAGCAGCGATGGTTTCAATTTGTCGGCAGTTCGTCGGCAGAAACCAGGGGCCGCCTCCCGTTCTTCCAGGTCGGCCCTGCAACTGCTTACGGTCGACAGTTCTTCCGGAGCCTACATCCATCATGTCAATTCACAATCGTACTTCGCGCCGCAACTTCCTCGCCATCGCGGGTTTCGCCGTTGCGGCTGCTATCATCGCAACGCTGGGCTCCCCGGCGCACGACGGGAAGAAGCCGATCACCGAAGCCGAGGTCAATGCGGCCCAGCAGGCGTGGTGTGATGGTCTCGTCAAGATTGGCAAGGTGTACGCCGAGGGTGGCGACTACCGGGCGACAGCCGGCAAGATCATCGACGAAGCGTACGACTACGCCGATGGCAAAGTGTTCTTCAAGCCGACGCTCGCCTCAGGCAAGGACACCTTCCGCCCGACCCGCGCCGGTGCGTTGGCATACTTCGTCGGTGGCGACCCGAACTTCCCGAAAGACACCGGATTCGCGCTCAAGAAATGGGTCAAAGTCACTTACGACAACAACGCCTCCGAGAATGGCATTCAGATTCACGGCGATATCGCGATCACGATGGGCAACGTCTTCCTGACGAACTCAAAGGGTGACGAGGTCATGGTCGACAAGACCTTTGTGTTCCGCCGATGTGCCGACGGCAAACTGCGCTTGTGCGTTCACAAGTCTGCCCTGCCGTTCGATCCCTCCAAGTAGAAGATCGGCCCCGGCTCGGTTTCGGCAGGCCCTCGGTCCCAGGGAGGCAGTGCGCGATGTCGAAGGTGGATGCCAGCGTCTCCAACCCAATCGGTCCAGATATCGTCACGGCGATATTCCGGGGGATTGGTCAGGTCTTCTTCCAGGAAAACGCGATCACGGGCGGGCTATTCACGCTCGGCATCGCGCTGAGTTCGCCGGTCATGGCCCTCGGCCTCGTGATCGGATCGGCTCTCGGCACGGTCGTGGCCTGTTTTCTCGGGTTCGACCGCAAAGAGACGGCCGGAGGCATTTACGGATTCAACTCGGCCCTCGTCGGGATCGCGACATTCTTCTTCTTCCAGCCGGGCGTTGTCAGCATCTGCCTACTGATCGTGGGCAGTATCCTGGCGGCCCCGCTGACTCGACTGATGCGAAGTTCGGTCCCGTTCCCGACCTACACCTCACCGTTCATCCTGATCACCTGGTGCCTGTTTTTCCTCGGGCAGTCGTTGGGGGCGGCATCGACCGACCCGTCGGTCGGGCCGCTGGTCGCGAACGCCCCGACGGGGCACGTCTTCGAGTCGACCATGCATGGCGTCGGCCAGGTCATGTTTCAGGCCAGCATCTGGACCGGCATCCTGTTCCTCGTCGGCATCGGCATCAGCGATTGGCGGCACGCCGCGTGGGTCGCGGCCGGCGCGTACGTCGGAATGCTGGTGGCGGGATACCACCTCACCGGGGCGGCGAAGTCGCTCGACCCGGAACGCCTGATCGAGCGGAGCATGTTTACGAACATCTCGCTCGGGCTCTACGGCTATAACGCGACACTCGCGCCGGTCGCTTTGTTCCTCTGGCGGCGGAAACTGATACCGGCGATCCTCGGCATGCTGCTGACGGTTCCGCTGACGGAAATGGTGCCCTACCTGGGCCTCCCGGCCCTCACTTTGCCGTTCGTGCTGGCCACCTGGCTGGTCCTCGCGTTCGGCTGGCTCGAGCAGAAGTACCTCGGCGACTCGCCCAGGTCTTGAACGATTCCAACCCGGAAATGGAGCGACATCCATGAACCTGTCTCCGCAGGAACGCGACAAACTGCTGATATTCACGGCCGCCCAGGTGGCGCGGGCCCGCAAGGATCGCGGCGTGAAGCTCAACGTGCCGGAAGCGACGGCACTGATCACAGCCGAGTTGATGGAAATGGCCCGCGACGGCAAAACCGTCGCCCACATCATGAGTGCGGGACGCGAGATCCTGAAGCGCAAGGACGTCATGGAAGGCGTGCCGGAGATGATCTCGATGATCCAGGTCGAGCCGACCTTCCCCGACGGCAGCAAGCTGGTCACCGTTCACGATCCGATCCAGTAACCCCGGGCGCCGCAACGCGGCGCCTTTTCCAGGGAGGCGAGACAATGATTCCGGGCGAGTACATTTTCGACGGTCAGGACATTGAACTCAACGCCGGTCGCCCCGTGGTGACGATCAGCGTGAACAACACCGGCGACCGACCGGTGCAGATCGGAGCCCACTACCACTTTTTCGAAGTCAACAAGGCGCTGGTCTTCGACCGTGTGAAGGCCTACGGCATGCGGCTCGACCTTCCGAGCGGCACGGCCGCCCGCTTCGAGCCGGGCGAGGTGAAAGAGGTGAACCTGATTCCGTACGGCGGCCAGCGGGTCGTCTTCGGATTCAACGGTCTGGTCATGGGTCGCCTCGACGACCCGTACACCCGCGACGCCAGCATCAAGCGTTGCATGGATCAGAAGTACGGCCACAAGCCGTCGAAGTAACCCTCACCGCCCCCACTACCCGGACACACGAAAGGCAGCCATCCATGAGCGTGAAGATCGCGCGGAAAGCCTACGCGAAGAAATACGGGCCCACCAAAGGCGACCGCATCCGGCTCGCCGACACCGAACTCTTCATTGAGATCGAGCGGGACTACACCGAGTACGGCGAAGAGGCCATCTTCGGCGGCGGTAAGTCGATCCGCGACGGCCAGGCCCAGTGCCCGCTCCACGAGCCGATGAGCCCGGAGCACTGCGACCTCGTCATCACCAACGTGATCATCATCGATCACTGGGGCATCGTCAAAGGCGACATCGGCGTCCGCAAGGGCCGGATCGTCGCCGTCGGAAAGTCGGGCAACCCGTTGACTCAGTGCGGCGTTGACCCCCGTCTCGTCATCGGGCCGAACACCGACGTGATCGCCGGCGAAAACCGCATCTGCGTCGCCGGCGGCATCGACACCCACATTCACTTCATCTGCCCGCAGCAGATCGACGTGGCCATCGCCTCGGGAATCACCACCCTCATCGGCGGCGGCACCGGCTCCTCGACCGGCACCTGGGCCACAACCTGCTCGCCCGGCCCCTGGTACATCATGCGGATGCTCCAGGCCTTCGAGGCGCTGCCGATCAATGTCGGCATCATGGGCAAGGGTAACAGCAGCCTGCCGAAGCCCCTCCGCGACATGATTACGGCCGGCGCGTGCGCCCTGAAGCTCCACGAAGACTGGGGCACGACCCTCCAGTGCATTGACACCGCGCTGTCCGTCGCCGACGACATGGACATCCAGATCGCGATCCACACCGACACGCTGAACGAGTGCGGATTCATCGACGACACGATCGCCGCGATCGCCGGCCGGACCATTCACAGCTTCCACACCGAAGGCGCGGGCGGCGGCCATGCCCCGGACATCATGAAAATCGCGGGCCAGCCCAATGTGCTGCCCGCCAGTACCAATCCGACCCGGCCGTTCACGGTCAACACCATCGATGAGCACCTCGACATGCTCATGGTGTGCCACCACCTCTCGCGGAACATCCCCGAAGACGTGGCCTTCGCCGAGAGCCGGATCCGGGCCGAGACCATTGGTGCGGAGGACGTGTTCCACGACCGCGGCATCATCAGCATCATGAGCTCCGACTCGCAGGCCATGGGCCGGATCGGCGAGGCCATCCTCCGGACCTGGCAGACCGCGCACAAGATGAAGGTGCAGTTCGGCCCGCTGGCGGGAGACAGCTCGCGGAACGACAACGAACGGGTCAAGCGGTACGTGGCCAAGTACACCATCAACCCGGCCATTGCCCACGGCATCGCCAATCACGTCGGCAGCATCGAGGGCGGCAAGCTGGCCGACCTCGTCCTCTACGACGCGAATCAGTTCGGCGTCAAGCCGTTCCTCATCGTCAAGGGCGGTATGATCGTGCAGGCCCAGATGGGTGATGCCAATGCCAGCATCGCGACCCCGCAGCCCGTTTACATGCGGCCGCAGTTCGCGTCCTACGGCGGGGCCCTCTCCGGTTCGTGCCTCTCCTTCGTGTCGAAGGCGGCCGTGCAGGCCGGCGTCGCGGCCGAGTACGGCCTGCAGCGCGAAGTCGTCGCGGTCGAAAACTGCCGGAAGATCGGCAAGAAGGACATGAAGCGAAACGAAGCCACCCCGGACATCAAGATCAACGCAGACACCTACGAGGTCACGGTGGACGGGCAGAAGGTTCACAGCGAGCCGATGAAGGAACTGCCGATGACCCAGCGGTATTTCCTGTTCTAATCGTCACTCGTCGGATGGGAGGGCGGGCAGCCGTCCTCCCATCCGATTTTTGTTTCGACACCATGATGATCAACGTGCGACTTCTGCAGATCACCGATTCGGCGCTCCCGATCGGCGGCTACATGCATTCGTGGGGTTTGGAGACGGCGATCGCCCGCCGGATCGTCCACGACCCAGAGACGCTCGAACGATTCACGGCCCGCTGGCTGACGACGTCGCTCGGACCGATGGAGGGCGTCTTCGCGGCATCCAGTTGTCGGGCCGCCCTAGCCGGTTCGATCGAAGACGTTCTGTCTATCAATGAGAAAGCGGAAGCGTCGATCGTCGCCTCAACCATCCGCGGCGCGAGCCGGGAGATGGGTGAGCAACTCGTCGCATTAGGATCGACCTGGGGCTGGAGCGCGGCCGGGCTCGCGCCCTATCTGTCAGGGCCGCAAGGGGAACACGGCTGGCACCACTGCGTCGCCTTCGGGTTGCTCGGGGCATTAGCGGGGGCCGACCCCCAGACCGTGGTCACTGCGTTTCTCCACCAGGCCGCCCTCGGCATGATCGGCGCGGGCGTCCGAGCCATCCCGGTCGGGCACACGCACGGGCAACAGGTGCTCGCCTACATTCACGACGAACTCCGCACGCTGGTCGACGGCATCAAGGACCGCGCCCCGGAATCGGCCGGCAGCGGCTGCCCCTTCTACGAGGTACTCTGCGATGAACAAACTCGCCTTTATGCTCGCATGTTCCGCTGCTGAAAGGCAGTATCACCATCTGGAGCGGAGCCCGGTCGCGGGCCGGGGAGCGTTGCTCGGGCCGGCGTTTCACAAAGACCACGATCATCCGTCCGGGTATGGCGGCCAGCCGGGCCCCGCGCGGTATGCCGGGCCGAAGCGCAAGGTGTTCACGCTCGGCGTGGCCGGCCCAGTCGGCTCCGGCAAGACCGCGATGGTCGAGATGCTCTGCAGGGAACTGTGGCCCGCGATCAACCTCGCCGTCATCACCAACGACATCTACACCCACGAAGATGCCGAGTTCCTCTCGCGCCGCGAGGTCATCCCGCTCGAGCGGATCGTCGGCGTGCAGACCGGTGGCTGCCCGCACACGGCCATCCGGGACGACGCCAGCGCGAACCTGAGTGCAGTCGCCAACTTCCAGCGGCAGATTCCGGACCTCGAAATGGTCCTGGTCGAATCGGGCGGTGACAACCTCACCGCGGTCTTCTCCCGCGAGTTGGCCGACCGTTTCATCTTCGTCATCGACGTGGCCGAGGGGGACAAGATTCCCCGCAAGGGAGGACCGGGGATTTGCAACAGCGACCTGCTCGTCATCAACAAGACCGACCTCGCGCCGCACGTGGGGGCCGATCTGGAAGTCATGCGGCGGGACAGCCTGAAGATGCGGGGCGAGCGCCCGTTTCTGATGACCAGCCTCCGCCAGAAGGAGGGAATCGCGGAGGTGGTCCAGTGGGTCCGCGAGCAGTTGGCATCACACGCCAAGACCTCGTAACTCCTCCCGAATTCCAGTCGCTCCACCTGGCCGACCAGGTGGCCGGGCGGATCGGCGGTGCGGACATCGAACTCGTCCGCGTCGGCGAAGAAACCCGGCTCGGCGCGTGTTACCAGCAGATCCCCATGCGGATCATGCCGGCCTTTTCGTTCGATGACGAGCCGGCCGCGCTGCTCTACATGATCACGCTCACTACCGGCCTGATGGACGGCGACGGCCATCGATTCCAGGTGAAGTCGCGGCCCGGCACCCGGGCCGTGCTCACGGGGCAATCAGCTTCGCGCGTCCACCCCGCGCCGGTCGCTTACTCTACCCAGCAGTGGGACGTGAACGTCGAGGACGACGCGATTCTCGTCGTGCTGCCGGGCCCGACCATTCCTTATGCCGGCAGCCGTTTCTACCAGCGGGCCCGCGTGCAACTCGCGCCGACCGGTCGCCTGATCTGGGGCGACATCTGGCACCCGGGCAGGTACGACCGTGGCGAACTCTCCGAACGGTTTCAGTTCAACCGGATCGTTCAGGACTTCGAAGCGCGGCGCGGCGACCGACTCGTCTATCGCGACCGCTTCTGCTGGAACGGGCCGTGGAACCCGAGCGACGTCGACTGGTATCTCGGCGGCCACCTGGCGACGGCGAGCCTGTTCGTGGCCGGCCCCCTGCCCGACGTGATGCCGGAACCGGTCGCCTCCGTGCGGCGGTCGGTGTTCCGTCTCGATACGGGCGAATCTTGTCTGCGCTGGTGCGGGTCGCCCCACGCCGTGACGGCCGACCTCGTGGCGGTCACTATGCGAGTCGCGGCCAGTTGGACGGGCGGGCCGGGCAGCCGGCCCTGGCTGATCAACTCTTCGGACCTGGCGCCGAATCACTGGTTTTCAATCCAGCCGGAAACGGACGATGGCGGCACATCGAGTGCCGCCATCGCAAGTAAGATTCCGGCGATTCCACTTAAAACTTGAGCAGAGCGCTGACGACGCCGGTGAGCTGACTGCGGTCGTTCGGGTTGCCACCCCCGCCGAACGCAGGCCGGTCGGCAAAGTCACCGCGGATTTCGGGCCGGACTTCGAGGAACTGGTTGGGGTGCCAGTTCAAACCGAAGGTCACTTCCGAATACTGGGCGTCGATACCGGTCCGCGTGCCGTCGGCGTCATTGAACCATTCCAGCCGCATCTGGGTGTCCCACGTCGGGTTCAGGTGAAGAATGCCGACGGTGTAGAGGCCGTACCACGCACCGGTGCCGACCGGTGTATTGGTATCCCAGCCCATGTTGGTCTGAATGATCTGGGTGAAGCACTCCGTCCAGTTCTGTTGCAACCGCAGTTCCACGATCGTAGCGAAGTCGCCGTTCATGCCGGGGGCGGCAAAGATCGCGTCCGGGCCACAGTGAAGTGACGCCGTCAGCCGGGTGCGCTTTTCGGCCGTCAGCCAGTAGTCAACCTGGCCGATGTAGCAGATCGAGTTGCTGCTCCGCTTCTCGAAAAACGTATTGGCCCCGAGCGTCATGCCGTTCCAGATGTCGAGCTGATCGGAGACGTGCAGGTTGGTCAGGAAGCCGGTGAACGCACCGTCCTGCGAGTAGAAGAACTGGTAATCGCTGGAATAGAACGGGCGGTACGGGGCGAGGAAGCCGTTATAGCCGATGATGGTGTTCATCCGGCCGACCTTGATGTCCATACCCTTTTCGGTCAGGATCGGCAGGTGGGCCGAGATGTACAGGTCGCGGAAGTCCTGGCTGAACCGCGAATTGCCCGGAGGCGAATCGATGCCGCCGAGCGGTTGGCCAAGCGCGGCATCGGCACCGGCGAAGTACCGGATGTTGAAGCCGATGTCGAATCGGTCCTGCTGGAGGGGCTTCTGAATCACGAGGCCGATCTGATTCAGCAGGAACTCGTTGCCGTACCTGTTCTGACGTGGTTGGACCGACAGCAGGCCGCTACCCGACGACGAAGCAGTGTATCCACCTTCCAACCACCCGAAGGCCCGGATGCCGCTGTCGCCGAAGATGTACTTCAGGCCGAGGTTGTCCATGAGGAACCGAACCTGGTCGACCGGCGTCGCGCCAAATGTCGCGGGCGAAGCCGGGGAGGCGATATCTTCGGCCAACTCACCGGGCAGCGAGTGCGATTGCAGGCCCGACGCCGGTCCCATGGCGATGTCGTTGACGTTGGTCAGGTACAGCGGTTGTTCGGACCCGACAGGAGCCGGCGCCGGGGTCGGGAGGGCCCCGTTCTGGGCGAAGACGTTGATCGCACCGCCGAGTAACACCGCGAGGCTATTGCCAAACCGTTTGGACAGGAACATATTGGCCGAACTCCTCAACTGACGGGGGGGGCACCCGGAATCGGCGCATCCTTGCGCCGACGATGCGGTACCGGTGGGGTCGTGCTGACAGGATCGGCCGGACCGCCTGACGCGAATAAGCAGCGGGCACGGGAATGAACCGACCTGTCGATCGCCCGGTTCGAGTCGGATCACGTAGGTAATCTGGGTTGAGAATGCAGGCGCAACAATCGATGCCACTTGGAGCTTGAGTCGATTATTGAATTCTCTTGCAAGACGTCGTAGCCAATGATGGAGTATGCCGACCGCGTCGACTCTGCCAACAAGTGCAGGTCGAGCCCGAACCCGCAGGATACCGAGCAGCGGATCATGAGTGTCCAGCCACGACTGGGATTCTGGCGCGAGTCGTTTGCCATTGAAGGGTCCGTGCTGCCGGTCGTTCTGACTCAGGTACTCATTTTCGGTTTGATCGCGCTGGCCATCTGCTTGCTGACCTGGTTCGTGGAATCCTGTTACTCGACCCGACTGGGCCTCGAGGTCACGCCGCACGAGCTATCCGGAGCCGCGCTCGGCCTGCTGCTCGTGTTCCGCACCAACTCCGGGTACGACCGCTGGTGGGAAGCGCGGAAACTCTGGGGTGGATTCGTAGACCGGACTCGGAACTTCGTGATCGGCGCACTGGCGTACGGCCCACGCGATCCGGACTGGCAGAGGGAAGTCGTGCTCTGGACGGCCGCCTATCCTTACGTCGCCAAACACGCTCTGCGCCGCGAGAAGCTCGGCCCAAATGTCACGGCCCTGCTGGGCGTTCAGAATGCCCAACGAGTTGGCCAAGCCGAACACATGCCGGCATACGTCGCCCGTCATCTCGCTGACCTGCTCCGCGTCGCCTGCGAGCAGCACGGCATGGACAGGCGGGCCTTCCAGCAGGTCGACCGCGAAAGGGCACTCCTCATCGACAACTTCGGCGGTTGCGAGCGCATCCTGAACACGCCCCTGCCGCGCTCTTACTCAATCAAGATCCGGCAATTCATCATCCTGTTCCTGCTGACGCTGCCGCTCGCCCTGCTTCATCGGCTCAGCAACGACTGGCTCGTGCCGCTGATCACCATGTTCGTCGCTTATCCGCTGCTCGCCCTAGATCAACTCGGCGTCGAACTGGAGAACCCGTTCTCTACGGACAACCTCAGCCATTTGCCACTGGAAGGAATTGCCAACACCATTGAAGGCAATGTCCTCGGCTTGCTGGCCTCCGAGTCTGCCCGTGCCAAATCAACGTCCCTTCCCAACACAACGGAATGATCCTTTGAACGACGTTCACCCCTGGGCCCCGAAGCCTCGCAGCAATTTGCGGACGATCCTGCCGTTTGCGGTGTTCCTGTTCTTCCTCGGCCTCTGGACGTGGGAATTACTGGCCGAGAAGCCCGTACCTGATTCCATCATGCGGCTCATCCCCGTCGCCTGGCGATTCTGGCTGGCCAAAGGGCTGCACGTCGGCGGCTATGCGTTCCTCACGGTGCTGGCCGCGTTTCTTCCCGTCAATCGGCTTTATTTCTGGCTTGTGATTGGCGGCCTCGTTGCGCACGGACTCGCTACCGAACTCGGCCAGACATTCGTCAACGGCCGGACCGGCTCGTTCCGCGACGTACTGCTCGACTGGGCCGGCATCGGCCTGGGAGTCGCCGCCGTGCTGATTTTCGATCGGATTCGACAAGGCGGAAGCCGCAACCGTCGAATCTGAATCGACCGTGCAACGTGGGGAACCGTTGCGGCCCCGAGTTTCCATTGGCCTCCGGCAATCATTGAGATCACCGCCTTGCCCCTTCACATTTGAAAGTAGTCGGGTTGTAGCGGCTGCGTAAGCGGGGAGTTATCACGCAGACAGTCACTTTCCACAGTCCGGCATGTACGATATTTGTGTTTTCCGGACTCCATTCGGGTAAGGCTCCCATGAATTTTTCCAGCTGGTTTGTCGGGGTAATGCTGGCTTTTTCCCCGACACAGGACGCTTCGAGCAAGGCCGGATCCGACGCGGAAAGGAAGGGCCACCCCATGGCCGGGTTGCGACTGCGGTCGCTGGGGCCGGCCCTGATGTCGGGCCGGGTCGTCGGCTTTGCCGTTCACCCTGAGAACCGCAGCCGGTACTTCGCAGCTGTCGCCTCCGGCGGCGTATGGAAAACCGACAACGCCGGTGTCTCCTGGAAGCCTGTATTTGACGGCGAAGGCTCATACTCCATCGGCTGCATCACGATGGACCCGAAGAACCCCAACGTGCTCTGGGTCGGCACCGGCGAGAACAACAGCCAGCGCAGCGTCGGCTACGGCGACGGTGTTTACAAGTCCGTCGACGGCGGTCGAAGTTGGACCAACGTCGGCCTCAAGTCGTCCGAACACATCGCGAAGATCGTGATCGACCCGCGTGATTCGGACACTGTTTATGTCGCCGCGCAGGGCCCGCTCTGGGGGCCGGGCGGCGATCGTGGGCTCTTCAAGACCACGGACGGCGGGAAGACCTGGTCCCGCATATTGTTCATCAACGACGACACAGGCGTTACCAACATTGTGCAGGATCCCCGCGACCCGAACACGATGATCGCGGCATCGTATCAGCGGCGACGGCACGTATTCACGCTCGTTAACGGCGGGCCGGATTGCGGCATCCACCGAACAACCGATGGCGGCAAAACGTGGACGAAAGTCCGCGCGGGGCTGCCGACCGCGGACATGGGACGGATCGGGCTGGCGATGGCCCCGACGGACCCCGACACGATCTACGCCATCATCGAGGCGACCGACAAACAGGGCGGCATCTTCTGCTCCCGCGACCGTGGCGTGACGTGGGACAAACGGAACAGCTTCGATCAGCAGGCCCAGTACTATTCGCACATCGTCGTCGACCCCGAAAACAAGGACCGGTTCTATGTGATGAACGTCCTGATCCAGGTTTCCGACGACGGCGGCCGGACACTGAAGCCACTCGGCGGCCGCTGGGCCCATGTGGATTACCACGAGATCTGGGTCGATCCCACGAACCCGAACCATTACCGCGTCGGCTGCGACGGCGGAATCTACGAAAGTTTCGACCGGGCGGCGAACTGGCGGCACATCGCCAACCTGCCCGTCACGCAGTTTTACGACATTACCTGCGAGCAGACCGATACGCCGTTTTATAAGGTGTACGGCGGGACACAGGACAACAATACTCTCGGTGGCCCGGCCCGCACCCGCGACCAGGGGATCACGAACTCCGACTGGCAAGTAATCGTGGGCGGCGACGGGTTTCATTGCCGGGTCGATCCGCAGGACCCCGATACGGTCTATGCCGAGTACCAGTACGCCGGGCTGATCCGGTACGACTGGAAGACCGGCACACGCGTTCCCATCCAGCCTCAGCCGGGCGCGGGTGAACCGCCCCTGCGCTGGAACTGGGACAGCCCGCTTATCATCAGCCCCCACTCCCATAAGAGGCTGTACTTCGCGGCGAACAAACTGTTCCGCAGCGACGATCGCGGCGACTCGTGGAAGGCCATTTCCGGCGACCTCACCCGGCAGCTCAACCGTGATCATCTGCCCGTCATGGGCAAAATCCAGCCGCCGGAAGCGGTTTCCAAGCACGTCTCCACCTCCTTCTTCGGCAACATCACCGCGCTTTCCGAATCGCCGAAAAAGGAGGGACTGATCTATGTCGGCACCGACGACGGACTGGTGCAGGTCACCGAAGACGGCGGCAAGAACTGGCGGCGCGTCGACCTGTTTCCGGGCGTCCCGGAAGGGACGTACGTGGCTCGCCTGCTGGCCTCGCAGCACGACGCGACAACGGTCTATGCCGCGTTCGACAATCACAAGAACGCCGATTTCGCGCCTTACCTGCTGAAGAGCACAGACGCGGGTCGGACTTGGACGAAACAGATGGGCGACCTGCCGGCCCGGGGCAGCGTGTACTCGATCGCCGAGGATCACGTGAACCCGAACCTTCTATTCGCGGGCACCGAGTTCGCACTCTATTTCACCACCGATGGGGGGCAGAAGTGGCATCGACTCCGCGGGCTGCCCACGATCAGTGTCCGAGACCTCGCCATCCAGAAGCCCATGAACGATCTGGTGATCGGCACCTTCGGCCGGGGCTTCTACGTACTCGACGACTATTCGCCGCTGCGGACGGCGACGCCCGAGACGCTGGCGAAATCGGCGGCCATCTTCCCGGTGCGCGACGGATTCCTGTACATGCCTACGACTCGCTTCGGCGGCGGCGGCAAGGCGTTTCTCGGCGAGGCGTTTTACGCGGCCGACAACCCGCCTTTCGGCGCGACGATCACTTATCATCTGAAGGATTCCCTGCCGACGCTGAAGCAGAAGCGTAAGGACTCGCCGAAGAAGGATGCAGCCAGTTACCCGACCCAGGACCAGTTGCGGGCCGAGGCCGAGGAAGAAGAACCGGCCGTGCTGATGACCATCAGTGCGAGCGACGGCACGCCCCTGCGCGTGATCAACGTCCCGGGCACGGCGGGCATTCACCGCGTCTCGTGGGACCTTCGTCTTCCGGCGGCCAACCTGCCGCGAGTGCGAAACACGGAAGGCGACGACGACTTCTTCGGCTTCACGCCCGGCGGTCCGTACGTGGCTCCGGGAAAGTACCAGGTGACCCTATCAAAGCGAGTCCGCGGTGAAGTGACGCCTCTGGCGGGGCCGGTGGAGTTTCAGGTCAGGTATGTCGGGCCCGCACCGCTGCCCGCTGGCGACTGGAAACAACTCGCCGAGTTTCAGAAGCAGATTGTCAAGCTGCAGCGCGATTTGACGACGGCCCAGGGGACCGCTTCGGATATCTCAAACCGCCTCGATGCGATCAAGGTCGCGTTGGACATCACGCCGACCGCGACGCCGGAAAGCCGGGTGCAGGTTCGCAAGCTGATCGAAGAGCATCGCGCGACCTTGCGGAAACTCAACGGCGACGCGGTGCTGGCCGCCCGCAACGAACTGGTGCCCGAGTCGATCGCCCAGCGGGTCGGCACGGCATCTGCCGCAAACCAGACGATCGTCGCGCTGCCAACAGGCACGCAGCGTGAGCAGTACGCAATTGCCCGTAAGGAACTGGATGCCGAGTCGGTCGTGCTGAAAAACCGGATTGAACTGGATGTCAAAAAGCTGGAAGACATGCTCGACGAGATCGGCGCACCTTGGACGCCCGGCCGCCGGCCGGCCAAGGGCAAATAGCCGGTCGAGTCCCTGCGATTTTCCGGGCCCGCAACAAAACTGAAAAGCAGACGGGATTTTCCTTGACATGGCTCGTGATCGAGGATAAAACCAGACATCAGCATGTGATTAGTGGCTCTGTATCATGCTTACCAGGACGGGACTACACGCGATTCGGGCGATGGCGCTGCTGGGAAAACTGGCCGAGGGGGATTACGTCGGCACGCAGGTCATTGCGAAGGCCATCGGCGCTCCGCCGAATTACCTCGGGAAGTTGTTGCAGACGCTCGCCCGCTGTGGATTGGTGGTGTCACAGAAAGGCGCGGGCGGCGGATTTCGGTTGGCCTGTCCGGCTGCAGAAATCAGGCTCCTGGACATCGTCGAGCCGATTGAACACATCAGCCGATGGGCCAGCCGCGGTGCCGACTGGACGCAGTGCCCCGAGGCCGAGCCGCAATTCATGAGCGACCGGTGGACCAGAATCCGCGACGACTACGTCAGCATGCTCGAGCACACGACCGTCGCTGACCTCACAGCCGGAGGAGAGCCGGCCAAATCTCCCCATCCGTCGCCCGCTCGAAAACGCAGGCCCTAATTTTGTATATCAATATGCGAATATAGTCTGATATTGGAGAATGGCATGACGACCTACCCGGCCCCGCTCGACGCCAACTCCCTGATTCCCGATCTGCTCGCTTCCGCGCCGCAACTTCGGGCCGTCCTTGATCGTTACGGCCTGCGTGGTTGTGGCGGACGGCTTGGCCGGACGAGACGCTCGGGTTCTTTGCCCGGGCGCACGACGTACCCTTGCCCCGTCTTCTTGCCGATCTCCGGGCCGCTCTCGGCAAAGCGCCACCCGCCGCTCCCGCCCGGCCGACGCGATCTACCGCCGGTTCTTCCTGGCAGAACGTGTCGAACTACGCGAGTTACACTTCGCCGGTATTTGCTTGACAAAGACACGACACCGACTTGTATTTGCCCAGATCGATGGCCAGAATACGCTCGGCGGCTGTTACCTTGGTTGTGACCCTCCTCGAAGATTTCGTTGCGGGTGTCCGGGCGAGACGGTGTGGTAACTGTCAAATTACCCCACTCCCCCGGCGGCTCGGATGGGTTCTTTCGACCACAAACGGGTGTCGGATATGGATGACAAGTACTTTTCTCGAAATTCTTGCTGGTATAGGTTGGAAGACCGATTGGTTGTCCACGACAGTTTCAGTGCGAGCGCGCCTCGGATGATTACAATGGAGCCTTGGTACGAAGTGGTGTTCATGGCTGCCGACGGAGAACACACCGTCGGCGATTTCGTAAAGCACATGTCCGCCCAGTACGAAGGCGGTGAACCAAAAGGTCTCCGACAACAGATACACGGGATTATTGGTACGTTGATTGATGAAGGTATCTTGCGTCTACATGGAGATTCTCAAACATTGCCTTCTTACTTCTCGGAAGAGTACTTCGAGAAGGATGCCGAATTCCGAAGACAGCAAATGCAGGCTGACGGCTTGATCGACTGATTCCGAGAACAAATAGCTGCCGAACCGTCCTCATGGCCCACCGACTCAAGGGACGATGTGGCTCTGAAGACGGGTTCCTCATCCGCCAGACGGTGTTCCCGGCACCATCGATCCCTGTTGACACTGTCGGTCGTCAATGCCTGGCCGCTTCGCGATGGTTCTTTCATCGGCTTCCGTCTCGGCGGTGACGTCTCTGCATCACCGCGTGGGAGCCTGGCCACACTGTGGTCGGGTTCAGTCCGAAGGACTGCGAGTACTCAGCCCGGAGCAACGATCCGGGTCTTGGCGGCAATCCGATGTCTGCCTGCAAGGCTGAGACATGCATGCTGCGAGCGACGGGTTCTCCCAGTCCGTTGGACTGGAGTGGTTTCGGGGCTTCGTGAACCCGGGGCGTTGCCCGCGGGCTGAGAACTGTCCGCCCTTCAGGCGGAAGCGGGCCAGCGTCCTGGCATGCAAGTCGACACCGCAGTAGTATGAGCAATGCGTCTGGAACACGCACATGGTCCCGGCCTCCGCGGTGACGGGCCGGCCTGATCCCGGGTCGTGGGTAGTCGATAAAACGAGGTGCAGGTCAGATTCATGATCTCACCTGACCCCGTTTTCTTCGTGGATGACACTTGTGGGGCGAGCGACGGATTGGTCAAGCGGTGCAACGGAAGCGATATCAGCAACTTCGACCTTGCCGCCGGCCCGCTATCGGTCGAAACTACTGTCATCTATGGTGAACGACCATCGCCGGCGTGTCATCTGGCGATTGCGATAATCAACTGTTCGCCGGAAATACAGATGACTCGTCCTTCGGATAACGAAACGTGGCTAATTGAAACCGGCGACCTGGTCATCCGAAAGAAGGCCAAGTCCGGAGTCGAGAGCCTGTTGCCGTGGGAAGCGCTTGTTTACTGCCTGTGAGCCGCCGACTACGGAATGCGGAACGCCGGTGATCTCGATACCACGGCCGACGTTCACCCAGCGTTTCACCGGAAAGCTGCGAGTATTGCGAATCAACTGTCGTTACCGTTGACTCAAAATGCATTTTGTCTATCGAAGGACGATCTCGAGCTGCAGTATTTCGAGAGGTTCGAGCAAATTTGCGATGAGATCAAGGGAGCAAGGCCCGAGGACGCGGTCGAAGTGCGGACGCGGTGAACAAAACGTTCCACTTGACCGTGCCGACATTTCAGCTATTCGAGACGTCACGATTCTTGCGGTCGGCCCGGCAAGTGAACGTAACCATTAGCCGCAAAGACGAGATGCACGAACTGACCGAAGCCGAGATGATCTGGAATCGCGCTTGTGGCGAAGATCCGCTACGAGTGTTGCCCGGTGATCGTGCTCTCACCGACTTGCTTCGTGCTCACGGTCTTGCCATGAATGGCGGCCTGCTGCACGCGGTGGAGTGCATGACTGCTGAGGAACTGTCCGACGCTTACGGCGGCTATCGATATTTTGGGATTGGTGACGTTGCTTCGTTGCTGGCTCGCGCTCGAGGAATCTTTGAAACCGCGGACGATCTTGAAAGCCATGAGCTGCAATTGGACATTGAGTATGCTCAATTGATCCCGTCCGACAGTTCGCTGGTTGAAAGATTCGAACAGCAACTGAAAACACGCCCGTCAGACTTTGCTCCGCTTCGGCCTATGGATGTGGGCAGCGGCTAACGGGGCCGCATTACGGTTTTTCGGAGTTCATTGGTTTCTCGGCGGCCCCGGCTGCTGAGCTTTGTCGTTTGGCGGCGAAGGGCTTGGGTGTGGAGCATCGGTTGCCGTTCCCGGTGTTGGTTCGCCCGTGGGACGAACTCCCCGAGGACGAACGCGACTTCTTCTGCTTCGCCGACGACTACCTGCCGCTCCACCCAAACCACGCAGCCCAGATCGGCCTACTCGTCCCGGCGGACTCCGCCCGTCTGACCGAGTGGGTGTTCGCGACAATACCGCGTGGCTGGCCAGAGCGGGCGGAGCGGCGGTTCGAGCAGGAGAAGATGCTGACCGTCCGCGACTGCTGGAACGACCCGGCCCACCGCTCCGACGTTCGGCGGTGGCTGTATGAACGGGGCGTTCCGTTCCGCCGCACCGTGTACTTGGTCTACGAGCGGAACCGGGTGGTCCAGACGACGTGGCGGATGGTGGTTCGGTACTGGGATGCGTTCGCTTGGTCGGTCGGGTACGCTATGGTGGCCGTCGATCATACGCTCCAGTGGGCCTGTTGCTTCCACCACGAGGATGTGTTCGTCTTCGGCAGTCGCTGCAAGCACGCCGAAACGTTCTCATGGCCCACCGACTCAAGGGACAGTGACGGGCCAAGGACGGATTCTTCGTCCGCCTGATTGTGTATCCGGCGCCGCCGATCCTTTTTGACACTGGTGGTCGTAGCGACCTGGCTGCTGCGGGATGGTTCTATCGTCGACTTCACATCTCGTGGTTGTTGAACAACACCACGGCAGAGCCAAACAGCTCTACGGGGTCGGCCGGGATCGCCTTGCGGAGACTTCGGCTGTCGCCTCGCACGGCGACGCCCCAGAATCCTCTTCGTTCCGCCAGCGCGGCTATTCAAGACGGTGTAATGGACGGAGCGAGGTTCGATTTTCAGCGCAAGGGGAACGGTCCCATCCATGCAAGCCGATGCGACCCCGTTTCCGTTTTTGGGCCGCGACCGATTCAGGACCTCGAAAGATCTGTTTTTGCCTTGTTTTTCAGGCGTTCTCAGGTGCTGGCCACGATGACGCGGAGTAGGATGACCAAGTCATGGCTCGCTTGCACGAACATCAGGGCAAAGCGATTCTGGCGCGGGCCGGGCTGAGTGTGCCGCGCGGCTTTGTCGTCGGTTCGGCGGATGAGGCGGCCTCCGCAGTGACTCGATTGAGTGGTCCGTGCGTCATCAAGATTCAGGCGTGGACGACGGGCCGAGCGGCCCTCGGGGGAATCGCTTTTGCTGAAACGCCGGCCCAGGCGGCCGAGCATGCCCGACGCATGCTGCAGATTCGCGTCGGGCAGTTTCCCGTTTCCGGGTTATTGGTTGAGGAAAAACTCGCGATTAGCCGCGAAGTGTTTGTCTCGCTCACGATCGACGACCGCCAGCGTCAACCAGTGATGCTAATTGGCGCGGTCGGCGGAACGGGCATTGAAGGCCGCGGCTCGACCGTGCGCCGCGTGCCCTGCCCAATTCACACTGGCCCGGCCGACGACGCGATCAGGGCGGCACTTGGCCCGGATTCGAACCCCAGTCTCGTCGAGGCGATTCAGGCGATCTTCCAGGCGGCAAAGTCGGTCGAGGCGCGATCGCTGGAGGTCAATCCACTTGTGGTGACGGCCGACGGGCGAGTCGTCGCGGCCGACTGCCGGATCACCGTCGACGACTATGCTGTGTTCCGCCACCCTGAGCTGGGTATCGAAATCGCTCGGGAACTGGACCATCCGCCAACGGCCTTGGAAAGGACGGCCTACGCCGTCGATCAGGCTGACCCGAGGGGCACGTTTTACTTCGTGCAGATGGCGTCGGAAGCCGCAGCCGGTTCGAAGGGCCTGGTCGGCTTCCACGGTGCGGGGGGCGGCGGGTCGATGATGGCGATGGACGCCGTTCAGCACGAAGGCTTCACCGTCGCGAATTTCACGGACACGTCGGGCAATCCCTCGGCCGGCAAGGTCTATCGCGCCGCTCGAATTATCCTTTCGCAACCGGGAATCGTCGGGTATTTCGGATCCGGGTCCGGCGTCGCTAGTCAGGAACAGTACTGGTCGGCCTACGGTCTGGCCAAGGCGTTCTGGGAACTGGAGATCGACATTCCCGTCGTGATTCGCCTGGGCGGAAACGCAGAAGATCGCGCGGTCGAGATCCTTCAATCGGTCGGCCGGGATGTACATGCAATCGTCGAGGGATACCGCAAGAGCGATCCTCCGGCGAAGATCGCCGCCCGATTCGCAATGCTCGTCGTCGAAACCAAATCGAAAGCCTGGTCTCCGCGGAAGCCCCGTCGACCGGCGTTCGTGCGGCAATCGGACGCAATTTGCCTGCCGATCCGCGGGGGCCGGGTCTGGATCGACGGCCGGGCCAACCCCGCCCCCATCGCGGCCCGTTCGCTCGGGCTGATGACCGTGACGGACGGCCGAATGTCACACGTCGGCGACATCGCCACGAAGGACAGTGAGCTAATCGCCTGCGAGGTCGAGTGCCGGCGCGACAACATCCCCGGGTTTTTCGTGGAGCTTGATATCCCGGGCTGGGACGAATGACCCATGGCGATACTCATCGACAAGTCGAAGCGGGTCATCGTCCAGGGGATCACCGGGCGCGAGGGGCAGGCCCGGACACGGCTCATGCTCGACTACGGAACGCACGTGGTCGGCGGCGTGACGCCTGGCAAGGCTGGGATCAAAGTCCTCGGCGTGCCGGTATTCGACAATTGTCAGGCAGCGGTGGAGCAGCTCGGTGGGATCGACATCTCGGTCCTTTTCGTCCCGGCGTCGTTGGTCAAGGCGGCCGCGCTGGAGGCGATCGAGGCGGGCATACGACTAGTAGTGATTGTCGCCGACCGGGTCCCGCTCTGGGACGCGCTCGAAATCGCGGCGGCGGCCCAGACGCGGGGCGTTCATTTTGTCGGGCCGAACACCCTCGGCATTGCAAGCCCCGGGCAGGGAGTCGTGGGCATGATTGGCGGGCGGGCGGAGTCGGCCCGCGAGTGGTTCAAACCGCCGCTGCCAGGCGGGACCGGAGTCGGCGTGATCTCCCGCTCGGGCGGCATGGCATCGAGCACGGCCTACTACCTCGGCCAGGCGGGAGTGCGGATATCCTCCATCGTTCATGTCGGCGGCGATGCCGTGCTCGGCCTGCGCGTGCCGGATGTCGCAAGTTTGTTCCAGTCCGACCCGGCCACTGACGCGATCGCCCTCTTTGGCGAGATCGGTGGCGCGCAAGAGGAAGACTTGGCCGCCCTGATGGCGGAAGGGACGATAACGAAGCCCGTGATCGCCTACATCGGCGGCAAGGCGGCCCGCTCCGGCACGCGGTTCAGCCATGCCGGCGCGATCATCGAAGGCAACACGGGGACGCACGCCGGTAAGGCGGCGGCATTGCGGCAAGCCGGAGCCGTGGTCGTGGATTCGTTCGGCTCGCTCCCCGATGCGGTCGTCGAAGTCTTGCGATCGCGAAACAGCCGGAGTTTGATGACCGACACGGAGCGTAAGGCCGTCTGGACGAGCGCGATCACGCGGATCGAGCCGAATACCGTGGCAGTGCGCGGACATGACATCGCCGGGCTTATGGGACACGTGAGCTTCGGTGCGGCAGTGTACCTGATCCTCACCGGTTCCAAACCGGATGATCGCGTCGGCCGGCTGATGGATGCGATTCTGGTTTCGAGCATCGACCACGGCTGCACGCCCCCGAGTTGCCTGGCGGCGCGCACCGTCGCGAGCACCGGCGCATCGCTTTCGGCATCGGTCGCTGCCGGAGTTATGGCGATCAACCGGCATCACGGCGGCGCGATCGAGGACTGCGCCAGGTATCTCGCGAACTTACTGAAGCGGGCGTTGGGGGAACAGAAATCCATCGACGAGATTGCAGCCGCGGAAGTGACGCGGATCAAGGGCGAGGGGGATCGGATCAGCGGGTTCGGCCACCGCATTCATACCCGCGACCCGCGGACGGGTCGGCTGTTTGAACTGGCGGCCGAGGCCGGACTGTCAGGATCGCCCGAGACCCACGTCGGCGCGGCCCGCGCCGTCGAGCGTGCGTTCGCGGCGATCGGCAAGCCGCTCCCGATCAACGTCGATGGGGCAATCGGCGCGATTCTCGCCGATCTCGGACTCGACCCGCGGGTATTCAACGGCATCTTTATGATCGCCCGGACTCCCGGCCTGATCGCCCACGTCACTGAAGAACAGACCCGCGAACGGCCGATGCGGCGCATTGACCCGGTCAACCACGCTTACGACGGGCCGGGCGGGTAACTCGCCGGCCGTGGAGGATTCGCATGTATTCGACGGCTCAGATCGCCGAGTTGTTTCCGGACCTGATGCGAATCGGCGACGCGACCCTCCGGGACCGCGTGGCGGCCGTGTGGGACGAATCGCTGACCACCGGTTGCGGCGGCCAGGGCTGGACGTTCGACGAGATCCGGAAGATCCCGTTCACCCTGCTCGCCGGCAAGATCGACCTCACGTTTGTCGAGCACCTGAACTCGTGTGTGAAGCAGTGCATCGCCATCGCGGACATCCTGGGCACAGTCTTCGGCGGGCGAATTCCCGTCCGGAAAGACGTCTTGATCGCCGGGGCCCTGCTGGCCGACGTGGGCAAGATGCTCGAATTCGACCGCGATGCCGGCGGAAAGGTGATCAAAGGCCGGTTCGGTGAGTTGCTCCGGCACCCGTTCAGCGGAGTCGCGCTGTGTTACAAACACGGCATCCCGGCCGAAGTAATGCACATCGTTGCCACGCACAGCCACGAGGGCGACAAGGTCGAGCGCACCATCGAGAGCATCATATTCCACCATGCCGACTTCATCGATTTCGACATCGCCAAGGTCCTCGGAAAGAAATCCGGAGTGTAAGCCATGGCGATCGCACTGACTGCCGTCGAGAAGATCGCGACCCGGCATGCCGTCGGCCTGCCGGCGGGGGGCATCGTGCGGTCGGGCGAAATCATCACGATCCGGCCCAGGCACGTGATGACTCACGACAACACAGGAGCAGTGATCCCCAAGTTCCGGCAGATGGGCGCGACCACGATCCACGACCCCCGGCAACCGGTCTTCGCCATCGATCACGACATCCAAAACACGTCGGCGGAGAACCTCGGTAAGTATGCCAGGATCGCAGCGTTTGCCCGGGAACACGGGATCGACTTCTACCCCGAGGGCACCGGCATTGCTCATCAGATCATGGTCGAACAGGGGTACGTCGTCCCCGGCTCGATGGTCGTCGGCTCCGATTCGCACTCGAATCTCTACGGCGCGATCCATTGCCTCGGCACGCCCGTGGTCCGGACCGATGCCGCCAGCTTGTGGGCCACGGGCGTCACATGGTGGCAGGTGCCGCCAGTCGCACGGGTTACACTGAGGGGCCGACTCCGCAACGGCGCAGCAGGCAAGGACGTGATCATCACTCTCTGCGGCCTGTTTCGGAACGACGAGGTCCTAAACCATGCCGTCGAGTTTTTCGGCGACGGCGTGGCGTCACTCTCCATCGAGGAGCGGATGACCATTGCGAACATGACGACGGAGTGGGGTGCGCTCGTCGGCCTGTTCCCTTTCGATGAGGTGACCCGTGCGTTCCTTCAGTCGCGGGCCGACTACTTTGCGGCCGGGCAGCGACCTGGATTGCGTTCACCCCGATCGCTCGGAAACTACACCCGCGACGACGTGGATTCATGGTGGGCCGGCCGACACGAACTCCTGGCCGACGACGAGGCAAGCTACGCCGCCGAACTGGAATTGGACCTGGATTCGGTGACACCGCACGTCTGCGGGCCCAATGATGTCAAGACGATGGTAAGTCTAGCGGACCTCGAACCGCGACGCGTCCGGGTTCAGAAGGCGTGGCTCATGTCGTGCGTCAACGCACGGGGCGAGGACCTCGCGGCCGCCGCTGCTATTGTCCGCGGGAAGAAGGTGGCCGAGGGCGTGGAGTTTTATCTGGCGGCCGTGAGCGCGGAAGTACAGGCCGCGGCCGAACGCGCGGGCCACTGGCAGGATCTTCTCGCGGCCGGCGCGATCGCCTTGCCGGCCGGGTGTGGCACCTGTATCGGTCTGGGTCGCGGGACGATCCGGGCGGGCGAAGTTGGCATCAGCGCGACCAATCGAAATTTCGAGGGCCGCATGGGCGACCGCAACGGCCAGGTATACCTCGGCTCGCCGGCCGTCGTCGCCGCCAGCGCGCTGATGGGTCACCTCTGTTCCCCGACACCCGGCGAGTCCACGAAACCCCGCGGATCATATCACAGGACGGCTGTGGCAACTTCAACGGGCGGTGTGGCCCGGATGATCGACGGGTTTCCCGCATCACTGAAAGGTCGGCTTTGGTTCCTGGACCGCGACAATCTGAACACCGACGGGATCTTCGCAGGCAAACACACCTACAACGACTCGCTGACTCCGGAGCAAATGGCGGAAGTCATCTTCGAGAATTACGACCCGGCGTTCCGCACGCTGGCGCGGCCCGGCGACATCATTGTCAGTGGCTATAACTTCGGCACAGGTTCGTCGCGGGAGCAGGCGGCCACCGCGCTCAAGTACTTCGGCATCCCGTGCGCTATTGCGGCGTCCTTCAGCGAGACCTACAAGCGAAACGCGTTCAACAACGGCTTTGTAGTCTTCGAATGCCCGGCCCTGGTGGACGAGTTGCGCTCCATCGAACACAAGACCCCGTCCGCCATGGTCGGCGAGATCGAGATCGACCACGCCCGAGGCCGGGCCGCGTGGGCAGGCCGGCAGTTCCCGTTTACCGCACTGTCGCCAACCGCACAGGAACTCGTCGTGGCAGGCGGCGCGGAGACCGTCGTCCGAAATCGTCTTCAACAGTCGGCTTAGGGAGTCCTAAACATGGCCAGGTACTCGATCGCGTGGATGCCCGGAGACGGGATCGGCAACGACGTAATGGAGGCAGCCCGGATAGTCCTCGACGCGATGAAGTTTGACGCCGAGTACGTGCCGTGCGACATCGGCTGGGAATTCTGGTGCAAGGAAGGCAACGCCCTGCCCGAACGCACGGTGGCAGCACTTCAGAAGACCACGTGCGGCCTTTTCGGGGCGATCACGAGCAAGCCGCAGGACGACGCCGTCCGCGAATTGTCACCTGAATTGAAGGACAAAAAACTGACGTACTTTTCGCCGATCGTCAAACTCCGGCAGATGTTCAACCTGCACACCAACCTTCGGCCGTGTAAAAGCTATCCCGGAAATCCCCTCAACTACCGTGGTACCGCGCAGACCAACCCGGACGGCCGGGACGTCTTGATCGATCAGGTGATCTTCCGCGAGAACACCGAGGGCAGCTACGGCGGAGTCGAATTCTTCCCGCTCCCCGAGGCCGTGTATACCGCACTATGTGCCAACCCGAAAATGAAGCCGTGGAAGGACAAGGGGCTGGAGAATGTCGCACTGTCGACGCGCATCGTCAGCAAACAGGGCTGCTCCAACATCTGTCGACAGGCGTTCGAGTACGCGAAGAAGACAGGCCGGTCGCGCGTGACACTCGTCGAGAAGCCGAACGTCCTCCGCGAGACCGGCGGCCTGATGACGCGCATCTTCCGCGCCATGTCCGAGGAATACCCGGGCATCCGAGCCGATGAAGCCAATATCGACGCGATTTGCATGTGGATGTTCAAAAATCCGCAGGACTACTCCGTTCTCGTCGCGGAGAACATGTTCGGCGATATCGTGAGCGACTTGTGTGCCGGCCTTGTCGGCGGGCTGGGATTCGCTCCCTCCGCGAATCTGGGCGACAAGTATGCTGTGTTCGAGCCGACGCACGGCTCGGCACCGAAGTATGCCGGCCAGTACAAGGTGAATCCGGTCGCCATGCTGCTGACCGTGAAGATGATGTTCGACTGGTTGAATGAGACCGAGAAGGCCATTCGCCTCGAAAGCGCTGTGGCACGAGTGATTAAGGAGGGCACGGTTCGGACATACGACATGGGCGGCTCGGCCGGCACGCTCGATGTTGCCCGCGAAGTCGCCCGACACGCTTCCTGACGGGCGACCGGTTTCTACACGAGGAGAATCACACATGGCCCATGCCGCCGAATCCCGTCGCTACCTTTCGCACGCGCTCGCCGAGTGGGCCTGCGGACTCCGGTACGAGCACCTCAGCGCGGCCGCCATCGAGAAGGCCCGGCTGTTCTGGTACGACTCGTTGGGTTGCGCGCTCGGCGGAAGCCGGCAGGACGACGCCCGGATCCTGCTCGATCATTACCGCGACATGGGAGGATCGGGGCCGTCCTCCTGTTTCGTCAGCGGTTACAAGACGAATCCGGTGGATGCCGCGTTCCTGAACGGGCACATGATCCGGGCGATGGATTACAACGACATCTACTGGAAAGCCGACCCGTGCCACCCGTCCGACATCATCTCCGGCCCGCTGGCACTTTGTGAATGGCTGAACCTCCCGGGCCGGGACCTCGTTCTGGCGACAGTCATCGCATACGAGATCGAAATGCGGCTGTGCGAGTCCGGCGTGCCCGGCGTCCGCGAGTATGGCTGGCACCACGCCACGCTCACCGCGTTTGCCGCGCCCATTGCCGCCGGCCGCGTGCTGAATCTCACCGTCGATCAGATGGTCCAGGCCATTGGGATCAGCGCGGCCCGGACGTTTACCCCCGGCGCGGTCACGGCCGGAAAACTGACGCACATGAAGAACACCGTCGATCCGTGGGCGACCCGCATGGGCGTCGAGTCCGCCCTGCTCGCCCGCCGCGGTTTCACAGGACCGGAGCACATGATCGACGGCAAGGAGGGGCTTTACGCCGTCTTCAGCCACGTCGATTACAAAGGCGTCAAAGCTCGCTTTGATTCCGAGATACTGATGGCCGCCCTGCCCCGGTCGGCGAGTGACCACTACCGAATCGTCGATTGCGGCATGAAGAGCTTCCCGATCGAGGCCCTCAGCCACGCGCCGCTGACGGCCATGATGAAGTGCGTCCGCGACAACAACATCCCGGCCGATCGCGTCGCGGAGATCCGCGTCGAGGTCATCGCTCGCGCGGCCGACATTCTCGGCGACCCGGCTAAGTACCGGCCGACAAGTCGTGAGACGGCTGACCACTCTCTTCCGTACAGCCTGGCCGTCGGTCTGATCGACGGCATGGTCACGCCGCTGCAATTCCGCGAAGAGCGGGTCCATGATCCCGCCTTGATCCCCGTCATGGACAAGGTCAAGGTCGTGGCCAATACCGAGTTCGAATTGCTGTTCCCGAAGTTTCAGCCGAGCCGGGTGACCATCACGACGACCGACGGACAATCGTTCGCCACCCGAGTCGACGTGCCCAAAGGCGATCCCCGCGACCCGATGACGGCCGAGGAAATCGGGATCAAGTTCCACGCGCTGGGCCGGAATGTGCTCGGCGAATCGGGCTGCCGTCGGCTGGCCGATACGGTCCTCCGCCTGGAGACTCTTGACACCGTCCGCGAATTGACCGAGGCCACGGTCGCGACTGCCAGGCCCAGTCAATAGAGGACGCTTCTTCTTCGGGGGCCGCAGCGTGATCGTGCGGCCCAGACTTCTTCGGTGCGCCAATTCGCCAGCCGCCCCATATCTCATAGCTCATGGCGCATTTCGATCACCACTCGCCGGCCGAGGTCGTCGACCCCGCGCTGGCCGCCCGCAACGCCCGGCTGGGGCTTCTTCTTTTCGCCGCCTACTCCCTGCTCTACCTCGCGTTCATGCTGCTCAACGCGTTCGCTCCTGCCGCGATGGAGACGATCGTCGTCGCCGGGCTGAACCTTGCCGTGGTGTACGGCCTCGGCCTGATCGTCGCAGCCTTCTTACTCGCGATGCTCTACGCTTGGCGGTGCAGTTCCCCGATTCCCCACGGGCCGGCGTCGTGATCTACGAACCGTCGCCGCTCGCCGTGATCGTGTTCTTCCTCTTTGTCGCTCTGACACTGGGGATCAGCTTCTACTTCGCCAGCCGGACGCGCTCGGCCCAGAGCTATTTCGCGGCCGGGGGCGGCATCCACTGGTTCGTCAACGGCGTCGCCTTCGCCGGCGATTACCTCTCCGCCGCGTCGTTTCTCGGCATCTGCGGCATGATCGCCTTCTACGGCTACGACGGCTTCCTCTACTCCATTGGCTACCTCGCCGGCTGGATCGTTGCCCTCTTCGTCATCGCCGAGCCGCTCAAGCGACTGGGCAAATACACCTTCGCCGACGCCCTCGACAGCAGATTCAACTCGCGGGCCATCAAACTCGCCGCCGCCGTGAGCACGCTGGCCGTCAGCATCTTCTACCTGATCCCGCAGATGGTCGGGGCCGGCGTGCTGATTCAGCCCCTGCTCGGCTTCCCCCATTGGCTCGGCGTCGTCCTCGTCGGAGCGATCGTGATCCTCATCGTCTTCACGGCCGGGATGGTCAGTACGACCTACGTCCAGTTCCTCAAGGGCGGCATGCTCGTCGTGTTCAGCACCCTGCTCACCATCCTGATCCTGCACCGCGGCCTGAAAGTCGGCCCGGATCAGCCCGCGCAGGTGGTTACGCGGTCGGCCGGTGGAAAAGTCCTGATCGACGGCCTGCCCCAGGGCCGCGGCCCCGGCGAAGTCGATCTCCGCCCCGTAGGCCACATCAGCCGACTGCCCGGCGGCATCACCGAGACTGGCCCCATCGGCCCGCTGGCGTTTCTCAGCATCCTCGAACAAAGCGAAGTCGTCCTCTGGCGATCGAAGTCCACACGCAACGACGACGGCTCGACCACCACAACGTATTCACCCAAGCCGACGCCCGGCCGGGAAGTCCTCCGGCCCGGCAACCTGCCCGCGTTTCAGGGCCTGCGCGGCAACTCCGTCCGCGACAAAATCAACTTCCTGTCGCTCATGCTCGCACTGTTCTGCGGCACCGCCTCGCTGCCCCACATCCTCATCCGCTACTACACCGTGAAGGACCAGGCCAGCGCACGCAAGAGCACTGTCGTCGGCATCGGCTCCATCGGCTTCTTCTACGTTCTCACGCTGTTCATGGGCCTGGGCGCGATGACCAGCGGCGCACTCGACGTGACCAACAGCAACATGGCCGCTCCGCTGCTGGCCCGGAGTTTTGGCGAGTTGCTATTCGCGGTCATCTCGGCTATTGCATTCACCACCGTGCTGGGCACGGTCGCGGGGTTAATTGTCGCTGCCAGCGGCGCGGTGGCCCACGACCTGCTCGCGGGCTTCTTCCGGATGGACCTCACGGGCCATCAGCAGGTCCGCATCGCCAAGATCACGGCCATCGGCGTCGGCCTGATCGCCATCGTCCTCGGCATCCTGTTTGCGAAAATGAACGTGAACTTCCTCGTGGGCTGGGCGTTCAGCGTGGCCGCGTCGGCCAACCTCCCGGCCCTCGTCATGCTGTTGTTCTGGCGCGGCACCACGCAGCAGGGCATCGCCGCCGGCATCACCGTCGGCATGGTTTCCTCGCTCGCCTGGATCCTGCTCAGCGGAGACACCTTCCGCGACGTCTACGGCCTCAATCCCGACACCGCCCTCGTCCCCTTCAGCCAACCCGCCATCGTCACGATCCCGCTCGGCTTCGCCACCCTGATTGCCGTATCACTGCTCACGAAAAAGAACACGGAATAGGCGCGAGTCCTAAACCTCTTTCAAGAATCTCACCCGGAACTGCAAAAAGCCCGTCGGCCCCACCACTCCATCGCCATCGTAATCAAACGCCGGGTTGTTCATGCCCAACCCGAGCCGGAAGGCGAGGAAATCGACCGCGTCCACCCGGGCGTCGCCGTTGCTGTCGCCGAAGAGGCGATGGAAGTTGGCGACGTAGTCCCCGCCGGCCAGGCCGTCGGCATCGCCGTCGAGCGCCTCGATCCCGAGCACCTGACTGCTCAGCACCGTCAGCGAATACCGCCCGTCGAGGAGCGACCCGAACTGCGTCCCCGCCCCGGAGAACGTCAGAGTCACGGTCGTCGCGGTCCCGGTCGTCACGGCGGCCGACAGCGCAACCGTCTCGCTCCCGCGCCGCACCACAAACGCCCCGGCCGGGTCCCCCGCAAACATCACCGGCTGATCGAACGTCACGGTCAACGACCGCACCACCGACCGCTGCGCCAACCCGTCCGCCACCTTCATCGAAGTAATCGTCGGCGGCGGGGTGATGTACGCGAACACGTCGTCGAAGCCGTTGCTGTCGAGAAGGATCAAGTCGCTCGCGCTGGAGCGGAAGGCAATGACGGAGCCGTTGCCGTTGATGGCAGGAGTGTAGAAATAGGTGTTGGCATTGCCGAACCGGGTCGGATTGTTGATCGACCGTGTCAGCAACGTGACTGCGCCGGTGACGCGGTCGAATGAGTAGACCTGATCGTACGTGCCGCTGGTATCGTACGGCCCCGTCATGCCGGGCGCGAGGTTGGTGGCGGACGAGAACCAGGTAATGATTCGGCCGTCGCCACTTATGGTGGGGTTGAGCGCGGAGTGGCTGCCGCCGACGAGCGGCTGCCCCGCCGCGTGGCTGGCCAACACGAGGCTATCGGCCAGGCGGTCGTACACCACCACATCCGCCGTCGTGCTGGTCGCGCCCGGGATGAGCTTGAACGCAAAGGCGACGAAGCCGATGTACCGGACGTCGTCGCTGACGGTCGGCAGCACGCCGCCGACCGCCAGCAGCGGATCCGTGTACGACCGGCTGACGAGCGTGTTCTCGCCGGTGAGCTTGTCGTAGAGGAAGACGTCGCTGCCGCCGCCCGTATCGGTGACGCCAGCAACGAGGTCTGCCCCGGTGTGCGTATGCACGACGTATCGGCCGTCGTAGCCCAATGTCGCGGCGGTCGATGACCCGTTCGCGGAGACGGTCGGCTGCCCGGCCGCATGGGAGATGAGGAACTTGGTTCCGGTCGCGACGTCGTAACCATATCGAAACGTACTCGCCGTGCCGGCATTGGCCGCGACGATATCGCGGGCCTTGGAACGAAACGCGATGGTCGCGCCGTCGCCGCTGATGATGGGGCGGAACGAATCGAGGTTGCCGCCCGTCACACTCGAATCGAATCGTGAAGAGACGAGTGAATTCAGCCCCGTCTCGCGATCGAACATGAAGACATCGTTGGCGTCGAGGCCGTTGATATCGACGCCATTGGCATCGATAAACCCGGGCACGAGGTTCGTCGCCTGGCTGCGGAACACGACGCGTCGACCCGTGAAATCGATGTCGAGGTCGTAGTCTTCGTATTCGGTCAGCGTTCCCGATACGCCGTCGCCGCCTTGAGTGGTCGTGCCCGCCGCCCGGCTGACGAGCGTTGTCGTGCCGGTGACGCGATCGTACAGGAAGACGTCGCTCCCTTTGTAATTGCTAGCCGGTCCGTTGCCGTCGATGAACCCCGGCACCAGCAGGTCGCTGCCGCTGGTGTACGCGACGTACCGGCCGTCGCCCGAGATCACGGGGTTCGCGCCGCCGACGGGCTGATTCGGGTCGCCGACCATGTGGCTGACGAGCGTCACGACCCCCGTACGCATGTCTTTGAGGAACACGTCGCCGTACCGCGAGTACGCGGCCGGCGTCCGCAGGTTTACGGCATTGCTGGCGAACGCCATCCATCGGCCGTCGTGGCTGAGCGACGGAAACTGGCTGGTCCCGCCCGCCGTCACGGCCGGCTCACCCGCGTTCTTCGAGATCAGCACAATCTGGTCGGTCGCGCGCGTCCACAAGTAAACATCGGACGATTTGTTGAAGTCGCCCGGTACATATTGCATGGAGTCGAGGTCAATGAAATAGACGAGGCTCCCATCGGCGGCCGACTGGACGGCCTGAGGCCGGGCCAGATCGAAAAGCGGATTGCCCCCGACCCGACGGCTCACCATTCGGGTGACGCCGGTTTGGCGGTCGTGTTGATACACATTGCGATTGTTGTAAGTGTTGGAGACAAAGCCCGGAATGAGATTCGTGGCCACC
>JAIBBI010000333.1 GCA_019694755.1 Gemmataceae bacterium
AGGCCACCGGCGGATCTGTCCTGCTGTTCGCCTCCGCCGCAGCCGAGATCGGCCTTCAGAATCACGAAGCCATTGCGGCGGCCAAGGCCGGGGTCATCGGTCTGGCGCGCTCGGCGGCCGCGACCTTCGCCACCGCCAACATCCGCGTGAACTGCATCAGCCCGGGCCTGGTCCGCACGAAACTCACGGAGCGCATCTGGGCCAACGCCGCCGGCGCGAAGGCGTCCACGGACCTGCATGCGCTCGGACGGCTCGGCGAACCCGAGCACATCGTCTCGCTCGCCGTGTGGCTCCTCGATCCGGCGAATGACTGGATCACCGGCCAGGTCATCGGCCTCGATGGCGGCCTCAGTCGAGTGGTGCCAAAACGCCGCTAAGCCGCCGCGGGAACCTCCGCCAGACAGCCCGACTTTGAACCTCGCCCAGCGGCGGGGTTTCTCTCCGCCGCCTGCAGCAGTCGAAGGCTTCCCAACAGCAATTCGGGTAGGCTCTGGATCTCGACTCTCCAGCGTTCCTCATCCACCCGGGTTCGTGAGCTTTCCATGAATTCGTCACTCCGCGCCGCCTTATTCACCGTCGCGTTGCTCCCGGGCGGCGCCATCGCCCAGTCGCCGGCGTTCACGATTCCTGTCGTCGACCTCAACGACGATGCCGCGCGGCAGACCGTCGTCGACCGCGAAGCCGGGCAATACCTCGGCCATCCGACGACGCTGCTTCTTGAAGACGGCAAAACCATCCTCTGCGTCTATCCCAAGGGGCACGGCAAAGGACCGATCCAGTACAAGCGATCCAGCGACGGCGGCCGGACCTGGTCCGAACGGCTGCCCACCCCCAGGAGCTGGGAAACGTCGAAGGAGACGCCCACTCTGCATCGCGTCGTCGATGCCGCCGGCAAAAAGCGGATCATCCTGTTCAGCGGCCTGTCTCCCATCCGCATGGCGGTGAGTGACGACGACGGGGCCACATGGTCGGAACTGTCGAAGATCGGCGACTTCGGAGGCATCGTCGCGATGGGCGACGTCATCGCCGTGAAATCGAAGCCAGGGTCCTACCGGGCGTTCTTTCATGATGACGGTCGCTTCTTCGACGGATCCGGAAAGGCGACCGGTGTGTTTACCTTGTACCAGACGCTCTCGACCGACGGCGGACTGACCTGGAGCAGGCCCGAGGCCATCCAGTCATCGGGCGAAGTCCATCTCTGTGAGCCGGGGATCGTGCGGTCACCCGATGGAAAACAACTGGCGATGCTGCTCCGCGAAAACCGACGCGTGAAGAATTCACACGTGATGTTTTCGAGCGATGAAGGAGCGACCTGGTCGCCGCCGCGGGAACTGCCGGCGTCGCTCACGGGCGATCGTCATACGGGGAAGTACGCTCCCGATGGCCGGCTCTTCATTTCGTTTCGCGACGTGCCGAAAAAAGGCACGACCAGCCCGACGGCCGGCGACTGGGTCGGATGGGTCGGAACGTGGAACGACATCGCGGAGGGCCGCGACGGGCAGTACCGCGTACGCCTCAAAGACAACACGAAGGGGAGCGACTGCGCCTATCCGGGCGTCGAGGTGCTGCCCGATGGCACATTTGTCACCACCACCTACGGACACTGGGCCGAGGGAGAAATGCCCTGGATCCTCAGTGTCCGGTTCCGCCTCGACGAGCTCGATGCGCGGAAGTAGGCGTCACGTCAGCGAGATCTGGTGCTGGGTAATGCACTCGAAGCCGCTGGCAGTCACGACGTAGTTCCTTTCGATCCGCATGCCGGCGACACCCGGCACGTAGGCGCCGGGTTCGAGCGTGATCACGTCCCCTTCTTCCAGCACATCGGTGCTCTGCGGCACCAGAATCGGCGGCTCGGGATGGGCCAGGCCAATGCCATGCCCCGCGTGGTGCGGAAACGCATCCCGCTTCCCGGCGTCGGCAAACGGCTTCATCACCGCCGCGTGCACGTCGCTCGCTTTCGCACCGGCCTTGATGACCGCTTCGCCACCTTTGAGCGCCGCTTCGCAGATCGCGAACAGTTCCTTGGCGCCGTTGCTCGGGACGCCGCACGCCAGCGTATTCGTGAAGTCGGCCCGATAGCCGTTGAGCACCACGGAATAGTCGAGACAGAACAGGTCGCCGTTCTCGAGCTTCTTTGTACTGGGCAAACCGCCCGCCTTGGGCTGCGCGGCCGTGAGTGCGCGGAAGTCGCCATAGACCAGGCCGGGCCGCCCGGCGGTCATCAGCGCCGCTTTCTGAATCTCGAGATAAATCTCCAGCTCCGAAATGCCCGGCCGCAGGATCTCCCGCAGCCGTTTCATTCCCGCCTCTCCCGCCTTGGCCGAGAGCTTCAGCAGGTCGATCTCATCCTGGTGCTTGTTGCGGCGCAGCTTGCGAAGCACCGTCCCCAGGTCGCGATTCGAATTGGGACCGTCCTTGGAAGCGATGTTGAAGGTCGACTTCGTATTTGAAAGCAATGCCGTCGCGGCCGCGGGGAGCCATTCGGCTTCGAGAAGCCCGGGCCGATTGGCGAGTTCGGGAATCGCCT
>JAIBBI010000334.1 GCA_019694755.1 Gemmataceae bacterium
CGACTCGAGGTGGCTGGGGTTGCTGGCCATGACCAGCTTCATGATCTTGCCGGAGGCGAGCTGCTTCTGGCTGGAATAGCCGCGGTGGTACTTCACATCGCCGCCGCCTTCGACGAGCGACGCCCAGGCGTCTTCAAACTCGGTGAAGATCTGCTCGAGGCTCTTGCCGAGGATGTTGCGCAAGACGTTCAGGCGGCCGCGGTGGGCCATGCCGAGCACCATCTCGTTGGCACCCAGGGCTGACGCGGCCTCGATGACGCGGTCGATGAACACGATGAGCGACTCGCCGCCCTCGAGACTGAAGCGCTTCTCTCCGGGGTAACGGTTCTGGAGGAACCGCTCGAACATCTCGGCCTGGATCAGACGTTCGAGGATGTGGGCCTTCTGCCCGCGTGACAGGTCGACGCGCCCGGAGTTCACCTCGCACCGATCAAGGAGCCACTTCTGCTCGACCGGATCGGAGATGTGCGCGAGTTGCACGCCGATCGGGCCGCAGTAGGTGCGCTCCAGGAACGCGATCAGCTCGGCGAGCGTGGCGGACGCGGGCAGAGGGGTGACACCCGTGTTGATCGGGCGCTGCAGGTCGGCGTCGACCAGATTGTGAGAGGACAGGGAGAGCGCAGCCGGGCGAGTCGGCTTGCGGCCGAATGGGTCGGTTTGAGCCGCGATGTGCCCTTGCGAGCGGTAGGCGTGGATCAGCGCATGGACGCCGACTGCGAACCGGGTGTCGCCCGAATCTCCCGGCGCGCCGGATTGGACCGGCATCGTCTGGCTCTGGGCCAGCTCGAAGCCCTGAAAGAAGGCCTGCAGGTCCGCCGGTGCGGACCCCGGATCGGCCTTCCAGGCGCGGTACTGCTGCTCGAGATAGTCCGCGCTCCAGGCGTTGACGGCGGGCGCGATGGCCTTGGAAACCAGTGACATGAACAACCTCTACCCACCCCGGTACAGCGGTGTTGGTGCAAACTCGTCCCAGCCCGGCGGGCTGGAGCCACGACCGGGAACCTCAATGGTACCCCTTGGATCGGCCGGTCAGCCGCGGGAGAACACCGGCGGCTTTTGAAGTGTGACGATCGGCGCGGCTGCGGGAAGCCCGCGCCAAATCAATCCACCAGAATCGGGTACAGACTTGGAATAACAACCCCTGTGACAATCCTAACAAACTACGTCCACGACTGTCTTAACACATCCTTGATCTTGCGGATCGGGATCAGGAGTTCGCCCCCAAGCCGCGTCGGATAGGGTTTGTTTCAAACCGCACGCATTGCCGGCGGCACCGCAAGAGAGTGTTTCACCAGGAGGACCGAACGATGAAGTCTCGCATTGGAAACTGGGCGGCATTGATCACTGTGGCGGTCACGGCCGGATGGACCACCACGACCGCGCTGGCGGCGGAGAAGGTCGTGAAAGTCGACGGCTCTTCTACGGTCGCCCCGCTGGCCGAGGCCATCGCCGAGGAGTTCCAGAAGGCGAACAAGGGCATCAAGGCGACTGTCGGCACCTCGGGGACGGGGGGCGGCTTCAAGAAGTTCGTGCGCGGCGAAACGGACATCTCCGACGCTTCGCGGCCGATCAAGCAATCCGAGGTTGACGACGCCAAGAAGAACGGCATCGAGTTCATCGAGATCCCCATCTGCTTCGATGCGCTGACGGTCGTGGTCAACAAGGACAACACGTGGGCTGAGTCGATCACGGTTGCCGAGCTGAAGAAGCTCTGGGAGCCGGAGGCGGCCGGCAAGGTCACCAAGTGGAACCAGATCCGTCCCGAGTGGCCGGACGCCAAGGTCGAGCTCTACGGCCCGGGCACCGACTCGGGAACGTTCGAGTACTTCACCGAGGCCGTCAACGGCAAGGCCAAGGCCAGCCGGCCCGACTACACCGCCAGCGAGGACGACAACATCCTGGTGAAGGGCGTGGAAGGCAGCAAGAACGCGATCGGCTACTTCGGCTACGCGTACTACGTCGCTCACAAGGACCGTCTCAAGGCCGTCAAGATCGACTGGGACAAGGACCAGGTCGGCGCGATGGAACCGAGCGAAGAGAATGTGATCAAGGGCGTGTACAACCCGCTCAGCCGGCCGCTGTTCATCTACGTCAACAAGAAGTCGGCCCAGACCAAGCCCGAGGTCCGCAAGTTCGTGGAGTTCTTCATCGACAACGCGGGCAAAATGGCCAAGGAAGTGAAGTACGTCGCGCTGCCCGACTCGGCCTATGAGCAGTGCAAGAGCCGCTTTGCCAAGATGGAGGCCGGGACGGCGTTCGGCGGTCACAACGAGGTGGGTGTCTCGATCGACGAGTTGATGAAGAAGCCGCTCAAGAACTGATGCCTGAGCCACTACAAGGAGCGAGGGCGGAGTGAATCCTGCGGCCGACAGCCGGAGTTGGCTCGCCGCCGCGATTGATTCCTTGCCACACGCGCGATGACGACCCTGTCGGTCAATCCGCCCACCCCCGGCTCTCCGGTCGCGAACGGGAGTGAGAGTATCTCGCGCCGCGTGTTTGCCCCCCTGCCGCCGCCGAACACGC
>JAIBBI010000335.1 GCA_019694755.1 Gemmataceae bacterium
GATACGTCAACCGCAGCACTGGCGATGGCCTTTGCGCCAATCATGCCAAACTTCTTCTTGTCGCGAGGTTTCTCGACGGGCAATGAAGTTACCACATCGCGCGACCTTGAGCCGCGAGCCGACGCCCCGGCCGCCGTCCAACCGGCCGTCCCGCCGGGCGCGACGCCGTTCACTGTCGACCTTTCACGGCGTGGCGGCGGACGCAGTGAAGAACAGTATCTTGCCGAAAACCCAGGAATCGCCACGGTTACCCCCAACAGCACGCCGGCCGCGCCCACGACCCCGGGCGGTACGACTACTCCGAGCACGCCCGCACCGAGTGCCCCACCGGCACCGCCCGCGGCGAACGCATCGAGTGATTCCGGCGTCACGGCGGTAGCTGAGATTCCCAAACAAGCTGAAGCGACTCCACGCTCCGAAGCACGGCCAATATTCAACGCTTGGCCAATAGTGCTCGGCCTCACCGGGCTTGTAGGCGGTTACTTCTTCGACACACAGTCCGAACGCAAAAAAATTGGTGTCCGACGGCGCTGGTTGAAGAAAGTCGATTAGTTGCGGAAAGCAAGCCGATCGAGTGCGAAGGTGCCAATAACCCCGGACGCGCCCGTTTTGCGACTCCCGACGGGCCCGATCATTTGGGCCGCGACGACAGTCGGCCAAACGACATCATCGGCAGAGCCGGACGCCCCAGTCGATTCCGGTTATTCTCACGAATTTCTCACGTTTCCCTCCCGTACAATCGAGGGACCAACGCCTTCGGTTCCCGATAAACGATAGCCGGCATTGTTACTCTTTTTGCGGTGACACCTATGCGCTTGAGCCTCCTCCAGAAGCTACTCCCCACCAGCCGGAAAAACCCGACGAGTCGCCCGGCCAAGCGCCTGCCGCTTCGGCTATTGGGCCTCGAAGACCGTCTGACGCCCACGGCACTCGTCGGCCTGGGCAACGGCAATCGGATCGTCGGGTTTGACAGCAGTGCTCCGCTAAGCCTCACCTCGAATCAGTTGATCACCGGGATCGCCTCGGGCGAGACGCTGGTCGGCATCGATTTCCGTCCCGCCAACGGAGCCCTTTATGGTCTGGGTGACAAGGGCACGCTCTACACCATTGACCTCGCCAGCGGCAAGGCAAATAAGATCACGACACTGACCGTCGACCCCGCCGACCCGACCGAGCCGTTTACCGCACTGAACGGCACCTTCTTTGACATCGAATGGGATCCGGTGACTGACCGCTTGCGGGTCGTCAGTGACGCCGGCCAAAACTTCAGCGTCAACATCGCAAACGGGACGGTGTTCACCGACCCCGGGCTCAGCCCCGGCACGCCGAACATCACCGGGGCGGCCTTCGTCAACAACGTCTCCGGTGCCGCCACGACGACGCTTTACGGCATCGACGGAGACTTCAAAGGGCTCTACACGATCGACGCCGCGACCGGCGCAGTCACCCTCAAGGGCAGCGGATTCAGCGAACCCCTGGGTTCCGGGGGCTCGGTGGGCTTCGACGTCGTCGGCAACGAAGCCTTCGCGACGATGATCTTTCTCGGCGAGCCCGAGCTATTTACCGTCGACATCGCGGCCGGCACGGCCAAGTTGAAAGGCTCCATCGGCGCGCCGGTCCGCGACTTGGCAATCGTGCTCCAAGCTGCGCCGACTGTCACTTCAATCGAGCGGGTCGGCGGAAGCGTAACCGATGCGCCTTCGGTCAGCTTTACCGTCAACTTCAGCGACGCGGTGACCGGCGTCGACCTTTCCGACTTCAAACTCACAACCACCGGCGGCCAGGGCACCGCCAAGATCGAAGACGTGACGGGCAGCGGCAACAAATACACCGTGACCGTCTCGACGGGCTCCGCAAGTGGTACTATTCGCCTCGACCTCCAGGACGATGACACGATCATCAACGCCGGCGGCACACCGCTCGGCGGCAAGGGCGCGGGCAACGGAAACTTCACTACTGGGCAGGTCTTCTCGATCAACAAGGCCCCGGCGGTCGTGTCGAGCGTGCGCATGGACGCTGACCCCACGAAGGCGGCGACCGCTCGGTTCCAGGTCACCTTCAGTGAATCGGTCACCGGCGTCGACGTGTCCGACTTCAAACTCACGACGACGGGAGGGCAAGGCGGCGCGACCGTCTCATCGATCAGCGGCAGCGGCGCGACCTACACCGTCACCGTGAACATGCAGCAATCGACAGGCACCGTCCGACTCGATTTCGTCAGCAACGGCACGGTCGTCAACACCGGCGACGCGCCGACCACCGCCGACTTCACATCGGGCGAAGTTTATTCGATCGACTATTCCGGACCGCTGGTCAGCTCCATCACGCGGCTCGACGCCAACCCCGCCTACGCCGCCTCAGTTGGCTATGCCGTGACCTTCAATGAGAGCGTCACTGGCGTCGACGTGTCCGACTTCCGTGTGACGACGACCGCCGGGCAGTCTGGCGCACAAGTGGTGGGCGTGAGCGGGTCGAATGGTAGTTACACGGTGACGGTAACGACCGGGCCCGGCGCGGGCACG
>JAIBBI010000019.1 GCA_019694755.1 Gemmataceae bacterium
CCGCATCGACGTGAACGTGCCGAGCAACTCGCTGCTCACCGTCGAAGGGAAGACCTGGCCGACCGGTCAGCGGTCGATCGTCACCCCCGACCTGAAGCGCGGCGAGACTTATGTGTACACCCTGAAACTGGAACGGGATAGCAACGGGCGCAAGGAAACGCTGACCCGCGACGTGAGCTTCAAGGCCGGCGAAGTGGTGGCCGTCGATTTCGACGCGCCCCGCTCTCTCGCCGCCCGCTAGGAACGAGTGACAACGGCTTTGTTTGTGCTAGCCTGACCCCGTGTCGGTCAACACGGGGTCTTTTCATGCGCGTGGGTGTGTACGGCGGGAGCTTCGATCCGATCCATTACGGCCACCTGATCCTTGCCGAGCAGGGCCGGGAGCAGGCGGGGCTGGATGAGGTGCTGGTGGTGCCCGCAGCCCGCCCGCCGCACAAGCTCGACGCGCCGCCCAGCAGTTTCGAGCATCGGGCCGCGATGATCCGACTCGCGCTCGGCACGGTGCCGGGATTCACGCTCGATCTTCTCGAGGGCCGACGGTCCGGGCCCAGCTACACGGCCGACACACTCGACGAATTGCACGGGCTCCGCCCCGGCGACGAGTTCTTCCTGCTGCAAGGCTCCGACAGCCTGCCGGACCTGCCGAAGTGGCACGACCCGCGGCGCATTCTCGCCCGGGCGGGGCTTGTCGTGATGGAGCGGCCCGGCTGGCCCGTGCGAACCGCCGCCGAGATCGCGGCGTCCGTCGGTATTCCCGTCGCCTCGCTGCACATGCAGAAAGTCGAAGTCCCGCTCATCGACATCGCCAGCCGGGACATTCGCCGGCGAATCTCCGAGGGACGTACCGTCCGGTTCATGCTCCCCGATGCGGTGATCGAATACGCCCGGCAGCACCGACTTTATCCGCCACCCGCATGACGCCGACCCACCGACAGTACCGCTACTACGACCTGATCCTGGCCGGGTTCGTCACGGTCCTGATCTGCTCGAACTTCATCTCCGCGCCGAAACGTGTCGAGGTCGGCGGCTTCGTATTCGGTGCCGGGGTCGTGTTCTTTCCCGTGAGCTACATCTTCGGTGACGTGCTGACCGAGGTGTACGGCTACGCAAGGAGCCGCCGAGTGGTCTGGGCGGGCTTTACCGCGCTGGCGTTCGCCGCGGGGATCAGTTGGGTCGTACTGCGACTCCCGGCCGACCCGGCCTGGCCGAATCAGGCCGCGTGGGAGACGGTGTTCGGCAACTCGCCGCGCATCGTCGCCGCCAGCATGATCGCCTACTTCTGCGGCGAATTCGCCAACTCGTTCGTCCTCGCCAAGATGAAGATCCTGACCCGCGGCCGGTGGCTCTGGACGCGGACCATCGGCTCCACCATCGTCGGCGAGTTCGTCGACTCGGCCGTGTTTTACCCTCTGGCATTCTTAGGTGTGTGGGACGGCGAAAGTGTGTTGCGCGTACTACTGACCAACTACGCACTCAAGGTGCTGCTCGAAGCCGTGATGACGCCGCTCACCTATGTGGTGGTCGCATACCTGAAACGCGTCGAGAACGAGGATTACTACGACATCGGCACCGACTTCAACCCGTTCACCTTGCGGGATTAAGGAAGCCGGGCCGACGCGGGCCATTCCAGTTCCACACCGTGGTCGCGGAGAATCTTCTGATACTCCCCGAGTCGGGCGGAATCGGCACGGACTTGCTTCGGCTTCAGTTGCTTCGCGAGGCAGTACGCGGCCAGCGCGCCCGAGGCTTCGCCGATGTTCCATTCCACCGGGTGGAGCCGGTAACAGCCGTTCGAGAGGTGTGTGACGCCGAGGTTCTTGCACGCCGGCAACAGGTTCTCCAGTCGGACGGGCAAAAGCGCGCCCAGCGGTATCTGGAACGGCAACACGGTGTAGCCCATTCCGTTGATCCCTCCGGTCGATGGGTGCAGGTCGAGCGGATAGTGCCCGATGCCGACAGTGTCCCGGAAGTCCGCCGCCTTGACCTCGTCTTTGGAGAGCTTTGTCTCCTTCATGCGAAGTTCGAGAACGACGTGCTGCTCGACGACGGTAAACTCGGCCCGGATGCGGCGCGACTCGCGGATGTACGGCGCGAGCGCAAGCCCGTCGCCCGAGCCGGCCGCGTGCGGGTCGAGCCGTAGTTGCGGCCACCCTTTGCCGCCATCCGTCCGAGGGGCTTCGGTCTGCAACCAGTGAACGAGCGACAACGATTGAGAGCGGGCGCGGGCCAGATTCCTCGCAGTTTCCGCAGGGGTGACGCCCGCGTGGAGACCGCCCAGATAGTTGTCGTTCTGATGCCAGTTGATGCAGCTCAACGGACCGGGGTAGGAACCGGGTTCGAACTGGCGGGAGTCGATGATCCGTCGATACGTCCAGAGATTGGGCCCCTCCGGAGTACGGTCTTCCGTCGGGTGAAAGCCGAATCTCTTGTCCTTCGCCGAGGGGTGATTCCAACTGAAGAGCGGCCCGATGTAGGGCGGCCGGAGTTGCGGCTGATAATCGCGCCAGAACTCGTAGTCGGCCGGGCGTTCAACGATCTTCTCGTTTTTCGGATCGTACGCCAGGATGCAGCAGACGGTGAACGACTGCACGTCGTCGGGCCGGGCAATAGCCGGGGCGTGCGGTTCGCCCGTATCTTTCTGCGACTCGAACCCCGTCACGAATTCGCAGCCGGTCCACGGCAGCAGATCGCCCTGCTCGGTGGCATCGAGAAAGTACTTGCCCACCAGCGTCTGAGTCTGCCCCGTCTTCAAGTCGGTACCAGTCACGGCACGGACCCGGTCGCCAGTGGCTTCCGCGCCGGTCGGGCGCCACGGTTGCAGCAGGATGAGTTGCTTCGACGCGATGTACGGAGCGAGCATGGCCTTCAGCGCGGCCACGCCTTCGGCGGGTTCGCAGCAGAGGCGGGATACCCAACCGTTGCCGGGGTTGAGCTGCGGCTTGTTTCGGAGTTCGGGCTTGAGCGATCGATTGGTCCGTTTGCGATACAGATCGCGGATGTCGGTGCGAAGCTTGCGGTAGGAAGCCGTACACCCGAACTGCTCGATCCAGCGATGCTCGTCTGGCGGGACAAGTTGGCTCGTGAGCTGGCCACCGATCCAGGCCGTCTCCTCGGTGAGTATCACGGACGCGCCCCCTCTGAGCGCGCCGAGGGCGGCTGCGATACCTCCCAGTCCGGCACCGATTGTGATGACGTCGGCCGCGAGTTCGCCGGAGCGCGACCACCCGACACTGGGAGCGAGGCTGTTCAGGAGCGCGGCCGCGCCGCATTGGCGCAGGAAGTTGCGACGATGAAACATGTGGGTATTGTGGGAGCGCAACTTGCGTGGTCTAGCGCACCATGAGCCAGAAGGCGATAACGATCAGAAAGAACAGCGCGCCGGCTGCTGCGATTGTGATCTTCTTCTTCATCGCGACGCCATTGTCCAGGACGGCACCCGACAGGTGACCGGCAGGCATCGGGGTGAGGGGAGAATTCACCGCGTCCGAGAGAGGTGCGGTGACGATCGAGGAATGTTGACGCCGAGTTGTTGCTCCACCCGAACGGGCAATGCGGGTGCTGACCTGACTTCCCGAGCCGGCGGACGCCGGCCCGCGCGGAGGGATTTCCTCTTCGGAGGGCGGGTCGATGTGATCCGCGGTCCAAGGCGTCAGAGCTGCGACGATTTCGCCGGGCAACTGAAAGCGGTCTTCCGGCTTCTTGGCCATCATGCGATCGACGACATCCACCAGCGCGGGCGGCAGGTCGGGCCGCAACTGACGGAGCGAATCCGGCTGCTTCATCTGGTGGGCGAGGAGCTTCTGCGTGACATTCTCGCCGGGGAACGGCGGCCGACCGGCCAGCAGGTAGTAAAGCGTCGCGCCGAGGCTGTAGATGTCGGAGCGAATGTCGACGTCGGACGATTGGATCGCCTGTTCGGGCGACAGGTAGTCGGCCGTGCCGAGGATCGCCTTGTCGTCGTAGCGCTTCGTGATTGAAGGGCCGGACTCCGGTTCGTTGAACCGCGCGAGCCCGAGGTCAAGGATCTTGACCGTCCCCGTCCGCTCGAGCAGCAGGTTGCCCGGCTTCAGGTCGCGGTGAATGAGGCCGGACTCGTGTATGTGCTGGAGCCCGTCGGCCGCCTGCGCGACGTAATGGGCTGCCCGCTCGGGCGACAGCGGGCCGTGCCGCTGCACGAGTTCATGCAGATTCACCCCGTCCACGTAGTCCATGACCAGGTAATGAAACTTGCCGGCCTCCTCGGCTACGTCGTGTGCCCGGACGATATTCGGGTGGTTGAGCGCCGCGACGGCCCGGGCCTCGCGGAAAAACCGCTCGACCAGTGACGGGTCCGACCCCGCGTTCATCGGCAGGAGTTTCATGGCCACGCGGTGGCCCATCATCGAGTGTTCGCAGAGATACACACGGCTCATGCCGCCCGCGCCGAGCGGCTCGAGGACGCGGTATCGGCCGATAGTGAAGTTCTTGTACCGGCCCTTCAAGAGTTGATTGGCCTGAAACTTGGTCAGAATCCCGTCATCGACGAAGACGTTAGCCAGCTTCGAGGGCTCGGCGGGGAGGCGACCATGTTTACCCTGCAGATATTTGGTCAGCCGATCAGACGGAATCAGCCCGCTGCGGCGAACCATTTCCAGGAGGTCGGTCGGCGTGGTCGGGGACGGCATGGCGGGACTCGTGCAGCAATGTCCGGGTGGCCTGGGTGCCCCGGATCGGCGATCAAATTTTCGTAAAGCCTGATAGAGTCTAGCTCACCGAAGCGGATCATGCGTCGCCCGGGCGCTCACGTCTTTCGATGGCCGGAATGGGGCCGAGCATTTGCCGGCCGGCCCACAGCGCGGCGAACCTCTCGCCCCATCGCGGGTCAGCGGAAAAATGGCTATCGACACAAAGCCTTATCATGTTTGATGATGCGTCGCAGAATTTCCCGATCTGCCTGATCGTTACATTTTAACCGATTATGCCTATTGTGCCGATATTAGCAGAGTCCGCATCTTTTACATGGTCCGCAGGTTTGTTATTTTTCCTCCTGCACCCGGTGTAAATGGCTGAGCGAGGAATGTTCACCAACCGGGGGCCCCTCTGCGAGGGTTCAACGGAGATTTGCACATGTCTCGCCGATCCGGACTTCGATTGGAACGCCTGGAAACCCGTCTGACGCCGGCCGCCTCCGTCTCGCTGGTGGCGGGCAACCTGCGGGTGATCGGCGACAATGCCGCCAACGTGATCGCGCTAGGCGAGTCGGGCGGCATGGTCGGCATCACGGTCATCACGGCCGGTTCGCCGGTCGCAAACTTCGGCCCCTATAATGTCACCGGCTCGATCTACATCGACGGCTCGAACGGCAACGACACGATCAATGTCAGCGTCTCCAGCATCCTCGGCGGGCCGGTCGGTCTCGCGGGCGGCCTCGGCGACGACGTCTTCAACTTCACGGCCGTGAACCCCGGCGCGTCCATCCAGGGAATCCTGCGGATGGACGGCAACATCGGCGACGACGTGGTCAACCTCGCCAACGGCGCCAACCGCTTCAAGGCCACCGACGTCTACATCTCGGCCGTCACTGGCACCGATGTCGTCTCGCTGACCAACGTCGACCTGCAAGGCAACTTCATTGCGACGGGTGCGAACAGTGTCTTTGTCGGCACCAACGGTGGCCGGTCGCTGTCCGCCCGTGCGACCGTGGCCGGCAACGCGATCATCAACAACGCCGCCGAGACGCCGCCCGGCCAGTTCGTGATGTCGGCCGGTTCGACGCTGGGCGGTCTGACTTATGTCGGTGGTGGGGGGGCCGACGCGGTCACCATCGCCCCGATCGCCGGGACGACCAATTTCGCCGGTGAGGTGTTCGGCACCACCGCCCTGATCCTCGGTGGCGGCGACAACGGCGTGACGCTCTTCAATGCCGCTCTCGACGGCGCGGTGACCATCACCGCCCTCGGCGGCAACGACATTGTCGCCTTCGATCAGGACACTACTGTGCCCGGCAATGCCAGCCTGGTACTCGGCGACGGCAACAACGCCGTCAGCAGCACCGCCGGCGTCACCTTCCACGGCAACCTATCCGTGACGCTCGGCAACGGCGACGACAGCGTCGGGACGGCGGGCGTCCCGTTCACCGGGACCATCGCAGGGACGCTCCAGATCAGCGCGGGCAACGGTGCGAACGTCACGAATTACAACGGCATTCTCTCGGGCAACTTCGGCTACACCGGCGGGGGCGGCACCGACGACGTGACGGTGACGGGCGCTTTCTCGGGCCGGATGACCGTCTCCCTGAATGCCGGCAACGACACGTTCACCTTTGGCAGCGCGGCCACCCGGTTCAACGGTGGCGGACTACTCGACTTCGGCACCGGTGACGACTCGTTCAACTCGCCCGGCGCGATCGACTGGCCCATCACCATTATCGGGCTGTGATCGGCCGACCGTAACTTCCCGGGTCGATGCCGTCCCAGCGGCCCCGACCCGCTTTTCACATCACGGCTTCGGCTGGCTCAGCATCGGAAAGTCGTCCGTGCGGAACGGTGTGGCCGGCAGGCCGTTCTTGTTGAACAGGTTCACTACCGGGTAGTTCTTCCAGCCGAACCGCACAGCCTTCGGCTCGGCGATCCCCTCGGCCGACACGACGACCGTGTTGCCCACGATCTCCGCCTGAGCCGGGATGAACTTCTCGTCCGCGCCGCAAATGGTGAAGCCGGTGAGCGGCCCGCCGCGGGCTTCGAGCCCTGCCCCGACCGAATCGAAGCTCAGGACGACCTTGTTGCCCTCGACCTTCATCGACTTGTACAGGGGGCCGTTGGCCACGACGTCTTTGCCGTAAGCGATCGCCTGCGCGAGCAGAGCGAGTCGTGCGCCGACGGGCTCCTTCTTCTTCGGGTGAATGTCGTCCTTTTCACCGATGTCGGTGATCACGGCCATGCCGACGTGGGGTAACACCTTGGTCGCGTGCCATTGGGCTTCACGAAGTTCGGCCCATTGCGGTCCCTCGGCATTGCCGGCGTTGAACGGTGCAAGTTGCACGCACAGGAACGGGAAGTCGCCCTGGCCCCACTTCGCCCGCCAGTCCTTGATCATGGTCGTGAACAGCGTGCGGTACTCGAAGCCCTTGGTGCCGTTGCTCTCACCCTGATACCAGATCGCGCCGGAGATGCGGTACGGCAACAGCGGGTGGATCATCGCGTTGTAGAGCGTCGAAGCCGAGTTCGGGCTGCTGCCGGGCGCGGCGGGCATGCGCGGGGCCTGCTTCCCGGCCGCCTTCGCCTTCTCGACATCATCCTTGTACTTCGCCTTGGCCTTTTCCGCGTCCCAGCCGTCGAGGGCCTTCTTGAAGTTCTCGACGTAGTATCTCAGGCTCGGCTCGGCATTGAGGGCCTCCTCGCTGGTCCAGGCTTGCGCGGGCGTACCACCCCAGGCTGTCTGGATCAGTCCCACCGGCACGTTGCGGGCGAGGTGCAGATCACGTCCGAAGAAGTAGGCGACGGCCGAGAAGTTCTCCACCGATTCCGGCGTGCAGGCCTTCCAGCTCGAATCGACCGGCACCGCGTCCAGCGGCTTGGGCGATGCGACGAGCTTGACCTTGAACAGGCGGAGGTTCGGGTGGTTGGCAGCAGCCTTGTTCTTCTCGGGGTCCGCACTCTGCTTGATGGTCCAGCCCATGTTCGATTGGCCGGAGCAGATCCAGACTTCGCCGACGAGGATGTCGTTGAGCGTGATGTTCGCACCGTCGCCGGAGATGGTCAGCGTGTCGGGTCCGCCCGCCGCCTGGGTGGGCAGCTCAACCTTCCATTTGCCCGCGGCGTCGGCCTTGCCGGTCGCCTTGGCCTGGCGGAACGTCACCGTGATTTCCGCGCCAGGCGTCGCCGTCCCGAACACCGGGATGGGCTTCGATTGCTGCAGCACCGCGTGGTCCGCGAACAGTGCGTTGAGCTTCAACTCCGCGCGTGCGGGGAGAGCTGCGAGCGCGATCGAAAGCAGACCGAGAAACCATCGAGACATTGCTGAGACTCCGCAGAGACACGGAACGGTGGGACAGACAATGTACGGCGGGAGGCCCGGGCCGGCGAAGTCTATCGGGCCACGGGCGTCCATTGTTGCGATTTCGCCGACGCGAGGACGGCGTCGCAGACGTCCTGCGTATCGAGTGCGTCGCGGAAGGTCGGCCCGGCCGGTTTGCCGGTGGCCAGCCCTTCGAGGAAGTCGGCGACCTGATGCGTGAACGTGTGCTCGTAGCCGATCTGCAGGCCGGGCACCCACCACTTGTTCATGTACGGGTGCTCGCCGTCGGTCACGTGGATGCTGCGCCAGCCGCGGAGCGGGCCTTCGTCGCGATGATCGAACCAGCTCAAGCGGTGTAAGTCGTGCAGGTCCCAAGCGATAGACGCGTGTTCGCCGTTGATTTCAAACGTGTACAGGGCCTTGTGGCCGCGGGCGTAGCGGGTACTCTCGAAGGTCGCGAGGCTGCCGTTGTCGAATCGGGCCAGAAACGCACAGGCGTCGTCGATGCCGACCGGTTCGACCTTGCCGGTGAGCGTGTGCGGGCGCTGCTTCACGAACGTCTCGGTCATGGCCGAGACGCTGTCGATCCGACCGTTGAGCCAGATCGCGGTGTCGATGCAATGGGCGAGTAGATCGCCCGTGACGCCTGAGCCGGCGGCGCCGACGTCGAGACGCCAGAGGCCCGCGCCGCCCTGCGGCAGGTCGGGGCTGATGGTCCAGTCCTGGAGGAACTTGGCGCGGTAATGGAACACCCGACCGAGCTTGCCGGAGTCGATGAGTTGCTTGGCGAACGTGACTGCCGGCACCCGGCGGTAGTTGTACCAGACGATGTTCGGAACCTTGGCGGCTTCGACCGCGGCGACCATAGCCCGGCCTTCCTCGCCGTTCATGGCGAGCGGCTTTTCGCACAGGATGATCTTGCCCGCGGCCGCGGCGGCCTCGCAGATCTCGCGGTGAACGTTGTTCGGCGTGCAGACGTCGATGGCGTCGATGTCCTTCCGGGCGATCAGTTTCCGCCAGTCGGTCTCCGTCGACTCGTAGCCCCAGGTGTCGGCAAACGCCTTCACCTTGTTTGCGTCGCGGGCACACGCGGCCCTGAGCACGGGCCGGTATTCGAGGTCGAAAAACTGGCTCACCTGACGGTACGCGTTGGAGTGCGCCCGCCCCATGAAGCCGTAGCCGATCATGCCGATGTTCAGCGGTTTCTTCGCCATCGCGGTCTCACCTGGCTTCGTGGAAATGGTCGTAGATCACCTTGGCCATCTTTGCGCACAGTTCGTCGCCGGCGTTGCCGGGGTGATAGCCCTGGTCCTTGTTGTCGGCCGTCAGGATGCACACGGCGACTTCGTGAAACTCCGGCTTCTTCGGGTCGGTGCCGGCCTTCGGCACCCAGATGATCCCGGCCACGGTCTTGGCGTCGGAGACCGAGCCAGTCTTCATCGCGATCTTCGTCGCGTGCGGCAGGTACTTCGGCAGCTTGTCGGGATCTTCGCACTTCAGCATGTGCGAGAGCATCTCTTTCGAGGCCGCGGGGCTGACCAGCTTGCCGTCGTGCAGAAGGTGCAAGAGTTGCATCATCTCACCGGCCGAGGTGGAGCCCAGGCCGAACTTCTCGCTGCGGGCGAGGTCGACCGAACTCGACGAGCGCTTGTAGACCTTGGAATTGACCTTGGTATTGCGCAGTCCCATCGCCTCCATGCGGGCGTTCACCGGGCGGATGCCGATGTTATCGAGCACAATGTTGGTGGCCGTGTTGTCGGACCAGACGATCATCATCCGCACGGCGTCGCGCAGCGAAAAGGTCGCCCCCGGCGTGAAGTGGTCGGTCAGGATACCCGCGCCGGGGACTTTGTCGTCCTTGTTGAGCACGCACACGTCGCCCGGCTTCGCCTTGCCCTCCGCAAACTGGTTGTACGCTTCGATCATGATCGGGAACTTGATGAGCGACGCAGTCGGCATCGGCTCATCGGGCTTCACGGAGATCACCACCGGTTCGCCGAACTTCTGCACGACGAGCGCGACGCGCCCCTGATGCTGGCTGATCATACCGGTCAGCTTGGCGGCGAGGGCGGAGTTGTCGCCGGCCCGCGCCGCCCCGAGGAGCAGATTCCAGCCGACGATCGTGGCGAGAAGGTACTTCATGGTCATTCACTCCAGCCGTGGGCTTCGCGGACCGCGATCATCGCGGCGAGGATACTGTTCCATGTCTCGGTCCGGCTCATGACATCATTGGGGAACATGCAGCCGTCCCAGCAGATGTGGCGGATCCGGCGGGTCACGTTGCCGTAGCCGTCGCGGAGCCAGTGGCCCGCGTGCCGGGTGATGGCGAGCTTGCCGTTGGGATCGTCGGGCAGGCAGTGCCGGCCGGTCTTGTCGTGGCTGCCGGAGCCCTTCACGGTCGCATCGTTCTGGGCGACATGGAAATCAATCGTCCACGGCCGCAGGTACGAAGTAAGCGTCGCTAGCGCGCGATCGAGCGTGCCGGGGTCGCTCCAGTTCCAATCCGCGGGCAGCAATCGGTCTTCGGGCCCGGCATTGTAGCCGAGCGTGTACAGGAGCGTGTGAGCCATGTCGGCTTGGAAGCCGAGAATGCCCGGGCGATCGGTGAGTTCGAGCAGTTGCAGCATGCGTTTCCAGGAGTGCATGCCGCCCCAGCAGATCTCGCCCTCGGCCGCCAGGCGCTCGCCGTGGCTGGCGGCCACGTCGCAGGCGGCGCGGAATGTCGCAGCCGCCGTCTTCTGGTTGCCCTCGGGGTCGGCGAGCCAGTCGCCCGGCCCGCCCGCGGTATCGATGCGGACGACGCCGTGCGGCCGGGCGCCGAGCTCGCGGAGTCGCTTGGCGATCCGGCAGGCCTTCGCCACTTGTACGACGAAGTTCCGCCTGTCGGCCTCGGTGCCGAAGGCCGTGCCGCCCCCCGTCGGCGGCCAGACCGGCGCGACCACCGAGCCGATGACGAGATTCTTCGCCCGCACCTTGTCGGCCAGCCGCTTCAGGTCGTCGTCCGAGGAATCGATATCGACGTGCGGCGCGAACAGGAACAGGTCGACGCCATCGAACCCGACGCCGTCGACGCGGGCCTGCGCGGTGTGCTCGAGCATCGTATCGAGGTCGATGGCCGGCTCCGCGCCGGGCGAACCCTTGCCGACGACGCCGGGCCACAGAGCGTTATGCAGTTTCGGAAAGTTGTTCATCAGGAGTCTCGCGGGGTGGTTCGCACGCTTCTGCGAAGCGTCGCGAACCGAAGTAACAGTTCGCGACGCTTCGCAGAAGCGTCAGGGTGCGTACTGACTCACAAACGACCAGCGTTGCTCGGGCTTCCCCTCGCGCGCCGGGTTGTTCTTCACATATTGAATCCGGTCGTGGACCTCATCGTCATTGAACAGAAACACCTTGCGAAAGTCCTGACCCCAGACCGAAGGCAGCCGGCCGTTCTTCGCCCGCTGGTCAGCAAACGGGTGCAAGCCCTTCTCCAGCAGTTTCCGCGTACCGGCCTGGCGCAGCAGACGAACGACCTGCTCGATGTCGTAGTGATGCCGACCTACGACGAGATGCATGTGTTGCGGCAGGATCGCACACGCATGAATTCGGAACTGCGAGGTAGCAGTCTGCTCGGCAAAGCCTGATCCGATCGCGGCGGCCTGCGCGCCGTAGAGGACTACCTCCGGGTACTTGAGCGCCTTTTTCGCGGCCAGGCGCAGTGCTCGGTCGTGGGGCCGGCCGGCGACTGATCGGCGGGTGTCGGTGACGAGCGTGGCCTTGCCGAAGGGTCTGATGTTGTCTGCCCTCACCTCGGACGAGTTCGACCCGCGCGGGTCGTTGGGCAGCCAGAACCCGTAAGTGCTGAAGACGACGTGAAAAGCAATGACGCGCTTCATGGAATTGCCTCACGGACGCATCTCCGAAGCATCACTTCTTGTACGCGCCGACCGCCGGGAGGGCCGGGCCGAACACGTCGGGGCCGAAGTAGCGCAGGCAGACGAGTGGTTCGGTGCCGGTGTTGCGGACGGTCACGCCCGCGGCGGCGGCGTCGAAGCTGATGAAGTACTCGTCGCTGGTCAGTTCGCCGAAGCGGATCATCGCCGGGGTCTGCAGCGGTTGGCCGTTAATCGTGCCGGTGCCTTGCGTGGTGTTCAGGCCGCTCGCCCCGGGGTCCTTGATCACTGCGGTCGCGCCGGGATCGACGGTCAGTTCCTTCGCGCTGAACAGCTCCTGCCCGTTCACTTTGCCGTACACGATCCAGCGGTCGACCCAGCCGTCGCCGCGGGCCGCCTCGAACGGCTCGAGGTAGTGGCTCTCCTTGAAGTGCGGGTTGACGTTCGCGTCCCAGTCGAGGGCGTCGACCATGTAGCGGTTGTCGTTGTGCTTCTCGGCCGGGAAGTCCTTCGTGAGCAGACCTCGGGGCACCGGCCGACCTTCGACCATCGACTGGTACATGCCGAACACGTCGGAGCCCCACTGCGGCTCGTACGTCACTAGCGAGCCCGGCGCGTGCAGGACGCACGGCGGGATCAGCCAGCCGGTGCCGGGTTGGAGCCGATACGCTTTCGAGTAGTTGAGAATGCCGTTGTCGCCTTCGTTCCAGCGGTCGAGGCAGCGGACAATGTCGTCCTTGGTCGTGCCCGGCTCCAGGCCCATGAACGTGTACGGGAAGTTATTGCCGATGGCGTTGAGTTGCTTGGGGAAGTAGTAGCTTTCGGGCTTGCCCTGCTGGCCGACGAGTTTCGCCTGTGCGTCGTTCTGGTGCATGTGGTGGGGGATCGGCCCCATGTTGTCGAAGTACTTGGAGTAGACGGGCCAGCGCTGATACTTGCCGAACATCGATTTGCCGATGAGGCTGTTGCCCTCGAGGCCGACCGCGTCGAGCAGCGTGAACGACTTCTTGGCGCCGACGACGGCCCAACTCAGACCCTCGTCGGGCACCCGGCCCTCGTTGGCGGCGGGGGTCGTGCTGGCGAACCAGCGTTCGTCGATGCCGCCGCGGTGTGCGCCGTAGGCATACAGGTCGTCGGGGTGCAGGCGGATCCGCCGGCCCGGCATTAGGAACGAGCGCGGCACCCAGGTCGGAGCCAGCCGGAGGATCCCCTGGCCCGCGTCGAGGGCGGAACGGACTTGTGCGGCAGTCATGGTAAAAGACTCCGGTGGGGCGGGTTTTTCGGGTACGGTCGGTTCTACACTTCCGGTCGCCCGGCCGCAAGCAGGCGGCCGACATCGTCCAACCGGCCGATGCGACTTCGCACGTCCCGGCCCGCGCTGTAAAATCGGGTAATTCAGGCAGTCTATTCCGCGGGGATGCTCGATATGCAGGGTCGACCACTGCGCGTGTTGTTGGCCGCGTCCGAGGCTGTGGGGTTTGCCAAGACGGGCGGCTTGGCCGACGTCGCGGGGTCGCTCCCGGTTGCGCTCGCGAAGCGCGGCGTCGACGTCCGCGTGGTGATGCCGCTCTACCGGGGTGCCCGCGAGACCGGCCTGTGCCAGCCGACCGACGTTCACCTGAATGTGACGATCGGCTCGCAGAGTTATTCCGGCCGGGTGTGGTGGGCGCATCTGCCGAAAAGCGATGTGCCGGTCTACCTCATCGAGCAGGACCACTTCTTCAACCGCGACGACAAGGCGGCCGGGCACGGGCTCTATCAGTACTCCGAGAACGGCGGCAAGCGCGATTACCCGGACAACGGCGAACGGTACATCTTCTTCCAGCGCGCGCTGCTCGATCTGCTCGGCGGGCTCGACTTCTGGCCCGACCTGATCCACGCCAACGACTGGCAGACGGGGCTGGTGCCCGCCTACCTCCGCGAGCACTACGGGCACCATTCGCCCGGTCACGCCCGGATCCGCACGCTGTTCACCATTCACAACATTGCGTACCAGGGCCAGTTCTCGTCGCAACTGATGCACGCGACGGGCCTCGACCACCGGCACTTCTCGTTCGACAAGTTGGAGTTTCACGGCAACCTGTGCTTCATGAAGGCCGGCATCTGCTACGCCGACTTCATCAGCACCGTCAGCCCGAAGTATGCCGAGGAGATTCAAACCTCCGCATTCGGCTGCGGGCTCGAATCGACGCTCCAGGTCCGCCGGCACAAACTGGCGGGGATCGTGAACGGCGTGGACTATTCCTCGTGGGATCCGGCCAACGACTCTCACATTCCGGTGAAGTACGACCCCACCAGCGTTTTCCGCAACAAGCCGGTGTGCAAGGCCGCGCTGCAGCGGCAGTTTCACCTGCCCGAGTGGCGCACGACCCCGCTGCTCGGCATGGTCGCGCGACTGACAGATCAGAAGGGGATCGAACTGCTGCTCAACGCGGGCGAGGAGATCATCCGGCGGGATACGCAACTCGTCGTACTCGGCGACGGCGACCCGCACTACCAGCACTGGCTGCAGGTACTCCGCGACCGCTACCCCGACCGCGTGGGCGTGTATTTCGGTTTCTCCGAGCCGCTCGCCCACCTCGTCGAGGCCGGCTCCGACATGTTCCTGATGCCGAGCAAGTACGAGCCCTCGGGGCTCAATCAGCTCTATTCCCTGCGTTACGGCACGGTGCCGGTGGTCCGTGCGGTGGGCGGGCTGAGCGACTCGATCGGTGATTGCAGCGAGGACGCGCTGCGGGCGGGAGTGGCGACGGGCTTCAAGTTCGGTCCCTATACCGGCCCCGCCTTCCTCGGCGCGGTCGAGCGGGCCCTGCACTGCTACCGCCACCGGCCCGACATCTGGAGCCGGCTGATCCTCACGGGCATGAACCAGGACTGGAGCTGGGACCGCTCCGGCGGCGAGTACATCCGCCTCTACAGACAGATCATCGGGGTGTGAGACGCGCGGTATAATATCCGGGCGATGTCAGGGAGGGAGATCGATGAGTCATCCCGTACAAGTTTCGGACGAGGTCTTCTCAACGTTGACCGAGATAGCGCGCGATAGCGATTGCACTGTTACGGACGTTGTGGAACGCGCGATCATTCGCGAACGGGTCATGACCCCGCGCAAGGAATCCGGGGTCGACTCTGGGCAAACGCTTGCGGAATTGCTGCGAAAACACCTCAAGCCTGCGCCGCGATTGCCGGGTATGGAAGATGCCGACCCCGGCGACTTCTCAATGACTCAGGAGCAGACGGACCGGATCATGGGTCGGTGCATTGATGACGCTCATTGACGCCGGCCCGCTCATTGCGCTGTGTGATGCTCGGTCCCCGGCCCACGCGCGATGCGTCGGCGCAATTGCCGGCATTGCTGTCGGCTCATTGGCGACGAGTCTCGCCTGTGTGACCGAGGCTCATTACATGCTGCAGAAACTGGCCGGCTTCCCCGGGCAGGATGCGCTGAACACGCTGATCCGAGTCGGCATCGTTCGTGTTATCGATCTGCTACCCGACGAATACGATCGCGTCGGCGAATTGATGGCTCAGTATCGGGACCTGCCGATGGATTTTGCCGACGCGACAATTGTCGCACTGGCCGAGCGGCTCAGAACGGCATCGATTGTCTCCCTGGACAAGCACTTCCGCATCTACCGCCCGAAGCATTGCCCGGCATTTATTGTGACTCCGTGACCGCCCCGCAGCTACGCCGGGATCCCATCACCGGGCGGGCGGTCCTGGTCGCGCCCGAGCGGGCGGCACGGGCCGGAGCGTTCTTTCCCCCGGCCGAGTTTCCCGACGATGCGGCCGACTGCCCGTTTTGCGCGGGCCGCGAGGAGCGCACGCCGCCGAGCTTGTTCGAACTGCCCGGCAATGGCGTCTGGCGCACCCGCGTCGTGCCCAATCAGTTTCCCGCCGTCCGTGAACCGCTCGGCATCGCCGAGGTCATCGTCGAGCGGCCCGACCACGCGACCGATGTCGCCGACTGGTTGGCCGTGCTGCTCACGTACCAGCAGCGGTTGAAGGCCCGGCGCGAGGAAGGTCGCTGGCAGTACGGCCTCGTGTTCAAGAACCACGGGCTGAATGCCGGCGCTTCGCTGAGTCATGCCCACGCGCAGTTCATCGCACTACCGGCGGTGCCGCCCAACGTCGCTGCCGAACTGCCGGCCTGCGTCGGCGGGTGCCGATTCTGCGATCTGATCGCGTCCGAGTCGATGGCCGACGCGCGGGTGGTCCGCGCCACGGACCGTTACATCGCTTTCGTCGCGATTGCCGGGCGATTCCCCTATGAGACCTGGATACTGCCGAGAAAGCATGAGCGGGCGTTCGAAGACGCCGACTTGCATGAACTGGCGGACTTGCTGGGCGACGCGCTTGCCCGACTGGATGCGGTACTCGGTCGGCCGGCGTGGAACCTCGTCATTCACACCGCGCCGTGGACGGGAGCCGACTTCCACTGGCACATCGAGATTCTGCCGCGCGTCGCCGGGATCGCCGGCTTCGAACTCGGCGCGGGTATGAACATCAATCCGGTGCTGCCCGAGGACGCAGCGCGCTTTCTCCAAAGCCCACCGGTTGCAACCGGTGGGCTTTGATAATTACTGATACCGCCCGACAATCCCCCGGCTCCAGTAGTCCGCCAACGTCAGCGCGAACATGATCCCCAGCCACACAAACGTACCCCCGGCCACCAGCCAGGTGAGCTTCGGACTGTGCAGCAGGTGCATGAAAAACAGGAACACGAGCGTCGCCTTCACGACGGCGATGCCCAGCGCGACCGGCGCGTGCCAGTGCCCCAGCGGCGACAGCGCGGTAAACACCGTCAGCACCGTCAGTGCGACGAGGATTAGAAATATGACCACGTACGAGCCGACCGTCGCGACGTGGGGATGCTCGTGCTCGTCCATCGCGGGCTCCTAGTGACGAATGAGGTATAGCAGCGGGTACAGGAAGATCCATACCACGTCGACGAAGTGCCAGTAGAGCCCGGCCAGCTCGATGGGCGTGTAATACTCCCTGCCGAAACGGCCCATCCGGCTCCGCACCCACAGAACGCCGAGCAGGCCCATGCCGATGAACATGTGAATCGCGTGAAGGCCCGTCAGCACGAAGTAGAAGACGAAGAACAACTCGACGTGCCGGGCGTCGACGCCCGTGCCGGCCCATGCCGCTTTGTCGAACTTGAAACCGGGGATCAGACCGATGTCCCAATCGTGGTGATACTCGTACGCCTTGATGCCAAGGAAGATCGTGCCCAGGATCATTGTCAGCCCGAGATTGCGGACCAGCGAAGATTGATTGCCGACCTGGGCGGCCCGGACCGCGAGCGCCATCGTGAAGCTCGAGCCGAGCAGGATCACGGTGTTGAACGCGCCGAGGAACGGTACGTGCTCGAAGCCGAACACCGATTGGCCGAGGTGCTCGCTGGCAGCGACGAATCCGCCGTGCAGCGCGGGGTTGGCGCGGTACACCACGTAGCCCAGGAACACCGCCCCGAAGAGCAGCACCTCGGTGATCAAAAACATCCACATGCCGAGCAGCGCGGCATGGTGCTGCTGCGCCGGCGTGCGGAAGTGGTGTGCGAGCGGGACAGTCGCCATGAGTCCTCTCGTTCGTCCGTCAGTTGTGCGTCGCGTACTCGTACGGCGGCAGCGTCACCGTCGGCGTGACCTCGAAGTTGTGCGGCGGCGGCGGCGATTCCGTCGTCCACTCCAGACCCGTTGCACCCCACGGGTTCGGGCCCGCGGCCTTCGCATACCGCAGGCTCCAGCCGAAGTAGCCGAACGGCAGCAGGAAGCCGAACCCGAGGATCGACGCCCCGGCCGTGCTCAACACGTTCAGTACCTGGAACTCGTCGACGTAACTCGCATACCGCCGGTTCATGCCGGCATAGCCAACGAGGAACTGCGGGAAGAACGTCAGGTTGAACCCGAAGAACACGAGAAGCGCGGCCGCCTTGGCCCAGCCCTCGGGGTACATCCGTCCCGTCATCTTCGGCCACCAGTAGTGCAGGCCGCCCATGTATGCCATGATCGTGCCGCCCACCATCACATAGTGAAAGTGGGCCACCACGAAATACGTGTCGGTCACGTGGACATCGACCGGCGGCGAGGCCAGCACCAGGCCGGTCAGCCCGCCGATCGTGAACAGGCCGATGAAGCCGATGGCGTACAACATCGGCGTCGCCCACGAAATTGAGCCCTTGTACAGCGTCGCGGTCCAGTTGAACACCTTTACGGCCGAGGGAATCGCCACCACGTAGCTGATCAGCGAGAAGATCGTGCTCGCATACGGCGACTGCCCCGAGACGAACATGTGGTGCCCCCACACGAGGAACCCGAACACCGCGATCGCCATCGAGGCGAAGGCGACGAACTGGTACCCGAAGATCGTCTTCCGGCTGAACGCGGTCACGAGTTCGCTGATCACGCCCATCGCGGGCAGGATCATGATGTACACGGCCGGGTGCGAGTAGAACCAGAACAGGTGCTGGAAGAGCACCGGGTCGCCGCCCGCCTTCGGGTCGAAGATGCCCACACCGGCAAAACGCTCGACGGCGACCAGGACCAGCGTCGTCGTGATCACTGGAGTGCCGAGCATGACCACAAGGCTGGTCGCATAACTGCTCCAGACGAAGAGCGGCAGCTTGAACCACGTGAGCCCGGGAGCGCGCATGGTGTGTGTGGTCACGATGAAATTCAGCGCGGTCAGGATCGACGAGAAGCCGAGCACCAGCACGCCGACGGCCACGGGCATGACGCTGGTGTGTGCCGAGCGCGTGCTGTACGGCGTGTAGAAGGTCCAGCCGGTATCGATCCCGCCCCAGATGATGCCCGCCAGCGTGAGCAGGCAGCCGAGGATGTAGATGTACCAGCTTGCCAGGTTCAGCTTGGGAAACGCGAGGTCCTTCGCCCCGAGCATGATCGGCAGCAGGAAGTTGCCCAGCACCGAGGGGACACCCGGGATCAGGAAGAAGAACGTCATCACGATGCCGTGCATCGTGAACATGCGATTGTACGTGTCGGGCTCGAACAGATCACTTTTCGGCGTGAGCAATTCAATGCGGATCAGCACGGCGAACGCACCGCCGAGGAAGAACATCGCCGTGATCGCGAACAGGTAAAGGAGTGCAATGCGTTTGTGGTCGACCGTGAGCAGCCAGGAGCGCACACCCCAGGCGCAGTTGATGTAGTCGACGCGGGTCTCCGGCCCGTAATCCCCCGCGACGGGGATCGGCTCGGCTTTGGGCGGGCTGTAGGCCACCGTACTCATGGCTTGTTCGGCTCCGGCAGGGCGTCCGGCTTCACGGCCGGGGGCGGCGTCTCCTCATTGCGCGGCGGGATGTCCCCGCGCTTCAGCGACTTCAGGTAGGCGATCAACTCCAGCAGTTCTTCTTCCGACAGTTGCCCCTGGTAGGGCGGCATGATCGGCTGAAAGCCCGCCGCGATCCTGGCCCGGGGGTTCACGATCGACTCGCGCAGGTACGCCTCGTCAGCGATCACCGTCGAGCCGTCGGCCATCTGCCGTTTCTGGTTGTAGATGCCCTCGAGCACCGGGGCCCGGGCGTCGGCATCCCCCGTGTGGCAACTGATGCACTGCTGCTTCAGGAACTGCGCCCGACCCTTCAGCGCGAGCGAGCGGTCGGCTTTCGACGAAAGCCACTGCTGAAACTCCGACTGCTCCTGCGCGACGATCCAGCCGCCCATCTTGCTGTGGTTGGTTCCGCAATACTCGGCACAGAACATCCGGTACCGGCCCGGCTTGGTCGCCTGGAACCAGAGCGTGGTGTACCGGCCCGGCACGGCGTCCTGCTTCAGCCGGAAGTCGGGTACATAAAAGCTGTGGATCACGTCTTCGCTCGTGAGGATCAGCTTCACCGGCACGCCGACCGGCACGTGCATCTCCGAGCCGGGATCGGGCACGCCCTCGACCGACGACGGCAGGTAGCCGAGGATTTCGCGCTGCCCCTCGGGGTGCTGGACCTTCCACATCCACTGCCGGCCCGTGACGTAGATTTCGACTGCGTCTTCGGGGGCGACCAGAATCCGGAAATACAGCTTCACGCTCCAACCGAACATGATCAGCACGATCACGAGCGGGATGAGGGTCCAGGTAAGTTCGAGGGCGAGTGAACCATGGATCGGCTTCGGCACCTCGTCGGGCCGTTTGCGGTGGTAGCGGATCGTGAAATAGACGAGGACCAGCGCCGTCACCGTGCTGATGGCCACGGTCACGCCGATGATGAAGAAGTACAGCGAATCGATATCGCCCGCGATGGTCGACGCCGTCTTCGGAAATAGCGCTATCTCGGCCAGCATGATCCCGTTCTTTCTTCCGCCGTCCCTCGTTCAGCTCACGGTCATCCGCAGCAGTCTCCGTCGTTCCCGCATTCGCATCACTGCGACGTACCCGACGATGGCGAGGACAGTGCCCCCGCTGAGCAGCCGGAGCACGCGCATCACCGAGGCGGCATAGGTCGCGCCGTTCGGATCGTAGAACAGGCAGAACAGCACCACCTGATCGCTGAGCGTACCCAGCTTGCCGTCGGATGCTTCGACGAGGCCCAGCCGCAGGTCGCGCGGCTGAAACCGGATGCCGAAAAAGTACCTGGCGATCCGGCCCTCGGGCGTCAGCAGCGTGAGCATGCCGGGGTGGGCGAACTGGTCGCTCCGCTTGTCGTAGCCGAACCCGAAGCCGACCGCCTGCGTGAGTGAGTTGATCGATGCTTCCGACCCGGTCAGGAAGTGGACGCGCTCGGCGAGCCCCGGCCGGCCGTAGGCCTCCAGGTAGTGCTTGCGTTTGGCGGCCGCCAGTTCCGGACCCTCGCGCGGATCGAAGCTGACGATCACGATCTCGTACTGATCCGGGTTCAGCCCCGTCTTCGGCAGCGACTCGAAGAGGCCGTTGAGCACCTGCGTACACAGCATCGGGCACTTGTAATAGGCGAGTACGAGTATCACGGGCCGGCCGGCGAAGAACTGGCCCAGCGTCACGTCCATGCCGGACTCGTCTCGCAGCGGTGTCTCGCGGGGCAACTGCGTGCCGAGCTTCTGGGTGACGCCCGCGCCGTTCAACTCGGCGGGGCGGTACGAGGCCGGGGCGGCCGCGCCGACCGGGCCGTCATGAGCCCCGGCCTGACCGGCCCACATGATCGCTGTGAACAGGATCGGATTCATCGCTTGCCCTCCTGACGGAGGAACAGCTTCATTGCTTCTTCGATGGGCGGGTGCTTCTTCCCGGCCGAGTCGGTCCAGCCGTTTCGCAACTTCGCCTCCTCGGCCGCCCGCTGGTTTTTGGCGGAGCTCGGCACGTCGGGGTTGGCGACGGAGTGGCTGGCGCGGTCGCCGCCGAGCCCCTCGATCCGCGGTTCGGGCGGCCAGCGCTCGGAGTCGGGCCGGCTGCCCTGGGCGGCCGTCAGCGGGCGCTCGGGCTTCTTACCCGCCCGCTCTTCGCGCACCATGAACCCTTGCGTGTACCACAGCCCGACCATCGCCAGACCGGTCATCACGGCGAGGCCGGCGATGAATGACACGATGGGGCCGATGCTGATGTCGGTCGGCTCGAATCGGATGTCGTCGTGGCGCTCAGCCATGATGATCCTCCGCGGGAGTCGGGTCGACGTGCAGGGGCAGGAGCGGCCGGCGGGACAGTTGCCAGGTGAAGAACAGGAACCACGGCCCGGCCAGCGCGGGCAGCGCGACCAGATCGCTCCAGAGCAGCGTGTGATGATCCACCGGCCGGGCCGGCGCGATGAACCAGTACAACTCGGCCGCACGGGCCGCGAGCACCATCCCGGCCACCCAGCCCAGCGACCGGGCGTTGCGCTTGCCGTCGCGGGTCAGCAGCACGAGGAACGGCGTGAAGAACTGCGCGAGCACGACCAGCCCGGCCATGATCGGCCAGATCCCGTGCGACCGCTCGACGTAGTACGGGGCCTCTTCCTTCAGGTTCGCCGACCAGATGAGGATGAACTGCGAGATGCTCAGGTACATCCAGATCATGACGAAGGCGAGCAGCAGGCTGCCGTAATCGCGGAGGTGGCCCGCCCGGATCACGCCACGGAGCGGCGGCCGATCGCTGAACAGCAGCACCATCAGGATCGCGAACACAAAAGCCGACAGGATCTGCCCGACGCCGAACAGCACGCCGAAGATGCTCGAGAACCACATCGGTTCCAGTGACATCACCCAGTCGATGGACGCGAACGTGATCGTCAGGCCGTACAGCCCCAGGGTCGGCCCGGCAATCAGGCGGAACCGGCGGTCGAAATCCGGTGGATTTTCGCGGTCCTGTCGCGTCGACCAGTAGTTGAGCACCGTGCCCAGCACGATCCACACGGCGAAGTAGACGCCCGCCCGCAGTTGGAAGGCCGGGACGTTCAGGTACAGGCTCTTCGGGTACGGGGCGGTGTAGCTACCGTTGGCCCACGGGTACAGGATGTGCGCCCCCAGCGCGAGCGGCACGAACAGCAACGCGACCAGCGGCAGCGTCCGCACGGCCGCCTCCAGGGGCCGGCGCATCGTCACGCCCCACGCCCCGCCAGTCAGGTGCTGCAGTGCGAGCAGGGCGAGCGACCCGCAGGGCACCGCGGCGACGACGCAGAACGCCCAGAGGTAAGACCGCAGGGCGGCCGGGGGGTTCATGGCGAACGCCCACGCCAGCAGGCCGATCGGCAGAACCGCGCCCAGCAGGTTGATCAAGCTCAACTGCTGCGCCGGTGTTCCGCCGTGGGTCGTCCCGTCACTCGCCACCGCCGCCTCCCGTCGTGGTCAGTTGCAACGCGCGGATATAGGCAATGACAGCCCAGCGGTCGTTCACGTCGACGAGGTTCGCATGGTCGGGCATTGCGCCGTATCCGTTGGTGATCACTTCGAAGATGTAGCCGGGCGGCACCTCGGTGAGCTTCACGATCTGCCCGCGCAGTTTCAGGCCCCGCGAGTCGTCGGCATGGAAGTCCGGCGGGCGGATGTAGCCCCGGCTCACGACCTTGCCGTTGCCCGAGCCGGTGCGGTCGTGGCACTGCGAGCAGAAGATGTTGAACCGCTCCCGGCCACGCTCCAGCAGGGCGGCATCGACCGGCACCGGGATCGACGTGACGTACTGGTCGTTGAGCTTTCCGGTGGTCCGCTCGGCATCGAGGTCCAGTCGACCGCGGGCGACGGTGCCCGGCTCGGCCGGCCGGCTGGCCCGCCCGTCGGCGAAGAACGTGCTCGGGGAATCCGGCTTGGGTACCTTCGGCTGCCGGGTCAGCCCCGGTTGGCACCCCACCACCAACACCAACAATAAGGGTAATCGCGACTTACTCACGAGGGTACCTCCTCGACCGCGGTCGGGGAGAGTGTCTCGAGGAAGGCGCGGGTGCGGGCCGCGTCGAAGATCGGGTCGCGGGCTTCGATGCAAAGGAAGAACTTGTCGCGGCTCGCGCGGGCAAACCGGCCGACGTGGAACAGCGGGTGGTACGGCATCGGCAGACCGTTGAGCGCGAGCATCCCGAAGATCGCCGTCAATGCCGCCCCGAGGATGGTGCATTCAAACGTCACGGGGATGAACGCCGGCCAGGAGTGCAACGGCCGACCGCCGATGTTGAACGGGTAGGAGTGTACCGCCGTGTAATACTGGAGCAGGTAGCCGCTCGCGCCGCCGATCAGGCCGCCGAGGAACACCAGGACCGGCAGCTTGGAATGCCCGCCGCCCACCGCGCCGGCGAGCCCTTCGATGGGTAGCGGCGAGTAAGCGTCGGTGCGGGTGTAGCCCGCCTGCTTCGTCGCCCGGGCGGCTTCGAGCAGATCGGCCGGCGAGGCGAACTCGGCCACGATCCCGTAAATGGGAATTTCCCGCGGGGTCATGAATGCTCCCCGTGGTCGCCCACTTTCGCTTCCGGCAGCAGCGTCCGCATCTCGAAGATCGAAATCACGGGCAGGAACCGCAGGAACAGAAAGAGCAACGTGATGAACAGACCGATGGTGCCGACGTACATCGACCAATCCCACGGCGTGCCGCGGTACTGACCCCACATCGACGGCATGAAGTCGCGACTCAGACTCAGCACGATGATGACGAACCGCTCGAGCCACATCCCGACGCTGACGGCCAGCGACACGATGAACAGCACCCAGACGTTGGTCCGGGCCCACTTGAACCACAGCACCTGCGGCACGATCAGGTTGCAGAACCACAGCGCGTAATACGATGTCGCGTACGGCCCGTGCAAGCGGTTGTGCATCAGGTATTCTTCGTAGGTGTTCGCCGTGTAGAACGCGGTGAAGATCTCCATCGCGTAGCCGTAGCTCACCATCAGACAGGTCGCGAGCAGGATCTTCCCCATGTTCTCCAGGTGTTTCATGGTGATGAAGTCCTGCAGGCCGTACACCGCGCGAATGGGAATGCACAGGATCAGCACCATCGCGAAGCCGGCGAAGATGGCCCCGGCCACGAAGTACGGCGGGAACACCGTCGCGTGCCAGCCGGGCACGACGCCCACGGCAAAGTCGAAGCTCACGACCGTATGGACGCTGACGACCAGCGGCGTGCAAAGCCCGGCGAGCAGGTTGTAGGCCGTTTCGTACTGGTGCCAGTGCTTGGCCGAGTTGCGCCAGCCCATCGCCAGCACGCCGTACACCATCCGGCCGAGGCGGCTCGTGGTGCGGTCGCGAAGCGTCGCCAGGTCGGGGATCAGACCGACATACCAGAACAGTGCCGACACGCTGGCATAGGTGCTGACCGCGAACACGTCCCAGATCAGCGGCGACCGCCATTGCGGCCAGAGTTCCATCGTGTTGGGGATCGGCATGAGCCAGTAAAAGAACCACGGCCGGCCCATGTGCAAGAGCGGGTACAAACCCGCGCACGACACGGCGAAGAGCGTCATCGCCTCCGCAAAGCGGTTGATCGACGTGCGCCAGTTCTGCCGGAGCAGCAGCAGGATCGCGGAGATCAGCGTGCCGGCATGGCCGATGCCGATCCACCAGACGAAGTTGATGATGTCGAAGCCCCAGCCCACCGGGGCGTTCAAGCCCCAGATGCCGACGCCGGTGACGAGCAGATTGGCGATCGTGGTAAACAGCACGCAGGTGAGGATGAAGCCGAGCGTGAACCCGAACAGCCAGCGTTTGCCCACCGGGCGCGTGAGCACGATGGCCGACACCTTGTCGGTGATCGAAGCCATCGAGTGGCCCGGTGCCAGCACTTGCTGCCCAGTTGTCGCCTGCGGTTCCGTCATCGTTCCGCTATCCACCCTCTTTTCCGACCTCTGATCTCCGACCCCTGACCTCTTTCCTGACACCCGACACCTGTCACCCGTCACCCCAGTTCCGGGTTGGGATTGCGAACGGCCGCCAGATACGTTGTCCGCGGCTTCGTGTTCAGTTCCGTCAGCAGGCCGTAGCTGCGGGGCAGGGCCTTCGCTTTGCTGACCGCGCTCTTCGGATCGTAGGCATTGCCGAACACGATCGCCTGGCTCGGGCAGGCGGCCTGGCACGCGGTCACGATGTCGCCCTCGGCGATGCCGCGCCGCTGGACCTTGGCCGTGATCTCAGCCTCGCGGATGCGCTGGACGCAGTAAGTACACTTCTCCATGACGCCGCGGACACGGACGCTCACGTCGGGGTTGCGCTGGAGTTTCAGGCTCTCGGTGGCGTAGTCGGTGAACTCGAGGAAGTTGAACCGCCGGACTTTATACGGGCAGTTGTTGGCACAGTAGCGCGTACCCACGCAGCGGTTGTAGGTCATCTCGTTCAGGCCGTCGGGGCTGTGCGAGGTCGCCTCGACGGGGCAGACCACTTCGCAGGGCGCGTTCTCGCAGTGCTGGCACATCACCGGCTGATGCACGGCCTGGGGGTTCGACTCGTCGCCGGTGAAGTAGCGGTCGATGCGCATCCACGCCATCTCCCGGCCGCGGGTGACGGAGTCTTTGCCGACGACGGGGATGCTGTTCTCGGCCTGACAGGCGATGACGCAACTGCCGCACCCGTTACACGCGCCGAGGTCGACCGACATGCCCCACTGGTTCGGTCCGCCGACCTGCGGGTTCGTGTAAAGCTCGTCCATCCCTTCGACGTGCGGCAGGTGTGCACCGTGCCCTCCGGCCTGGTGCGGCGGGCAAGCCGGGTCCTTCTTGTAATCTTCGTGCGTGGCGAGGCGGACGAGGTCCCGGCCCTGCATGCTCCAGAGCGTCTGCGTGCAGGCGAGCGTGAACCGGACGCCGGTCGGCCGGATGTCGACGGTCTGCCCGGACCACGAATCTTCGGTCGGGCAGAGTTCGTTGGCGTTGACACCCACGCCGTCGGCGACTTTGCCAGTCTTCGCCCGGCCGTAGCCGAGGTGCAGCGTCACGGCATCGTCCGGGTGCCCGGGCAGGACATACAGCGGGGCTCGCAGCTTGCGTGAGCCGGCCGTCAATTCGACGAGTTCAGTGAGCAGTTCGCCGTGGTTGCCGCCGTGCGGGCCTTCACCCGGTGCGATGCCCAGCGTGCGGGCGGTCGCCGGGCTCACGATCGCGGCATTGTCCCAAGTGATCTTGGTGAGTGGCTTCGGCAATTCCTGCAGCCAGCCGTTGTTGGCGAACCGGCCGTCGCGGAGCACGGCGTCAGGCCGGACGATCAACTCCGGCCCGGCCGGCTTGGGCCCGGGTGCGGGCGCTTTCACTGACTGAGCGCGGACCGTGAGCGGTTCCCGGGCGGTGCCGGCCACCACGCCGTCGTGGACGGCCCGTCGCCAGAACGCCTCGAAACTCTCGGACACGTTCTTCGACTTGTGCCAGGCCCGCCAGTAGTCGCGGACAATTTCGCGCGTCCGCCACGACTTCCACTCGGACGGCACGCCGGGCAGTTGGGCCGGCTTGGTCGTCGCCGTGCTGAGGAACGCGGACAGAACTTCGTGGGCCGACTTGCCTTCGTACAGCGGCGCGATGAGCGGCTGAATGATGCTCGCGGTGCCGTCCGGCCCGACAGCGTCGCTCCAGCTTTCGAGGAAGTGCGCCTCGGGGATGTGCCAGTCGCACAGACAGCCGGTCTCGTCTTCGTAAAGCCCGAGGCGGATACGCAGGCGGACCTTGGCGAGCTTGCCCGCGAAGTCGAGGCCGGCCGGCGCGGTGTGAACCGGATTCACGCTCAGGATGAGCAGCGTGTCCACCTCGCCGCGGTCCATCGCCTGCGCGAGGTTGGTCAGGGTCGCGTCGCCGGCGGGTCGGGCGTCGACCGGGTCGATGGCGACTACTGACTTCCCGAAGTTGCCGAGCTTGTCGTTGATGGCGATGGCGAGTGCATGCACGGCCTGCGATTGGTACGGCCCCGCGATCACGAGCGACCGGCCGGCGTTCTTCTTGAGGTCGGCGGCGACCGCGTCGATGAACTTCGACGCCTTCGGGTCGGCGACGTTGGCCGGGCCGGGCAGCACGCCGAGGCGGGCCGCGAGCGCGGCCACGAACTCGTCCATCCGGCCGGGCCGGAGCGGAAGCCGGTGGTCGGCCACCATGCCGGTGGGCGTCGGCATCGCTTCGACGGCATACAGCCGGTTCATGTTGCCCGATGGATTGCGACGGGTCGCGAACTCCCGGGCGTGGCGCAGGTGGTTCGGCCCCTCGGCCAGGAAGTTGGCGTCGAGCGACACGATCACATCAGCTTCGGCGAGGCGGTAAACGAGATCGACCGGCTTGCCGAGCGCGGCTTTCGCGCCCTCGTGGGCGAAGCCCGGCACGGTCGGCTCGTGGACGTACCACTTCGCCAGCGGCATCGCTTTCAACAAGTCCGCGATCTGGGCCGCCAGCGTCGGCGAATTGACCCCGCCGGTGAGCAGGGCGAAGCCCTTGCCCTTGTTCAACACCAGCCCGGCGAGTTCCTTGCGGAGTTGATCGAGCGCATCGTTCCAGCCCGTGACCCGGCTGAAGTGCGTCAGGGCCTTCGCACGGTCAGGATCATAAAGCCCGAGCACCGCGGCCTGCTCGATTGCGCCGGCCGCCCCGAGGCTGGCGGGGTGGGCGGGGTTGCCCTCGATCTTCGTTGGCCGGCCTTCGTGGCTCTCGACCATCAGCCCGACTGCGCCGCCCGGTTGCGGCATGGCGGTGGCGTAATAGAGCGGCTTGCCCGGGATCGTCTTCTCGGGTGATTTGACGTAAGGGACGATCTTCTCGGGAGTCTGTCGGCCGCAGCCCGCCCCGGCCAGCGCGAGCGACGCGCCCATCAGGCCAAGAAAGGTTCGGCGGTCGAAGTCGGGCAGCCCCGCTCCGGGCGCGAACTCGCGCGGGTCCAATCGTGCGCCGTCCCGCTCGCCGAGCGATTTCCAGAACTCGGGCGGTGTCGCGACCTCGACTAGCGGCAACTCGATCATCGGTGGCACGTCGAACAGTGGATCATGCTCTTGAGCCCGTACTCCTCTTTCAGCTTTGCCCCGAGTTCCTTCTGCTCGGACCCCGTGGTCTTCCAATCGAGGTCGAAGACCTTGTCACGCGGGCGGACGAACTTCTCGGGGGCGCGGTGGCACTCGAGGCACCACTCCATGAGCAGCGAACCGTGCTGCCAGATGAGCTGCATTTCGCCGACGGGGCCGTGACAGGTCGTGCAGCCCACGCCCTTGGCCACGTGGACGCTGTGATCGAAGTAGACGTGATCGGCGACGCGGTGGACCCGGCTCCACTCGATCGACTTGCCCGACTTGTAGCTGTCGCGCACCGGAGCGAGCATGTCGCTGCCCACCCAGATCTGCTGGTGGCAGTTCATGCACGTCTTCGTCGGCGGCATGCCGGCATAGGGGGAGTTTTCGACGGAGGTGTGACAGTATCGGCAATCAATGCCGAGCGCGCCGGCGTGCTGCTGGTGTGAGAACGGCACCGGCTGATCGCGGGTGATCCCGGCGTTGGTCGCGTAGCCTGAGCGGATGAACGCCGCCACGGCCACGCCGCCCGCGGCCAGGAAGAACACCGCGCCGAAGATGGTCACCTTCGAGACGGTGTTGAAACTCGGGTGGAAGATCTGCGGCAAACGACGCCCCTCGCGAGCGATGCGGAGAGGCAACGCCGCACCGTTCTTTTAGCTAACCGCAGGACGGTCGCCTAGCAAACAGGCGCACACTTGTCGGATACCCAATGCCGATTGTGCCGACCGAAATGAGGACTGCAACGACCTATTATCGCAAGTCGATATTCACAAAGACAGTTTCGGCGACGGGTCCCGCGATGCGGATGGAGATCTTCGCACCGGCCGGCTGCCCGTCCCACTTTTTCGCGTCGGCTTGTACCGTCACGATCGCGCTGGCGACAGTCGCTGCGACCGGCCCATCAACATCCACGCGCTCGATGCGCACCGGTTGTCCTTCCGGATCGCGCAGCAGAATTCGGACAGGGCTGGTGCCATTGAGGAATACCGTCGAGGGCGAGGCGACAACTCGGGTCTTCGCCGGCACGTGCAGCGTCACCGGCACGCGGATCTGCGGGTAGGCCGGGTCGTCGGTGGTCAGCCAGACGACGCTTTGTGTCGTCCCGGCCGGTGCGTCGGCCGAGGCCGTCACCCGGATGATGTGACTCCGTGCATCGGGACCGGCGCGGAGTTCCGTCGTCAACCCCGCGACGTTCGCGCCCGAGGCGGTCACGCGGAACGGTTTGTCCCGCTTGTCGGTGATGATCACATCGGTGGAGCGGGCCCGGCGGACGTGAAACGCCAGCGCGGCCGGCTCGACAGTTACTTCGGAGATCAGCGTGGCGCGGAGTATCACCGGCGTGTCGCCCTCGCCCTCGGCACTACGCCAACGAACTGTCGTGGTCCAGGCGACCGGCCCGGCCGGCTGGCTCAGCGTGTTGACCTCGACCGCGAGCGTTGCCGACTCGCCCGGGCTCAGCCGGGTGCGATCCAGCTTCGGGGCGAGGCAGCCGCAGGTCGATTTCGCACCGAGCAACTCCACCGGCGTCGCGCCGTGGTTGGTCAGCCGGAATTCGTGCACGAGCGGCGGGCCGATGCGGACGGGTCCGCGGTCGGCATCCGCGCGGTCGACGGCGATCGGCAGAAGGATAAGGAGGCAGAGCATGGCGGTAGGAGGAGGGTGAAACGAACGCGGGCCGGTCCGGTGAAGCCCGGCCGACCCGCACGAGTGGTCTGTGGCGGCGCCGCGTTACTGCGGCGGGATGAGCGCGGGGCCTTCGTCGGCCGGGGCTTCGCCCTTCACCGGGGTGATCGGCTCGGGCACGCGGATGGTCGGCGTGTCGAGCGGTATCGCGTCGATCGCGGCCAACTCACGCGGGGCAGTTGCCGGGGCGGCGGCCGACGGGTTGGCCGCCGGCTGCGGCTTCGTCACCGGCGGGATGTTCGGCGCGGGCGCCTTCGTGTTGCCGTACTGGGCGTAATCCAGGTACAGGATCACGCAGCTCGCGATCATCGCGATCAGTGACAGGGCCAGCAGCCCCGTATAGGCATCGCTCCGGGGAGCGGCATCCACTTCGTCGTACTTGCTGCGCGTGCGGGTCGCCATCGGGGTGCCCCCTGTTATTTCTTCGTGGTAATCTGGCTCGCCACTTCGTCACCCGGCTTGACCGTCGCCTGCCGGCGGGCGGTTTCGATCCGGCCGACGGCCTCGAACGACGTGGCCGACAGGATGGTCAGCCGGCCGATGTACTCGGCCTGCGGCGAGAGCCGGTAGATGTACAGAATGTTGTCCTTGTTCACGCCGGCGTCGGTGCCGATGCTGATCGTCGCCAGGTTCCCGTCGACCGCCTTGATCGTGCCACGCACCTGTTCCGGCGGCACGGCCTTGGTGCCGGCCCGCGGCACGGAGAGGCCGGCAGCCGCGAAGGCCGCCAGTTGCTTCGTCGAGTCTTCATACTGGGCCATCATCGTCGCGAACTTCTCTTTGAGCGAGTCGTACTGAAGCTTGTTGTTGACCGCCTCATCGCGGACCTTCGTGAGCTGGGCTTCGAGGTCGCGGACGCGGGTTTCCCGCGCCATCAGCGTCTCCTGAAGCTGCTTCACTTCCGCCCGCCGGCGTTCGATTTCGGTCGTGGTGTTGGTGACGTTTTCCGAGGCCTTATCGTTCGACCGCTTGGCGGCTTCGAGCTGACCCTTGGCCTGCTCGACTTCCGCGCGGGCAGCGGCGAGTTGCTTGTCCTTTTCGTTGACTTGGGCTAAGGCGGCCTGGGCCTGCTGGTCCTTGGCCCGGACTTGCGACATCTCGTCGGCGAGCAATTGCTGGTAGGCGACGTTGGCCGCCTGGGCCTTGTTCTGGACGGCCGTGTAGGCCTGCTGCCAGTTCGTCCGTGTGAGGTAGACCATGCCGATGAGGCCGCCGGTCAACACCGCAAAGATGAGGTTCAAAAACGCAAGTATCTTGCCGAATGCGGTCATCGCACGTCTCCCCCGTCGCTGCGGCGCGACCTCCCCCGAGGTCGGGCCGGGACCATGCCCTGACCCGCTCCGGGTGTCAAGGGCATTTTCTTAGATATTACCAGCGCTGTGAAGACCGAGGGACGTGGAACGATTGCAGAATTCAGATTGCAGAATGCAGAAGTAAGAGTGGGAGGTTAGCCGCGACGCGCAGCGGAGCGCGGCGGCGAGCGGTGAACGTGAGGCCGTATTCGCGCGACTACGGCTACGAAGTGCGCGAAGACGCCATCGGGATACCGCTATGTCAGAAACTCCAAGACTCCCCGGATCTCAGACTCTTCAATGATCTCCCAGATGGTCAACAGACCTCGAACGGCTCTTCCAACTGATGTCTGATTCTGGTGAGCGAAAACGATGCCCGGGTGATCCTTGGAAATGGCGGCGATGGCGAGAAAGTCGGTATCCATCGTAAAGAGTACGCGGCCGGTAGCCCGGCAGTAATCCAATTGCTCCCGATCGCCAGCGCCGGTCAGCCCTGCGGATTCCGTTGTTGTGACATCGACGCCGCGGGCAGACAAACCTGCCGCTATCGCGGGATCGACGTTTTCATCGAGATGGAATCGAATCGTCTTGGACATGGCGACGATAGCCCGGGACAGAGTTACACCATCACTCGTCGCGGGAAGCCAGCTTCCGCGCCACCAGCCCCGGTCCGATTTCCGCTTTCAATGCGGCGACGAAAGTCTCGTCGCCGGACATCTGCGTTCGGATCTCATCCATGTGATCGAAAAAGTAGGCTAGCGCGCAATGCACCCGGGCGTGCGACAACTGCGGGAACGACGCGACGATCTGGTCGACTGTCCGACCCTGAAGTTCATGCCAGATGTAGATGTCCTGCACCCGGATTCGGGTGCCGGCCACGCGGGCCCGGCCGCCGCAGACGTCGGGCGTCTTCACGATCGACGTGGCCGTCGCTTCCAGTGGACCGGACTCGGCTACTGTTGACATGGCACCAGTTTACCACGGCGACCCGGGTTCGTTCGCCCCCAAATCCTCTACCCCCACGTCACCAGCCCCGGTTCGTACACGTGTGGCAGCAGGGCGTGGCGCGGGAGCACGCGCACGGCGTAGCCGAACTGACCGCTGGCTTGGCAGTTCACCGTGCCGCGGAACGCCCAGCGGCGGCCCGACTGCTCGACCGGTTGCATTGCCGTCACGCTGGCGTTCTGCACCTGGCCGTCGTTATCGAGCGGGCCGTGGAACAACTGCACGGCCACGTCTTCGGTGCCGAGGCCGTTCAGATCGACCGCGGCCGTCACGTTCAGTTGCCCGCCGACCTTGAGCACCGCCCGCTCGGTCGCATCCACGGCATCGACCTTTACGCCGGGCCAGGCCTTCCCGAGCCGGGCTCGCCATTGGGCCAGTTCGAGGGCCGATTTGCCGCCGTCGGCCGCGAGGCCGTGCTGGCGCAGGCAGCCGGGCAGGTAACATTTCTCGACATACTCCTGCACCATGCGGTTGGTATTGAACATGGGCACGAGCGTGCGGATCACGCGCTTCATCCGGCGGACCCATTCCCGCGGCACGCCGTCGGTCCCGCGGTTGTAGAACGTCGGCACGATCTCCTGCTCGAGCAGTTCGTAGATGGCCCGGACTTCGATGTCGTCCTGGAACGCGAGGTCGGCATACTCTTCGCCCGCGCCGATGGCCCAGCCGTTGTCGTGCTGGTAGCCCTCGACCCACCAGCCGTCGAGCACGCTGCAGTTCAGGCCGCCGTTCATGGCCACCTTCATGCCGCTGGTGCCCGACGCTTCGAGCGGCCGGCGGGGGTTGTTCAGCCAGACGTCGCAGCCCTGCACGAGGATGCGGGCCACGTTCATGTCGTAGTCTTCAAGGAAAACCACGTGCATGCGCAGGTCGGCACGCCTGGCCATGTGCACGACCTCGGCGATCACCTTCTTCCCCTCGGTGTCGTGGGGGTGGGCCTTGCCGGCGAAGATGAACTGCACCGGCCAGGCCTTGTGGCCGACGATCCGCGCCAGCCGCTCGACGTCCTTGAAGAGCAGCGAGCCGCGCTTGTACGTCGCAAACCGGCGGGCGAACCCGATCGTGAGCGCTTCGGGGTCGAGTACCTCGCCGGCCTTGGCGACCTCGGCCGGCGGCGCGCCCCGACGGGTGAGCTGCAACTTGAGCCGTTCGCGGGCGAAGTGGACAAGTCGGCTGCGGGCCCGCTCGGCCGTGCGCCAGAGTTCGGTATCGGGGATGGTGTCGACGCGCTTCCAGATGGCGTAGTCGGTCGGGCGTTCTTCCCACTGCACGCCGAGGTAGCGGTCGTAAATCAGGGCAGTCTCGGGCGACAGCCAGCTACGGGTATGGACGCCGTTGGTGATCGCGGAGATCGGCACTTCGCGGGCGGGAAGGTCGGCCCAGAGCTTCTGCCACATCTTCCGGCTCACTTCGCCGTGAAGCTGGCTGACGCCGTTGGCGGTGTTGGCGAGCTTGAGCGCGAGCACGGTCATGCCGAACGCTTCGGTCTCGTCGTCGGGGTTCTGCCGGCCCAGGGCGAGGAACGACTTGCGGTCGAGGCCGAGCGAGGCCATCGGTTCGGCGAGGTATTTGAGAACGAGGTCGGCACCGAAGACTTCGTTGCCGGCCGGGACGGGCGTGTGCGTCGTGAAGGCCGTGCCCGCCTTCACCAGTTCACGGGCCGTCGCGAAGTCGAGCTTTTTCTCGTCCATCAGGATGCGGATGCGCTCGAGGGCACAGAAGGCCGAGTGGCCCTCGTTGAGGTGACACAAGAGCGGCTCCCGGCCGAGCGCGCGGAGCGCCCGGTAGCCGCCGACGCCCAGCACGATCTCCTGCTTGATCCGGTTTTCCTTGTCGCCGCCGTAGAGTTGTGCGGTGATGGCGCGGTCTTCGGGCGCGTTCTGCGGGATGTTGGTGTCGAGGAGGTAGAGCGGAATCCGGCCGACCTGGATGCGCCAGACCCGGCACTGGACCGTCCGGCCGGGGAGCGGCACGGGGATGAGCAGCGGCGAGCCGTCGGCCGCGTGCTCGGCGATGAGCGGCAGGGTGGTGAAGTCGTTCTCGGGGTAGCGCTCCTGCTGCCACCCGTCGGGATTGAGGTACTGGCGGAAGTAGCCCTCGCGGAACATGATGCCGACGCCGGCGAGCGGAATGCCGAGGTCGGACGCGCTCTTGAGGTGATCCCCGGCCAGCACGCCGAGGCCGCCCGAATAGACCGGGACGGACTCGTGAATGCCGAACTCCATGGAGAAGTAGGCGACGCACGGCCGATCGACGCAGTTGAACGGCAGCGAGCCGTAGGTGTCCTGGTACCACGTCTTGGCCGCGAGGTATTGCCCCAGCTTGCCGGCCACGCGGTCGAGGTGGGCGAGGAAGCCGTCGTCGTGCTCGAGTTCGCGGATGCGCTGCTGGGAGATCGACCCGATGAGGCGGACGGGGCTGTGATCGAGTTCGGCGAACTTGTCGGAATCCACGCGGTTGAACAGCTCCCAGGCTTCGGGGTGCCAGCACCACCAGAGGTTGTAGGCGAGCCGGTGCAGGGCTTGAAGCCGCTCGGGAAGCTGCGGCAGAACGGTAAACGTGCGGAACGACCGGGCCATGCGGGGAGCCTCGTCAATTTACGGGGGCCAAGAAAAGTTTAGCGATTGGCCCGGGACGCGGCGGGATCAAAGGACGGTCTTCTCGTCCCTCGTCAGCCCCGGAAACGAACAACGGCCCCGGGCCTGAGCGCGCCCGGAGCCGTTTACGTTGATGGTTCGATCCTTGATCAGCCGACCCAGACACCTCCGAGGAATTCCGGATCGAAGACGAACTTCTCTTCCAGCAGGCGGCCGGTCGTCGGTGCGAAGAACCTCACGTCGGGGCTCCCACCCTGACCGGGGCCGGTCGCGATTTCCCAGACCCGGTCGCCGTCGAGGTCGACGGTCGCGACGCGCACACCCCCAGTAAAGCTCGCGGAGTACGCGTAGAAGTTGCTGACCAGTTTGAGATTGGTGCCATCAAACGCCCTGACATGTGGACCGCCGGATTCGCCCGCTCCCGTCACGATGTCAGCGACTCCATCGCCGGTGACATCACTTGCCGCGACGAAGACCCCGCCACGGAAGCTGGCGTCGTAGGCGAAGAAGTCGCGGACCAGACTCAGGTTAGCGCCGCTGAATGCCCTGACGTGCGGACCGCCCGAGCGGCCTGCGCCCGTGACGATATCCCCGACGCCATCGCCGGTGACATCACCAACCGCGACGGACACGCCGCCCTGGAATGAGGGGCTGTAAGCGAAGAACTCTTGAACCATGCGTGCATCGTTACCGTCAAACACCCGGACGTGGGGGCCACCGCCGTAACCGGCCCCGGTGATGATGTCGGCGATGCCGTCGAAGTTGACATCACCGGCGGCCACGAAGACGCCGCCACGGAAGCTGGCATCATAGGCGAAGAAGTCACGGATGAGGTTGCCCGTTACGCCGTCGAAAGCGCGGACATGGGGCCCGCCGTTCTCGCCCGCGCCGGTAATGACATCGGGGATGCCGTCGCCGGTGATGTCGCCGGTGGCAACATGGACGCCACCGCGGAAACTCTCGTCGTAGGCCGTGATGGTTCGGTGGAGTGTTCCGTCCACGTTGTACTGCTGCACGAGTGGCATGCCGCCCGTGCCGGCACCGGCGACTAGATAGTCTGAGTTGACCCGGTAAATGCGACCTTGAACACCTTCGGTGTGGTTCGTCCCCGAGCCAAGCCAGAATACACCGTAGTCGCTACCCGGTGCGCGGGCGACAACCGGGAGGATCTGCGGCCCTTCCGTCCACGTATTGACGAGTTGCTCGCCTGTCTCGGGCGTGGCATCGGCCTGAAACTGACGCTGGTAGATTCCCCAGCTGCTGCCGTCCTGATGATTGCTCTGCCAGATGATGTTGAACCGGCCGGCCGCGTCAACGCCGACGGACGGGAACCGCTGCGGCCCGGCCACAGTTGAATTCACGAGGAATTCGGAGGTCTGAGGCGATGAACCGTCGGGTCGGAACTGCCTGGCGTAGACTCCCCACGAAGTGCCGTCAGTGACACCCTGATTCTTTTCCTGATTGATGCTTTGCCACGTGACGACCATGTTCCCGTTCATGTCCAAACCGATGCCCGGATATTCCTGAGCATCTTTGACGTAGACATTAGCAGGGAATTCTGGCCCCACTGCTATACCAGCGGCGTTGTACCAGCGGACGAATATGCTCTTTTCGGTGTCATTCGGGTCAGTCACAGCGGGATGATCGCTGACCCAAACGATGCCGAGCTCACCCGCTTTGTTCATGGCCGCCTGAGGGCTGACCTGGTCATTGGCTGTAAACGTGTTGACGGCGAATTCGGTTCCGACAGGTGTGCCGTCGACAGCGAATCGCTGGCCGTAAATACCTGTGCCGCTGCCATCCTGTCCTTCGCTCTGCCAGGCGACTATGAAGTCCCCGCCACCGTCCATGGCCACAGTCGGATTGGTTTGGCGACCCGTCTGGAAGGTGTTGACGCGGAACTCCGGTCCGAGCGGTTCGCCGCCAGTGCCGTAAACGCGGGCGAAGATGTCATAGCCGCTATCGCTTTGGGTTTCGCTCTGCCACACAACGACCAGGTTGCCGACACCGTTCCCGGCAACGGCCGGGTTGGACTGATAACCGGTCGTGGTGTTGTTCACAAGGAAGGCGGGCGAAGTTGGCATTCCGTGATTGTCCAACCGCTGGGCGTACACGCCGAATCCGCTCGTATCGCTGGCATCCTGATAGCTCTGCCAGACGACGACGAAGTTGCCGTGCGAGTCAATGGTCGCCGGCGCGGGCGCTTCTTCAATCCCCGATGTGATTGCAATGAGGAACTCGTTACCGATCTCGGTCTGCCCGGCGTTCGAGAGCCTGTGGGCATGAACACCGGGTTTGTGTCCTCCCGCGCCCTCATCACCCTGTTCCGCAATCTGAGGTCCCAGCCAGAGGGCAACGGCCTGCCCGTTTGATGCCATGGACAGTGCGGGGCTGGTCTGCGGTCCCTGCTGAATCAGATCGTTGAGAAGAAACGGCGCGGAGATGGCCTGACCACCCGCGCTGTAAGGCCGGGCCTGGACACTCCAGCTGATACCGTCCTCCTGTACGCTCTGCCAGGCAACAAGGAAGTTACCAGCCGCATCGGCGGCGACATCAGGCGCGCGTTGGGGGCCGGAAGTAACCACATTGACAAGGAACTCCGACATGTCGGTCGGAACGCCCTGGGCATTGAATCTCCGGGCAAACACATCCGAGCCGCTACCCTGCTGGCCGGACGCCTCCCACGCCACGACGAACTGACCGGTGGAATCCATCGCCACGGCCGGCGTCACCTGATCGTGATCCGTCACGGCATTGACGGCGATCGCAGTCTTGGATGGCGTGACCGTGGCGAAGGCTGGCGTGTACTGGTACAGGTTGGCAAACAGGTCGACGCCGGGTTCGCCTTCCGATGACGCGCCAGGACCCTGATACACGACCACCAATTGTCCATTGCCCGGACCATCGAGTGCTGTGAGATCGACCGCGGGCGCGCGGTGTGCGCCTTCTCCGACTGCGACTGCGTTCTCACCAGGCAACAGTCCGCCTGCCAGCGTGCCGAACCGATCGTAGATGTCCCAATCGCCGCCCGCCGCCTGATCGGTCTCCCACGCGATGACGAAACTCCCGTTCGAATCCATCGACACGGCCGGCTTCTGCTGAGTTCCGGTCGTTGTTACGTTGACCAGTTGTTCGTCACCGAAGCGGAGACCGGTTGCAAAGTCTCCCATACGAAAGTAAATGTCCGTAGTTCCGCCGCCGACCGGTTCACTCTGCCAGGCAATAACAAAGTTTCCATTCCCGTCGGTCGAAATCGAGGGACTGGTCTGATCGCCATGAGTCAACTTCGCGTTGACCAGTACGGGGGCAGTATCGACCGGTGTACCATCCTGTTGAAATCGCTGGAGGAACACGCCGAATCCGCTTCCGTCTTGGTCAAAGCTCTGCCAACTGGCCACGAAATCGCCGGCAGGGTTCACCACCGCGACTGCGGGAGTGCTCTCGGGGACGCCATAAGTCGGCGCGACGAAAAATTGCGGCCCGAGTGGCAGCCCGGCGGGTACGCAACGATCTTCAAAGCGGCAGAGGTTCAGCCGTGAACGCCAACTCGAAGACAACTTCTTCGACAGATCCTGGGTGACGACGGTCTTGCGATGGCGCTTGGACATTGCATAAGTCTCCAGATGAGTTGATGCGAGTTACAAGCCTGATCAAAAAGCTCTTGAGCAAACAGCGCGCCAAGCGAACTGAATCACATTGTCGCGAGATCACGAGCAATCAACAGAACAAAACGTCACGGTTTCATGACGAGAACAGGTCGAAAAGAATTCGGAACATTGCCGTACTAATGCGAATTGTGGCCATGTTTAGTACGGGTCAGATCCGCATTCCGAAAGCTGGAGCGGAAAGCCGATTTCCCATCCGGTCAATGATTGACCATGTGGTGACGAGACATGCGAATGGCGAGGAAACTCCCGCAACGAAAGGGCAGCAACCATGAAGGAATGAACTGAGGTACAGGGGACATGCATGAACAGGAAAAAGACGATCTGCGCCCCCTCACGTCACCGACACCACCGGCAGGCTTCTTCCGCTCGTGGCTGGCTTCGCGATCGTCGGGGCTTTCTCGTCGATGAGTTGGTAGAAGACGTTCCGCTGGCGCGGTTCGTAGCCCAGTTCGCGGATGGCCCGCTTGATTTCTTCGAGCGTCAGGTGGTACACCGTGCCGGCGGCGGCGACGACGTTTTCCTCGATCATCAGGCTGCCCATGTCGTTCGCGCCGTAGAGCAGCGCGAGTTGGCCCACCTTCGCGCCCTGCGTCACCCAACTGCTCTGGATGTTCGGGATGTTGTCGAGGAAGAGCCGGGCGATGGCCTGCGTGCGCAGGTACTCATGGGCCCCGACTTCGGGCATGTGGGCCATCGTGTGGCCGGGCTGGAACGTCCAGCAGATGAACGCTGTGAAGCCGCCGGTCTCGTCCTGAAGGTCGCGGAGTCGCTGGAGGTGCTCGATCCGCTCGGCCAGCGTCTCGATGTGGCCGAACATCATCGTGGCCGTCGAGCGCATCCCCATCGAGTGCCAGATGCGGTGGATCTCGAGCCAGTCTTCGGTCATCACCTTGTTCTGGGTGATGGCCGAGCGGACGCGGTCGACGAGGATCTCGGCTCCGCCGCCCGGCAGGCTGCCCAGGCCCGCGGCCTTGAGCCGCTCCAGCACCTCGCGCAGCGGTATCTTGCTGACCTTGTGCATGTGCCAGATTTCGGACGACGACAGCGCGTGCAGATTGACTCTCGGGTAGCGGGCCCGCAGGTCGCGGAAGAGGTCTTCGAACCACTCGACCGTCAGCTTCGGGTGGTTGCCGCCCTGCATCAGGACCTGATCGCCGCCCAGGGCGATGGTCTCTTCGATCTTTTTGTAGAGTTCCTCGCGCGGCAGCAGGTAGGCGTCTTCGTCGGTGGCCTTGCGGTAGAAGGCGCAGAAGTCGCAGACGGCGGCGCAGACGTTCGTGAAGTTGATGTTCCGGTCGATGTTGAACGTGCGGTAGTTCTCGGGGTGGAGCCGGCGCGTGACGGCGTCGGCCGCTCGACCCAGCTTGATCAGATCGGCGTCGAACAGTTGGACCGCTTCGTCGGCGGTGATCCGCTGGCCGTCAACGGCTTTCGACAAGATCGCATCGACCGAGGTCATGCGCACACGCCTCCCGGGGGACGAGCCCGATCGCGGCAGCCAGCCCGGCGAAGTGCCGGAGGCCCGCGAGTTCGCGCTCGCCCAGATCATAACTGAGGATCGTTTCGAGATACCGCCGGCAGAAGCCCGCACCCAGCTTGAGACAGGGCGCCTCGACCGCGGCGATCGGCCCGGCATTCCGCAGGCCCAGTTGCTTCGCTTCGTGCAGGGCCTGCTCGACCGCCCCGAGTTCGACGCCGGGGCGGACTGCCCACACGGCGAAGACGAAGGGCAGGCCGGTCCACTGTGTCCACTCTTCACCGAGGTCGTACGCGTGCCCGAAGCCCGGCAGGCAGGCGTGCATCGCCCGGTCGCCGATCAGCAGCACCGCGTCGGTCGTCACTTGGTCGGGGTCCGCATCGATCGCGAACGGCTCGAGCCGGGGCATGACCTCATAGCGGAATCGGCTGATCACCTGCGTGAGCGCGACGCTGGTCCGCGAGCCTTCGTCGAGGGCGATGCTGCGGATCTCCGACCACGGCACCCGGCTGAACAGCGTGACGCTGAGCACCGGGCCGCGGGTCGCGATGGCGATGTCCGGCACATGGCGGTAGACGCCGGCCCGCAGATACTCGACCACCGGGATCAGCGCGACGTCCAACTCCCCGGCCGCCAACCGGTCGGCGAGCCGACTCGGCAGATCCAGTACGACCTCAGCCTCCGGCGCAAGCCGGGCCAGATCGTAGATCAATGGCTTGGTATTGAGGTAGTTCACCGCCCCGACGCGAATCCGCGGGTGGTCGCTCTGCGGCAATGGTGAACTGTTCGTGGCCATGGCTGATGTTCTATGTCCGCTTCCCGCGTTCCGCTATCCGCTCTCCGCCAGACGAAGAACTCCAATTGCCCTTGACACCTTCTTTTCCAGCCTCCGTCCTCCGTCCTCCGTCCTCTGACCTCCGACCTCTTCTCCTGACACCTGGTACTCGGCACCCCGCCCGCGAACGAAAGAAGCCCGCGGAGAGCGTCCGCGGGCTTCGAGGGGTATCGATTGCGTTCGCCTGACTTAGTTACCGCAGTCGTTGCCGCAGCTTAACAGGCCAGAGAGCCGCTGGTGGAGGTTGGCCTTCCAGCAGGTCACGCACGCCGGGGGCGGGCAGACGGGCTGGCAGACCGGCGTGCAGATCGGGATGTACCGGCAGGTCTGGTACTTCACGCAGTAGGCCTCCATGTGGCAGGTCGTTACCGGCACGCACCGCGTCATGCAAACCGGTTCCATCCGGCAGGTGGTGTACGGCCGGCAGTACCGCTGGTACTCCGTCACGTACCGCACCCGGCACTCACGACGGCAGGCCGTCCGCTGTTCGCAGACCATCCGGCAGGTCGTGTACGGGATCATCCGCGTGTGGCACTCCGGCACGCTGTAGCAGTGCCGGCGGGTCTCGTAGCGGACGTGGTGCTCGGGCACCATCCGGCAGGTGGTGTAAGGAATCTGGCGGACATGCTGCTCCGGCACGGTGTAGCAGTGGCGTCGGGTTTCATAGCGGACGTGGTGCTCGGGCACCATCCGGCAAGTGGTGTAAGGAATCTGGCGGACGTGCTGTTCCGGCACGGTGTAGCAGTGGCGTCGGGTTTCATAGCGGACGTGGTGCTCGGGCACCATCCGGCAGGTCGTGTACGGGATCATCCGCGTGTGGCATTCCGGCACCGTGTAGCACCGACGCATCGGGATCATCTCGCAATGGTCCTGACGCACCATCCGGCAGGTCGTGTACGGCACCTGACGCACGTGCTGCTCGGGCACCGAATAGCACTGCCGACGGGTTTCGTAACGGACGTGCTGCTCGGCGACCATCCGGCAGGTCGTGTACTGCTGCGGCACGTACTCCGTGCGGGCCACCACCCGGCAGGTGTTGTAGGTCTGCGTGTGGCACTGCTCCCGGCAGACGTAGTGGCACTTCCGCACCATCCGCGTCTCGACCGTCGGCACCCAGGTGCTCCGGCATTCCCACCGGCCGGGGCACTGGACCTGCTCCTGCGTCACGGGGCCAGGGCAGTACCGCGAGGTGCAGGTGCACGGGTCGAACGTCCAGCAGCCGGGCTGACGGACGCAACGGGTGACCACCGGGCCGGGCACGAAGTGCCGCTCGGTGACATAGCTGCCCGAGCAGACCTGGACCGGCTCTTCCGACCAGACCGGCTCGAGGTGCGTGGTCTTGTAGGTCATCGTCCGCGGCTCGACGATCGTCTCGCAGCGGGTCACCGGCACGTAGCAGGTGTGGGTCTGGTATTCCGGCCGCATCGTGCAGTACGGAATCGCGACCTGATATTCCTGCACCATCGGCCGGAGCGTCGTGTAGCACTCCTGGCGGACATGCTGCTCGTAGACCGGGTGGAACGTGCTGTAGTAACGCGGCACCTGGTACTCCTGCACCATGGTCCGGTAGGTCATGTAGTTCACCGCCCGGACGTGCTGTTCATACACGGGGCGGCAGGTGGTGTAAGGGATGGCGACCTGGTATTCCTGGACCACGGGCCGGTAGGTGGTGTAGCAGACGTTGCGGACGTGCTGTTCATACACGGGGCGGCAGGTGGTGTAGGGGATGGCGACCTGGTATTCCTGCACCATGGGCCGGTGAACGACGTACTGCTCGGCCCGCATGTGCTGTTCGTACACGGGCCGGGACACGGTGTAGGTGTAAGGAACGTCGTACTGCTCCACGACGGGCCGGGTGCACGGCACGACTTCTTCGCGCATGTGCTGTTCGTAGACCGGCCGCATGACGGTGTATGCTTCCTGCTGCATCACCGTGCGGTACACGGGGCGGTACGCCGTCGCCGTGTGCTCCTGCATCACGGGTTGATAGCTCACGCGATAGCTCACGGCGGGCGGGCAGATCTGCCCGCTGCTGAATGCCGTCGCTGAGTATCCGCAGGCACCGCAGTTCGTGGCAGACGCGAAGCCCGGCAGTGCGGCAAGCACGAGCAGCGCGCGTGTGAAAGTGGCCAGCCTCATGGCGAGTTACTCCTGATGATCCGACTCGCAATTCTGACCGATCAGGCAGTCTGGATAAACCGCGGGATGAGGAGAAGTAGGGAAAAATCGCGGCGAAGAGTCGGATGATGCCCGACATGCGACGGAGGCGGATCAGTCCGGTGGGTCCGGTCAGGTAAACTGGTTGGGCGACTACTTCACGGTAATGGTAACGGCATCGAGTTGCACGGGCAGGCATTCGACCGGCTGACCGGCCGCCCGGTAGAGCCGGAACTGGGCGCGGTTGAAGTCCGCGGCCGCCTGGAAATAGTCGGTGCCGGCCTGCGAGAGGGTCTGCAGCGCGGCCACCGCCTCGGCCGGGCGCACGACCAGCACGATCAACTCTCCCGCACGGCGCGTCTGGCTTAATCCCTCCATGCTGCGCGACACCAACTCCCGGGCCTCGGCCAGTGCGCCGGTCGCCAGCGACATCCGCTGCCGGGCGGCCTCGACGGCGGCATGGGCCTGGACCACCTCGGCGGCCACGCGGTCCTGCGTCCGGAACACGTCGAGCAGGGCGGCGTCGTACTCCGCCTTGCGCTCACGGACACGGGCGCGGTTGCCGAGACCGAAGTTCTGAAGCTCCCAGACGATTTGCACGTCCCAGTCGCTGCGGGCGTTGAATGCACGCTGGTCGCCGTTGATACCGCCGCCGAACACGCCCGCGCCGAGGCCGGGGTTGCTGGTCGAGATGCCGCGAAGCAGTATGCTCGGCGTCAGCGGACGAAGGCGCTCCTGCTTGAGCCGGGCGAGCGTGGCCTGCACCACCGCCTGCCGGGCCGCGAGTTCGGGCCGGGCGGTGAGCGCGATCGGGATCAGTTCATCGACTGTCCGGTCGGGTTCGACCAGAGTCACCAGTAGATCGGGCGGCTCGGCCGGCTCGACGGATACGCCGGGCGTGAGGCGGATGACGCGGGCCAGCTCCGCGGTGGCCGTCTTCGCCTTTTCGGTGAGCGTGGCAACGGCGGCCTCGCGACGAGCCAACTCGGCGCGGGCGCGGTTCACTTCCAGCGGGGGTGTCAGCCCCTCGCTCAGCGCGGTCGTCCGGCGGACCAGTTCCCGGGCCGCGGGCACGATCACTTCGCGGGCCAGCACGATCTCGCCCCCGGCCTGCACTACGCCGAAGTACGACTCGGCTACCGAGAGCGTCGTGTCCTGTGTGGCGGCGCGCTGCTCGGCCATCCGCGCCCGATGATCCTGCCGGGCGGCGAGCGGGGCGAAGCAGGCTTCACTGAGTGGCAGATAGAGTTGTGGGCCGAGGCCGGCAAAGGTCGCGCTGCGGCTGGTGCCGAACACGGTGCCGCGGATGTCCTGGATCTGGCCGTCGTGCCGGGTGTAGTCGCCGCCGATCTGCAGGTTGGGCACCCACAGCACGCGGGCCCGGTCGTACACCGCGCCGGCGGCCGCGACCTTCTGCTGGGCGATCTGGATGTCGAGGGCTTGGGCATCGGCGAGTCGAAGCGCGGCCGGCAGCGTGATCGGCTCGGCCGGGGCCAGCGACGCGATCCCCAGCCAGATGGCCACCGCTTTGCGCAGCACGCCCGCCCTCGCCCGGCGAGACTTCATGCGGGTAGAATCGGCATTTTGGGAGAAGTGGGTTTAACTCGAATACCCGAACGTCACGACGCCGACATCTCGACCTCGGCGTCCGGAGTGTCGGCCGACAACAATTCGTCCGCGGGCAGCACGGTCGGCACCGTCCGCACCCACCCTGCCACCACGATACTGAGAAGCGTGATCGACCCGGCCATGACTCCCGCAGTGTCGTAGCCCACGAGCGGGCCATCTTTCACCGGTTGCGTGACGAGAAACCCGCTGACGGTCACGCCGAGGCCGGAGGCCATGTGCTGCACGGCCGAGTTCAGGCTGAGGAACCCGCCGCGCTCGGACGGCACCGACGCCGCCGTGATCAGCGCGGTGGCCGGCACCGCTCGACTCGAGGTCGTGATCATCAGGAATGTCGTGGCCAGCAGCGTCAGCGGCAGGCTTAGGCCCGCGGGCAGGCGCGTCACGAGAACCAGGGCGGCGACCGTCGCCAGCGCGGTCACCCGGTACACAGGCAGCTTGCCGAACCAGTCCGACAGTCGGCCGACGAGCGCCATGATCAGCAGCGTGGAACCGCCGCCGATGGCGTACATCAGGCTGAGCTGATCGGAATTCAGGCCGACGTTGAGCGTGAGGTAGGTCGCAAGATACGGCACCACGGAGAACGTGCCCATCACTAGCACGACGGTAAGTGCAAACGCCCGGATGTGCCGGGGATTGAACGCCAGCGAACGCAAGCTGGGCCGGCGGGCGGTCGCCTCGGCGATGTGGCCCCGGCCCGGCGGCAGCGCGATCGCGGCCAGCACCCACACCGGCACGCTCATCGCCGCCAGCGCGTAGAACGGCATGTGCCACGAGTACGACTTGGCCAGCGTGATCCCCATCGGCACGCCGAAGATCGACGCCAGCGAGAAGGCCGACATGATGATCCCGGTGGCGAACCCGCGCCGCTCGTAGATGAAGACGTCGCCGATCACGGTGAACACGATCGCCGCGGCCACGCCGCCGAACGCCCCGGCCAGCGCGCGTGCGGCCACCAGGCACCAGAAATTCGGCGCGAGCGCGCAGACGAAGGTGCTGATACCGAACCCGGCATACAGCGTGAGCAGGGCGGCCTTGCGGCTGTAGCGGTCGAGGGTGTTGGCCGCCGCGAATGACGCGAGCCCCGCCGCGACGGTGTACGCGGCCACGACGACGGAGAACTCGCGCGTCGAAAGCTGCATCTCCTTGAGGAGTTGCGGCCCGAGCGGCATCACGATCATGAAGTCGACGATGTGGGTGAACTGCACCATCGCCAGGACGAATAAAATCAGGGCCTCCGTCGTGGAGAGCCCGCGACGGATAGCTGGCGCAGAAGCAGACATACCTTCTTTGATACGGAGATTCGCCGAAGGGTTCGCGCCGCGGGCGGACCGGAACCTGTCGAATCAGTCAGACGGACGTGGAACCGTGGCTTCCGCCTCGGTTTCGGCGAGTCGGGCCAGCGTCTCGGCCGGGGAATACCACACGACCTTGCCGTTCTCCAGGCCGCAGACGGGTTGCCCGAGCAACGCATGCCGCCGGACCGCATCGAGCACCGCCCGGCCGATAGCGCGAGTCTGCCCCTCGGTGTCGTCCAGTCGGTCGTAGCGTATGGAGTCGCTCTTCGTCACATTTTTAAGACCGCGTTCCGCAGTCCATGATACTACTGGCCTATGGCGGGCCGCATACCAAACGCAAACACGGCCGAGTCGGTCGGGCCATGTTGATACATGGCGCTGCCGGCTCGGCCGTGTCGCGGGGCTTGGTGTTTACTTGATGACTCGGAGCCGGGCGAGGCCGATGGCCGCCTCGACGCGGATGTTCGAGTTCGGGTCGTCGGTCAGCTTCTCCAACAGGCTCATCACCGGGGCGGAGTTCGCCTGACAGCGGACCATGGCGCGGATGGCGTACTTCCGCGTCGCCTCGTCGGAGCCCGAGCGGGCGGCTTCGACCAGGACTGGCAGCAGTTCCGGGCAGCCCTTCAGATCCGCGGCCGTGAGGCTGCCGGCGATCTGCTCCCGCACTGCTGTCGGGTGCGGATCGGTCATCACGGTCAGCGCCCGCAGGGCCAGGGGCGACGCTGTCTCGACCGGCTTGGCGGCTTCCACCACCTTCGGGGCAGCGGCCGGCGTCGCGGGCAGGTCCGGAATCTTCGCCGGCTCCACGGGCTTGGCCGCGATGACCGGTTTCGGGAGTTCCGGAGCTTTCGCAGTCATGTCGACCGGCTTCGGCAGGTCGAGTGTCGGCGCGGTCGACTTGGTAACCTCTGCCGGCTTCGGCATGGTGATCGTAGGCACCGTCGGCTTCGCGACCGTTTCGGTCGGCTTCGGCAGATCAATCGTCGGAATCGCCGGCTTAGTTGCCACGTCGACTGTCTTGCCCGGGACGATGATCGGGGCAGCAGCCGCTTTCGGCAGCTCGAGCGTCGGCTCGGCCTTGATTGCCGGGCGGTCGATCGCCTTCGGCGTTTCCTTAACGACGCTCGGACCCGTCGTGATCACGTTCATGCCCGTGCCGCGTGGCTGACCGGCCAACTCGGCGGGTGTCCGCGTCCGCGGGGCGGGGCCGTCGCCCAGGCTGTTGAACACCTCGGCCGGGCTCAGATTCTTGATCGCGATCGGCGCGGGCAGGGCCGAGCCGGTCTTCGGCGTCGGCAGGTCCGGCGACGTGATCGCCAGCGACTCCGTCTTCGGCTTGTTCGAGATCGTCGGCACCGGGTCGAGCTTCGGAAGAGGCTCGCTCTTCACGATGGTGTCGAACTTCGGCAGCGGCTCGCCCTTCATCACCACCGTCGGCGGCTCGGCCGTCGACTTCACGATGGTGTCGGTCACGCTCGGCGTCGACATCACGGCGCCGGTGCCCGACGACTCGCGGGTCATCATGTCCCACAGGTTTTGCGGTCGGGCGGAGACCACCTCGGCCCGCGGCACCGGCACGCCGTTGACCATCGTTGTCGGCGCGACCGGCGCGTTGTCGCTCATCGCCTGATTGATGATCGACGCGACCGAGACCTGCCGATTGAGCACAGCCTGGGCCGACGCCGTCTGGTTGTACTTCTCGACGACCCGTTTCGCCTCTTCGACGATCTGGTTTCGCGGGGCATTGTGGATGCGGGCGTAGTAATCCATCCCCACGGGGCGCGGGGCCTTGGCGGACTTCGTTTCCGTCTTGGCGTCCTTGATCTCGTCGTCGCCGTCGTCGCCGCTGTTCTGCGGCTTCTTCAGTTCCTCGGCCTTCTTGTCGTCGGCCGTCTTGTTCTCTTCCGCCTTGCCTTCGATCGGCTTATCTTTCTTTGGCGGGTTCGGGTCGACGTAGCACGACAGACACCGCTGAAGCGCGGCGATCGATGCGGCACGAACGCGGTCCGAGTATTCGCGGGGCATGCCGTCGCGGTCGGAGCACGAGCCGGCAATGCTCAGCGCTTCCATGGTCGCTTTGGTGCAGCAGCAGCCGTTGCCCAGGGCCAGTGCCGCCTCGTATCGCACGCATTCGTTCGTATCGCCGCGGAGGCCCTTCACCAGGGCGTCCTGAGCGTCCGGGAAGCGAGTGCAATCGACGGTGCCCAGATACCGCATGGCGGCTTTCCGGGCTTTCGCGCCGGCTTCCTCGGCCTTGATGGCCGCGGCAGCGCCGACCGCGCCCTTGTCCGCCAGCTCCTCTGGCGTGGGCAGCCCATTACAGAGAGGCGGGATGATGCCGCCGGTGAACATCGTCAGCGGCATGGCGGCCTTGTTCATGAGCTGGCCGCACGGCGTCTGACATTTCTTTTGCAGGCACGCTTCCTTCTGCTTCTTGGAGATGCCCAGGAAGGACCAGAGCGTGGTGGGCTCGGCCGGCACGGCCGCGGGCACGCCCGCCGGCACGGCCCCGGCCGCGGCCGCGATCCCGGCCGGGCCTTGTGCGAATACCCCGGTCGGGCAGGCCAGCCCCATCAGGCCGATCCAAATCCACTTGCGTCCCTTCATGGCTTTCTCGCCTCCCCCCGGAGGTCGCGGACGGGCTGAACCGCGCCGGCCGCGCAACCTGCTCTGCCTCTACCTTCGGCGTTCGATCGTAGCAATCTTGAGAAGAGGCGCGATTTTGTCGGTCGGGGGGAGTTTCGGACCTGTGCGGATCGTGCGCGGTTTAGGGCCGGTGTGATTCTCTCCTATAGATGCGCCATCCGCGGCAACCGCGCCGACCGGGCAAACAGGCAAAGATGCGGTTTTCGTCAAAGACGGCGCAGTCTAACAGCCGATGGGTAAGGTACGCAGGATTGCGATACTGGACGGGCCGGCGCGGGTCGCGCTGCCCGCTGATGATTTGGGGGGATGTCGGCATGTTCGACACTCGATGCCGCAAAGGCCGGATTCGCTCGTGGGTCGCCGCCGCGGTTACGCTCGCCGCCGGCGCAGGCTGGGCCGGGGCACAAGACGCCCCCGAGGGCCCGCTGCCGAACTACGCCCAGCAGATTCTCGAGGGCAAGACGCCGCCCGCCGACAAGAATCTGATCCAGGCGGGCTGCTGCGGCCAGCTCTCCGGAGCGCCGATGATCACCGGATCAATGGACGGCGGCGCGGGGCCGTGCCCACCTGGCTGCCCGACCGGCCACTGCACCCCGGGCCGGAAGTGCCCGACCCGCTTCGGCAGCGGCTGCAGTTCGTGCGGCGGCGGCGGGTGCGGCAGCTCGTGCGCCGGCGACGGCTGCGAGTACACCTCCAAGTTCGGCCGGCTCTGCGACAGCCTCTTCTCCTGCTGGTGCTGCCCCGACCCGTGCTACGAGCCGCAATGGCTGCCCACGGCCAACGCGGCCATGTTCACGGACCACGCCCGCCCGCAGACGCACATGAAGATCGGCTGGAACATGGGCATGCAGATGAACATGCCCGACCGCAACGAGTTCTGGTGGGCCCGCATCGGCCGGAAGGGCCCCGCCAACCGCACCGAGGAATTCAACTACCACGAACTCACGATGTACAACGAAACCGCCACCGGCGCGTTCGGTATGTTCATCGAGATGCCCTACCGCCTCATCGAGGGCGGAGCCAACGGCTTCGACGCCGGCTGGGGCGACATGAACCTCGGTACCAAGACCATGTTCGTGGACTGCGAACTCATGCAGCTCACGTTCCAGTTCCGGACGTACATCCCCATCGGCAGCACGCCGAAGGGGTTTGGCACCGGCCACGTGTCGCTCGAGCCCTCATTGCTCGCCGCGGTCAAGCTCGGCCAGAAGACTTGGTTTGAAGGCCAGTTCAGCGAGTGGATTCCCGTCGGCGGCGACAAGGACCAGGCCGGCATGGTCTTCCACTACCACACCAGCATCAACCACCTCTGGTGCCAGAAGAAGTCGATGCAGTTCATCACGATGCTCGAATACCAGGGCTACGCGTTCCAGGACGGCCTCGTGACCAACCCGGCCAACTTCGTCGGCCCCGAGCGGGTGAAATCCAGCCGCGAAGCGTACCACTACCTCGGGCCCGGCGCCCGGGTCGTGATCTGCGACAACTTCGACATCGGCTTCGGTGCGGCCTTCAGCCTGACCAACGACGGCTTCGCCGACCAGCTTTACCGCACCGAGTTCCGCCTCCGCTTCTGATCCGATCTCTCTCCCGACCTGCACCCGCGGGGGGATGCGGGGCTCCGGCCCCGGTCTCCCCGCGGTTTCTTGCGCGCCGCGCAGTCCACGAAAAAGGCCCCGGCGGGAGGTTCCGCCGGGGCCCGGTGTTGTTGCTGCGATCGAGGCGGCCTTACTTGGTCTTCTCGGGAATCCGCATCGAGTAGAACGACCGCCAGACGAAGATCAGGGCGATCACGAACATGGCCGCGCCGACGAACGGCGTGTAGTTCGTGACGTGGGCACCGCCCTTGGCCGCCCCGTGCGCCGTCTCCTTCATCGCGATGGCGATTTCCACCGCGAGCAGGCCGAACAGCGTGCTGAACTTGATGATCGGGTTCAGCGCGACCGAGGTCGTGTCCTTGAACGGGTCGCCGACCGTGTCGCCGATGACCGTGGCCGCGTGCAGCGGCGTGCCCTTTTCCTTCAGATCGACTTCCACGAGCTTCTTGGCGTTGTCCCACGAGCCGCCCGCGTTCGCCATGTAGATGGCCTGGTAGAGGCCGAACACGGCGATCGAGATCAGGTAGGCCACGAAGAAGTTCGGGTCGAAGAACGCGAAGGCCAGCGTGAACGCCATCAGGGCGATGAAGATGTTCCACATGCCCTTCTGAGCGTACAGCGTGCAGATGCGGACGACGGTCTTCGAGTCCTCGATGTCCGCTTCCTTCTTCGTCAGGTCCATGTTCTTCTTGATGTACTCCACCGCGCTGTAAGCGCCGGTGGTCACGGCCTGCATCGACGCGCCGCAGAACCAGTAGATCACCGCGCCGCCGCACATCAGGCCCAGCAGCACCGGGGCGTCGGTGAGGCTGAGGTGCAGCATGCCCGCCTTACCGAGCAGCAGGATGATTGAGAAGATCATGGTGGTCGCGCCGACGACGGCGGTGCCGATCAGCACGGGCTTGGCCGTGGCCTTGAACGTGTTGCCGGCCGAGTCGTTCGCTTCCAGGTAGTGCTTGCCGCGCTCGAAGTCGGGGTCGAACCCGAAGTCGCGCTTGATTTCTTCCTTGATGCCCGGGATGTGCTCGGTCTGGGCGAGTTCGAACACCGACTGGGCGTTGTCCGTCACCGGGCCGTAGCTGTCGACCGCGATGTTGACGGGGCCCATGCACAGGAAGCCGAACGCCACCAGGCCGAATGCGAAGATCGAGCCGACTTCCGTCAGCTTGCCCGGTGCGCCGATCGGGTCGAGCTGCACCTGCATCACCGTCCGCAGGTCCATCTGGCTGAAGAAGAACGCCCCGCCCATCAGGCCGGCGATCAGGATACCCTTCCAGAACGCGCTGAAGTTACCGGCCACGATGCCCGACAGGATCGTCAGCGACGCCCCGCCCTCGCGCGACGCCGTCACGATTTCGTGGACGTGCTTCGAGTGCGAGCTGGTGAACACCTTGGTGAATTCGGGAATCAGCACCGCGGCGAGAGTGCCGCACGAGATGATCGACGCCAGTTGCCACCACAGGTCGGGTAGGGCCTTCCCGCCCACCGCGATGTCCTTGATGAGCAGCCAGCTCATGCCGAACGAGGTCGTGATGCACAGGATCGACGCGATCCAGATCAGCCGGGTCAGCGGGGCTTCGAAGTCGAATTCCTTCAGGCCCTTGTACTTCGCTTCGCTGATGGCCTGGTTGATGAAGTAGCTGGCGCCCGACATGAAGTCCATGAGGAACCGCATGGCGAAGATCCAGACGATGAGCTTGGCCTGGATGTCGATGTCCTTGACCGCGAGGCAGATGAACGAGATCAGCGCGACGCCCGTCACGCCGTAGGTCTCGAAGCCGTCGGCCGTCGGGCCGACCGAGTCGCCCGCGTTGTCGCCCGTGCAGTCGGCGATCACGCCGGGGTTACGCGGGTCGTCTTCCTTCACGTTGAACACGATCTTCATCAGGTCCGAGCCGATGTCGGCAATCTTCGTGAAGATACCGCCCGCGATCCGCAGGGCCGACGCGCCCAGCGACTCGCCGATGGCGAAGCCGAGGAAGCACAGGCCCACGATGTCGCGCGGCACGAACAGGAGGATGATCACCATCATCACGAGTTCGAGCGAGATGAGGAACAGGCCGATCGACATGCCCGCCCGCAGGGGGATGTTGACCACGTCCCACGGCTCGCCGCGGAGGGCCGCGAAGGCCGTCCGGCAGTTGGCGTAGGTGTTCACCCGGATGCCGTACCACGCCACCCAGTAAGACCCGATCATGCCGACCACGGCAAACGCCAGGACGTAGATCAGCGTCGTCGTCTTCTTCTCGAACGGCAGGGCCACGCCCGCCTTGTCCTTGTGTTCCAGGCCCAGGTAGTAATACGCCATCGCCGCCCCGATCAGCATGAACAGCATGATCAGGAACTTGCCCTGCTGGAGCAGATAGGTCTTACAAGTCTGGAAGATCACCTCGGCCACGTCGAGCTGCGACTTGTGGGCCGGCAGGCGATAGATCTGCGTCCGCAGGTAAAGGCTGATACCCAGCGTAAAGGTGATGACAATCGCCCCGTACAGGAGCAGATTCCACCCGGAGATCGTCATTCCCAGGATGTTAAACGTCGCGGCATGCAAGTCGGGGATTTCAAGGTCGGCTTCGCTGGCCCGGGCGACGCCGCCCACTAGCAGCACCAGCACCGCCAGCACGAGCGAGGGCAACGTGGCCCCCCACCCGCGCAACATTCTTACGAGTCGCGATTCCATGGAGAGGATAACTCCTGAAAAGACAAAGCCCCCGGCGGGACCCGCAGGCGGCTCCGTTCGGTGGCACAATACTGTCGAAACGTGCGGTTAAGATAGGTACGAGGGGCCTCGGAGTCTACCGGCGAGGCCGCAACCCACACTCAGAAAACGGGTTATTCCAGCGGCTGCGCCCGCCGGCGGCGGTAACTGCCCGCCGCCCACACGATCGCCGCACCGGTCAGCAACATCGCCCCCGGTTCCGGCACCGCAATCGAATGCATCCCGACATCATCCGACCCCGTCAGCTTCGACGGGTCGACCGGCGGCAGGATCCGGAGCTCTTCCGGCTTGATGCCGTTGGCCATCGACTCGAAGTCGGCCGGCGTCGTCGGCGTCCATACTGGCGCCGGCGAATCCGCCTTGCCGGGCAGCACCTGAGCCGGGGCGTATCCCGCCCCCAGGCCCAGCCCGGCCACCAAAGCTACGATCCGAAACAGTCGCATGAAGTTACTCAGTGCAGGCATTCTCAGGTTAACAGATTCTACCCGCCCTGTCAGCCGCCTGTAGGTGAAATACCTAAGAAGCTTGCCGTCAATGTCCGCCCGCGGGCTCCTCGCCGAGCTGCGACTGCAGGTAGAGCTGCAACCCAATGTCTTTGATGATCGAGAGTTGCGTCTCCAGCCAGTCGACGTGCTCCTCGCTCTCGGCCAGGATCGGTTCCACGAGATCCCGCGTGCCGTGGTCCTTGTGCTTCGTGCAGATGTCGATGGTATTCCGGTAATGCTCCGTCCCGCCCATTTCGAGCTTCAGATCGTGTTCGAACTGCTCCGGGATCGTCGCCCCCACCCGGATCACGTCGTACCGGGCGATCTCGGGCACGCCTTCGAGGAAGAGGATGCGGTCGATCAGTTTCTCGGCATGCTTCATCTCGCCGATCGACTCGGCATACTGCTTGGCCGCCAGCTTGTGGTAGCCCCAGTTCTTGCACATCTTGGCCTGACAGAAGTACTGGTTGATCGCGGTCAACTCGACCGTAAGAGCCCGGTTCAGGGCGTCGATGACTTCCGGATGACCTTTCATGGGGAAACTCCGCGTGGCGTTTTGTTTCCCGTCATTGTACGGAGGCCGGGGACTCCTTGGGTGGCGACAGCATCGGGAAGATCTTCCGCCGGAGGAAGTCCGGGCTGTAGCACCCGAAGTGCCCGCCGTCGTTGCCGATCTTCTCCTCGTCCGGTGACCACCGGTGCATCCGGACCTTCGAGGCGGCCTCGTCGCGGGCGGTCACGAACCCGTACCGCCCGGCCGCCCGACTGGCGAACGGATCGTCGGGCGTGCCGAGGATGCGCACCAGCACGCCGAGCCACAGCCAGTCCTTCTCACTGACAAAACAATCAATGCCGTCGCGACAGGCCGCGAGCGCGGGCCGGACGTCGTAGTTCTCCGACAGCGATGGCGAAAGCAGCACGATCCGCTCGATCGAGTTGGCCGGCAACCGCTCGGCCGCCCCCAGCACCACCGCGCTGCCCGCGCTGTGGGCTACGAGCGTGATCGGCGCGTCCGGGTGTTTCTCGCGGTGGGCGAGGATCAGGTCGGCCAGGTTGGCCGCCCGGTCGCGGATGTGCGGCACGTCGGTCTGGTCGGCCATGTTGCGGAGGTAGCCGTGCGACCAGACGAAGGTCACGACCTCGAGCGAAAGCCCGTCGGCCGACGCCGTCTGCCGAAACGACCCGGAGCACGCGCGGAAGTCGCCCGCCCCGTCGGCCACGAACACCACGGGCCGATTCGAAGCCGGCAACCCCGGCAATGCCATCGGCGGCAAAGTCCGGCAAGCCGGCAGAAAGACCAATAGCAGCAACCACCCACCCCGCAAGCGCGCAGCCTCCCCCAAAGGCTGGGCGACGGGCGGGCTATAGCCACAGGGGTCCAAAAACGCAAGAGAAGAACAAGCCCGATGGTCGCGACCCGATCTCTGACATCTTCATTCTTCAATCTGCAATCTGAAATCTGCAATCTGAAATCTGCAATGGTTCTTCACGCCGGAGGCGTCGAAGGTCAATAGCCCGGGGTAAGCGGTACTCCGCGCAACCCCGGGAACGCGACACGTCCCACTCCGACATCCCGGAGGGATCGAAGGGAACGACCCACACGCGCCTAAACCCCCTGCAAAAACCGCAACCGGAACTGCAAGAAATCCGTCGGTCCCACCACCCCATCGCCGTCGAAGTCAAATGCCGGGTTGTTCAGGCCCAGCCCGAGCCGGAAGGCGAGGAAGTCGACCGCGTCGACCCGGGCGTCGCCGTTCGCATCGCCGAAGAGGCGATGGAAGTTGGCAACGTAGTCCCCGCCGGCCAGGCCGTCGGCATCGCCGTCGAGCGACTCGATGCCCAGCACCTGATTGCTCAGCACCGTCAGAGAATACCGCCCATCGACGAGCGACCCGAACTGCGTCCCCGGCCCGGAAAACGTCAGCGTCACGGTCGTCGCAGTACCGGTCGTCACCGCGGCCGACAGCGCAACCGTCTCGCTCCCGCGCCGCACCACAAACGCCCCGGCCGGGTCCCCCGCAAACGTCACCGGCTGATCGAACGTCACGGTCAAAGACCGCACCACCGACCGCTGCGCCAACCCGTCGGCCACTTTCATCGAGGTAATCGTCGGCGGCGGGGTGATGTACGCGAACATGTCGTCGAAGCCGTTGCTGTCGCGGAGGATCAAGTCGCTCGCGCTGGAGCGAAAGGCGATGACGGAGCCGTTGCCGTTGATGACGGGGGTCGAGAAGTAAGTGTTGGCATTGCCGAACCGGGTCGGATCGTTGATCGACCGTGTCAGCAGCGTGACTGCGCCGGTGACGCGGTCGAACGAATAGACCTGATCGTACGTGCCGCTGTTGTCGTACGGCCCGGTCATGCCCGGCGCGAGATTGGTGGCGGACGAGAACCACGTGATGATCCGGCCGTCGCCACTTATGGCGGGGTTGAGCGCGGAGTGGCTGCCGCCGACGAGCGACTGCCCCGCCGCGTGGCTTGCCAACGCGAAGCTATCGGCCAGGCGGTCGTACACCACCACATCCGCCGTCGTGCTGGTCGCGCCCGGGATGAGTTTGAACGCAAAGGCGACGAAGCCGATGTACCGGACGTCGTCGCTGACGGTCGGCAACACGCCGCCGACCGCCAGCAGCGGGTCCGTATGCGACCGGCTGATGAGCGCATTCTCGCCCGTGAGTTTATCGTAGAGGAAGACGTCGCTGCCGCCGCCCGTATCCGTCACGCCTGCGACCACATCCGCCCCGGTGTGCGTATGCACGACGTATCGGCCGTCGTAGCCCAGTGTCGCGGCGGTCGATGACCCGTTCGCGGAGACGGTGGGCTGCCCGGCCGCATGGGAGATGAGGAACTTGGTTCCGGTCGCGACGTCGTAACCATATCGAAA
>JAIBBI010000020.1 GCA_019694755.1 Gemmataceae bacterium
GGCCCAGGGAGGCGAGCGATTCGCCCGCGCCGAGCAAGTGACGGATCGCGCTCACGTGGCCGTAGTACGCGCACCATTGAAGAGCGAAACGCCCTGATCGTCGACCGCCGTGGCCGGCAGACCCCGTGCGAGGGCGACAAACACGAGGTCAGTCCGGCCGTCTGCAATCCGCTGAATCAGGGCGTCGGACATGACACGGTTCCTATTGCACGCAGTACAGGTGATCGACACCGCGGATGAACAGCGCGCCGTCGGCGGCGGCCGGCGTCGACCAGTAGAGTTCCTTCGACAGTTCATTCTTCCCGAGTACTTCGAACTTCGGCCCGGCCTTCAAAACGTGGGTCTGACCGTCCTCGTCGAGGCAGAAGATCTTGCCGTCATGGGCCCACGGGCTGGCCCAAAACGCCTTGGCCGTGCTGATGCGCTCCCGGGCGTAGGCCGGCTTGCCGGTCTTCGCGTCGAAGCAGCTCACCATGCCGCCGTTGCGCTCGAGCAGATAGACGTGACCCTGGTAGGCGAGCGGCGAGGCGGCCGCCGGCCAGACCCGCGCGGCCGACCACGCGACGCCGGCGTTCGAGGTCTCGCCTTCCTTCAGCGAGATGTCGCCGGTCGCGCCCGCCTTCACGGCGAAGAGCGTGCCGCCCGGCCGGGGTGCGTTGGCATCGCCGCCGCCGCCCGGTCGTCCGCCTCCGCCCATGCCGGTGCCGACGTAGAGACGTTCGTCGTCCGCGACCGGCGAGGCCGAGCATTGGCCGCCGCCGACGTTGAGTTCCCACACGAGCTTACCGGTGGCCGGGTCGTAGCCGCGGACGCGCTGGCTGCCGATGGTCACGAGATCGGTGCGATCCTTCGTCTTCCAGATGTACGGCGTGCTCCAGCCCGACTTCTCGGGGCGGTCGGCCCGCCACAGTTCGTTGCCGGTCTTGGCGTCGAGGGCGACGACGAACGACTTCTCCTCGTTGTCGCACTGGATGAACAACCGGCCCGCGTCGACGACGGGCGAACTCGCGGTGCCCCAGTTGGCCATCATGTTGTAATGGCCGAGGTCCTTCTTCCACACGAGTTTGCCGGAGAGGTCATAGCAGAAGAGTCCTTCCATCGCGAAGTAGGCGAAGACGCGCTCGCCGTCGGTGACGGGCGTTTCGCTGGCGAAGGTGTTGCTCGAATGCGTGCCGATGTGCGGCCGACCTTCGAGCGCCAACTCGTTCCACAGGACCTTGCCGGTGGCGCGGTCGAGGCACATGACCCGCCACTGGTAGATAGCATTCGGCGGGCCGCCCCGACCGAATCCACCCGGCCGACCTCCGCCACCGGGCGGGCCGCCCTTCCCTTTGCCTTCGCCGCCTTTCCCTTCACCTGGGGGGCCGCCCTTGCCTTCGCCACCGCCCTTCCCTTCAGCGGGGGGGCCGCCTTTGCCTTCGCCGCCACCAAACCGACCGCCCGCGCCGGGGTTGAAGGCCCGGGGCTTCGGCTGGTTGGGGGAAACGGCCGTCGTGACGATGACCTTATCGCCGACGACGACGGGGCACGACCAGGCCGCGCCGGGAATCTCGACCTTCCACTTCACGTGCGATTCCGGCGACCACTTCTCGGGCGCGGTGCCGACGACGACGCCGGTCGCGCCCGGGCCGCGGAACTGCGGCCAGTCGGCGGCACAGAGGAACAGGACGGTGGCCGATAGTGCGAGGCTGCGGCGCATGACATCTCTCCGGGATGGGTGTCGACTGCGGGCAGATTATACCACCCCGGATGAGCAAGTGGTGAAGAAGTTCAGACTTCGCTGAAGCCGATGTTGCCGCGGACTTTGCCCGCGATGATCGCATACACCGCCGGGAGGACTGTCAGCGTGGCGACCGTGGCCAGGCCCAGTCCGCCGAGCACCGCCCGCGCCAGGCTCGCCGTCTGCTGGCCGCTGACCGCCATCGGCACCATGCCGATGAGCATGGCACACGCGGTCATCAGCACGGCCCGACGGCGCATCGCCACGGCCCGACTTGCGGCCACGGCCGCGAGCACGCCGGCCTGCCGTTCGCGCTCCGCAAACGTGACAAGCAGGATCGCGTTGGCCACGGCGACGCCCACGGCGAGGATCGCGCCGAGGTAACTCTGAATGTTGAGCGTCGTACTCGTGAGCCAGAGGGCAAGCGCCGCCCCGGCCAGGCCCGCGGGCACGGCCGCGAGCGCGACCAGCGCGAGTCGCGGCGACTGGAAATAGGCCGTCAGCACCAGAAACACAGCCACAACGGCGAGAATCAGACCGCGTGCGAGATCGGTAAACATCTGCCGCATCGGCTCGATCTGCCCGCGCACCTCGACGAGCGCACCGCGGGGCGGGTCGCCGATCGCGAAGATCGCGGCATCGACGCCGCGAGCCACCGAGCCGAGGTCCGAGCCGCCGACGTTGCCGCTCAAGCTGACGAATCGCCGCATGTTCAGCCGGTCGATCTGCCCGGGCATGACGCCCTCGCGCACCCCGGCCACGTCGCGGACCAGCAGGCCGCTATGGGTATTGGTGCGGACGGGGATCATCCCCACAGCCGCCGGCGAGTCGATCCGCGCGGGCGGTACCTGTACCTGCACGAAATAACCGACCCCGGAAGCCGGATCACGCCAGTAATTGGGTGCGACGAATCGGCTCGACGATGTCGCCGCGACGAGGGCCCGGGCCACGTCCTGCGCCGTCGCGCCCGACTGCCCGGCCCGCTCGCGGTCGATGGTGACTTCAACGGTCGGGTAATCGAGCGCCTGGCCGAACTGGAGATCCTGCAGGCCGGGGATCTTCTGCATCGCGGGCATCAGTCGGTCGGCATAGCCGCGGTTCTCGACCTGTTTCGGCCCGTGAACGACGACCTCCACGGCGGCGGCCGAGCCGAACGTCATCACCTCGTTTATGATGTCGGCGGGTTCGAGACTCAGGCGCAGGCCCGGCAACCGCGACGCCACGTCGGCCGGCGATAGCCCCTCGCTGGTCAGCCGTTCGGTGAGCCACGCGCGCAACCGGCCCGGCAACTCGCGGCGAAGATGTTCCTTGAACGGCTCGACGCGAATCCTGGCCGCAGGGTTGAGCCCGACGCGGATCAGCCCCTCGTCCGGCCCACTCGACCAGTGATAAATGCACTGCACGGGATACTGCGACGGGATGCCCCCGACGTACCCCAGCGAACTTTCCACCGCGCCCGGGCCGGCGAGGTCCTGCACCTGGCGGAGCGCCTCGAGTGTCAGCTCCTCCGCGATCTCCAGGCGCGTCCCGGTCGGTGCTTTAACGCGGAATTGAAACTGCCCGGTGTCCACTGTCGGGAAGATCTCCTGCCCCAGTCGCGGGAACACGAGCCACAACACGACCGCGGCGGCGGCGAAGTAGGCGGGCACGACGGCGGGCCGCAGGCGGACCGACCAACTGACGCGGTCGCCGGCGGGGGTGGCATCGTGCGACGGGTGCCGGCGAAGCAACCAGGCCGCGGCCACCGGCACGAACGTGCTGCTGAGCAGGTACGACGCCATCATCGCAAACGACACCGCCAGCGCGAGCGGGGCCAGCAGGCTGCGGATCGTCCCCTCCATCAGCGTGACCGGCACGAACACCGCGAGCACGCACAACAGCGCGAGCAGCAGCGGCACCGCCGTCTCCGAGTTGCCGCGGAGCACGGCCTGCACGACCGAACCGGGCAGCCGAAGTTGCGCGTGGATGTTCTCGACTTCGACGGTCGATTCATCGACGAGTACGCCGACGGCGAGCGCGAGACCCGCGAGCGTCATCAGGTTGATCGTCTGCCCCGTCAGCCAGAGCGCGACCACTGCCGCGATCAGCGCCAGCGGAATATTGAGGACCACGACCACGACGCTGCGCCAGTCGCGCAGGAACACAAGCACCATGAGGCCGGTCAGTAGCGCGCCGAGGAGACCTTCGAAGGCGACGTTTTGCATGGCCCGGGTGACGACCGGCGTCTGGTCGAAGTCGAAGCGGACTTTCAGGTCTTCGGGCAGCACGGCCTGCATGCGGGGCAGGGCGGCCTTCACCTCGCGGACGACCGCGAGCGACGACGCCTCGGCCTTCTTGTTGACGAGCAGGTACACGCCGCGCCGGCCGTTCACGAGCGCGAAGCCGGTCTGCACGTCGTTGCCGTCCTCGATCTGCGCCACATCGCGGAGAAATAGGCTCTCGCCGGGCCGGACGGGGATGTTGCCTAGATCGACCGCGGCCGGGACCATTGCATTCGTCGGCACGACCGGCATACGGTCGGCGATGCGGGCGTTGCCCGAAGGAATCACCGCGTTGCCCGCGGCCACCGCGGCGATCACATCGTCGGGGGTGAGGTGGTAGGAGCGCAGCCGATCCGGGTCGACGTTTACGATCAGCGTGCGTGGCGTGCCGCCGAACGCGGGCGGCGTGCTCACTCCGGGCAGCGACGCGAACAGCGGCCGGACACGCTGCATCGCCAGATCCTGGATCTCGCCGATGTTCCGGCCCGCCCCCTCGAACACGAGGTAACCCACCGGCACGCTGCCGGTATCGAACCGCATGACGAACGGCGGTATGGTCCCGGTCGGCGCGAACGCCCGCGACCGGTTCACCGCGGCGACGACTTCCGACATCGCCTGAGCCATGTCGGTGCCCGGGTGAAACATCAGCTTGAGGAGCGCGACGCCCTGAATGTTCCGGCTCTCGACCGCCTTGATGCCCGAGACGTAGAGGAAGTGGTACTCGTAATAGTTGGTGACCATGCCCTCCATCTGGGCGGCATCGAGACCGCCGTACGGCTGGCACACGTACACGACCGGCAGGTTCAGCGTCGGAAATACGTCGACGCGCATCTTCCAAAGCGCGATCCCGCCCGCGACAGCCAGGCCGACGAGCAGGGTCAGAATTGTCACCGGCCGGCGCAAGGCGAAGTGGATGGGGTTCATGACGAGGTCGGCCCCATCCCGGCCTTCTTGATCGCTTCCGAAAGTTCATCGGAACGCACGGGCTTGGTCACATACGCATCCATGCCCGCCGCGAGGCAACGCTCGCGATCCCCTTCGAGGGTGTGCGCCGTCAGGGCGATGATCGGTGTGTGGCGCTTCGTGCCCTGCTCCGCCTCGCGGATTCGGCGCGTGGCCTCGAAGCCGTCGACCTCGGGCATCTGCACGTCCATCAGCACGACATCGAAGATCCCCGACTGCCAGGCTTCGAACGCTTCGCGTCCGTTGGCCGCCAGCGTCACCGAGTGGCCCATGCGCTCGACGAGTTTGGCCGCAAGCTTCTGGTTGACGAGGTTGTCCTCGGCGATGAGCACAGCCATCGGACGCGGCACGGCATGGTCCGAGGGCGGGGGCGGGGGTATCGGCGGGCTGTCCGGGTCGGTCGGCTTCAGCACTTCAAGAATCTGAAACAGGTCGGATTGCAGGACCGGCTTGATCAGCCCGGCATGAATGCCGAGCGCCCGCCAGCGCTCCTGATCGCGGGCCTGCTCCAGCGACATAAGCAGGACCACCGGCGGCCGGGCCCCGCCCTCCTGCGCATCGAACAGGCACATCCAGTGATCGATCGGCGAATCCTGGAGCCCGACCTCGAGGAAGACCAGGCCGTACGGCCGGCCCGCCTCCCGCGCCCGGCGGATTCCTTCGAGCGCGCCCAGCGACGATTCGACCCGGCTGGGCTCCAGGCCCCACTCACGCAGGAAACCGGTGAGAATCCGCCCGCTCGTGGCGTTGTCGTCGACAACGAGTACCGGCATACCGGCGAGACCGGTGAGTCGTTCGGCCGCCCGCGACCGGCCGGGCTGAGTGCCCCGGCCGAACTTTCCAGTGAAGTAGAACGTGCTGCCGAGACCGACCGTACTCTCGACCCACACCCGGCCGCCCATCAGGTCGACGAGTCGTTGGCACACGGTCAGGCCCAGGCCCGTGCCGCCAAACCTTCGCGACGTGCTGGCGTCGACCTGCTCGAACGGGCGGAAAACGCTCTCGATCTTGTCCGGCGGGATGCCGATGCCCGTATCCCGGACACTGAAGACCAGGTTGACCGAGTGATCCGACATCTCGTCGGCTTGCACGCGGACGACGACTTCGCCGCGCTCGGTGAACTTCGTGGCGTTGCCGACGAGGTTGACGATCACCTGCCGGAGCCGGCCGGGGTCGCCGATGATGACGGCCGGCACGTCCGCATCCACGGAGTGGGCCAGTTCGAGGCCCTTCTGCTGCACACGCAGTGCGAGTGTCTTCATCGTCTCGCCGACGAGGTTACGCAGGTTGAACTCGATTGCCTCGAGTTCCATCTTCCCGGCTTCCACCTTCGAGAAGTCGAGGATGTCGTTGATGAGCGTGAGCAGCGATTCGCCGCTGTGCAGTACGGTGCGGAGGTAGTCGCGCTGCTCGTCGGTGAGCGGAGTGTCGAGCGCGAGCTGGGTCATGCCCAGAATGCCGTTCATCGGCGTGCGGATTTCGTGGCTCATCACCGCAAGGAATTCGCTCTTCGCGCGGTTGGCGGCACGGGCCGACTCCTCGGCCTGCTCCAACTCCGCCTGGATGCGCTTGCGGTCGGTGATGTCGGTGTTGACGCCGACCATGCGGAGCGGGCGGTGTTCGGAGTCCCGGGCGACGACCCGGCCCCGTCCGAGCACCCAGCGTTCCCCCGTCTCGGAGCAAACGCGGAACTCCTGCTCGAAGTACGGCGTGCCGCCGTTGAAGTGCTCCTGCGTCGCGGCTCGAAGGCGGGGCAGGTCTTCGGGGTGGACCATCTTGTGCCATTCGTCGCGGGTCACCCGCTCTTTCGAGCTGCCGAACATCGCTCGCCAACTCGGGCTGACGTAGATGTCATTTCTCACCGTGTCCCAGTCCCAAAGGCCGTCGCGCGTGCCTTCGAGCGCGAGGGCCAGCCGCTCCTCGGCGCGGACGCGGGCGGCATCGTCGCGGCGGATGGTGAACATGGCGAGGCCGACGGTGACGAAAGCCAGCACGGTGCCCGCCCCGAACACCATGCGGACTCGGGAGAACAGATTGTTGACAGCGAGGGAGACACCTTCGCGCCGGCCGGCTTCGCCCTGCGTCAACTCGCCGATGGTGATTCCGGCCGCCTGAGCGAGCGGCACGGCCGTGTCCGGCCCGCGGTCGCCCACGGCCGAGAAGTAATCTTCGACCTGCCGGCAAAGCGTGGCGTGCCGCGTCCGCTGGGCTTCGTTTTCTTCGAGATAGGGTCCGACACTCCGGGTCGTCGCCCCGGCCGCCCGGGCGATCTCCATCACCCGGCCCGCACCGCCCGGAGTCCGCGCGGCGGCATCGCCCTCGGCGAGGAGCCGCCGGACTTTTTCCAGTTCATTCTCGGCGGCCGCGGCGGCGGCATCGACCTTCGTCAGGTGAACGAGTGCGAGAATCGTCCGCAGCGACACGTAGCCGACCGCTGTCAGCAATATCAGAGACAGCGCGAAGGCCAACTGCACCTTCGTGAGCAGCGGCAGGATGGGAACTCGGGAGGATTCGGCCACAGTGCGGCATCTCGCGGTCAGGCTCTTCTGTCATTATGGGATACATCCGGCCCGCCGGGTTATAATCCCTCCATGACTCACCGCGAGTTTGCCGTGCAGGTAGTTCGGGTTCTCCGGGATGCAGGCCATCAGGCCCTGTTTGCCGGGGGCTGTGTCCGCGACGCGCTCCTGGGGCACGCCCCGGACGACTACGACGTTGCCACGTCCGCCCACCCCGACCAGATTCAGGGCCTGTTCCCCCGCACGCTGGCGATCGGGGCGGCGTTCGGTGTCGTCGAGGTGCTCGGGCCGAAGCCGATCAAAGTCCAGGTCGCCACCTTCCGCTCCGACGGCCCGTACACCGACGGACGACGGCCCAACACCGTCGCCTTCTCCGACGCGCGGGCCGATGCCGAGCGCCGCGATTTCACGCTCAACGGGCTGTTCTTCGACCCGCTCGAAGCCGTGCTGTACGACTACGTCGGCGGCGAGGCTGACCTGAACGCCCGCCTGCTGCGTGCCATCGGCGAACCCGAGGCTCGGTTCCGCGAGGACCGCCTCCGCCTGCTGCGCGGCGTGCGGTTCGCCGCCCGATTCGACCTCGCCATCGAGCCCACGACCTGGGCGGCCATGAAGGCAATGGCTGCGCAGGTCATCACCGTCAGCGGCGAGCGGATCGCCGAGGAACTTCGCAAACTGCTGCCGCACCCCAACCGGGCCCGCGGCATCAGCCTGCTGCACGAGTCCGGATTGCTCGCGGCCATTCTTCCGGAGGTCGATTCCTGTCATCTCGAAGCTCTGGCCCGGCTCAACGAACCGACCTTCCCGCTCGCGTTTGCCGTGCTTCTGGAGCAAGTGCCTGTCCGCCGGGTCGGCCCGATCGCCGAGCGGCTGCGCCTGTCGAACACCGAGCGTGACCGCATCCACTGGCTGATCGACCACAAGCACGCACTGCGCGAAGCGGAGCGACTGCCACTGCACGCCGTGAAGCCGCTGCTGGCCCACGACGGGCGGGACGAACTGCTGGCCATGCACCGCGCGTTCGGTGATGAGGCGGGCCCGGCCTGGTGTGCGGCCCGCATGGCGGAGTGGCCTGCCGATCGCATCGACCCGCCGCCGCTGCTCACGGGCGACGATCTGAAGGCGATGGGCCTCACGCCAGGCCCGCGGTTCCGCGAACTGCTGGACCGCGTCCGCCGGGAGCAACTCGATGAGCGCATCGCCACCCGCGAGGCTGCCGTCGCCTTGCTCGGCGAGGGAGCCCGAAACTGCCTGTGAGCGCACTGCCCACTTCTGCCGATCTGCTCGGTCCGCTCAAGCAGCGGTTCGGCTATTCCACGTTCCGCCCGCTGCAGGAAGAGATTATCCGCGACCTGCTGGCCGGGCGCGATACGCTTGCACTCCTGCCCACCGGCGGCGGCAAAAGCCTGTGCTACCAGCTTCCCGCGCTGCTGCGCCCGGGGCTCACGCTCGTCGTGTCGCCGCTCATCTCATTGATGAAGGACCAGGTCGACGCGCTGACCGCGGCGGGCATCCCGGCGACGTTTCTGAATTCGAGCCTCGAACCCGATGAGGCCCGCGAGCGCATGCGCGGACTCGACGCCGGCACCTACCGGCTGCTGTACGTCGCGCCCGAGCGGCTGATGACGGGCAGCTTCCTCCCCGATCTCGCCCGCTGGCAGGTCAACACCGTCGCGGTCGACGAGGCCCACTGCGTGAGCCAGTGGGGCCACGACTTCCGGCCGGAGTACCGCCAACTCGCCCGAGTCCGCGACAGCGTGCCGCGGGTGACCATGATCGCCCTGACGGCGACGGCCACCGAACACGTACGGGCCGACATCATCACGTCGCTCGGCATGCGCGACGCCCGGCAGCACATCGGTAGCTTCAACCGGCCCAACCTCTCCTACGCCGTCCGCGACCGCGCGGATGGCTACCGCCAGCTACTCGACTTCATCCGCCGGCGGCCGAAAGTGAGCGGCATCGTTTACGTGCTGGCCCGGGCCACGGCCGACCGGCTCGCGCAATGGCTGCAGCGCGACGGCATCCGGGCCGACGCGTATCACGCCGGGCTGGAAGGCAAGGACCGGGCCCGCGTGCAGGACGCCTTTCAGCGCGACGACATCGACGTGGTCTGCGCGACGATCGCCTTCGGCATGGGCATCAACAAGCCGAACGTCCGGTTCGTCACGCACTACGACCTGCCGAAGAACATCGAGGGGTACTATCAGGAAACGGGGCGCGCCGGGCGCGACGGCCTGCCGGCCGACTGCCTGCTGCTCTACGACCCCGCCGACGCGATCAAGTTGCAGCGGTTCATCGACGACGGCACCGACCCGGACGAGAAGGCCCGCGGCACGCAAAAGCTCCGGCAGATGAAGCGGTTTGCCGAGTCGACCGCGTGCCGGCGGGCGTCGCTGCTCGGCTACTTCGGCGAGGCGATGCCGCTGACCAACTGCGCGAGTTGCGACAACTGCCTGACGCCCCGCGAGTCGTACGACGGCACGCTGCCCGCCCAGAAGTTCATGTCGTGCGTGTACCGCATTCGCGAGAAATCGGGCTTCGGCGTCGGGGCGGGGCACGTCATCGACGTGCTGCTGGGCGGCGATACCGAGAAGGTCCGCAAGTGGGAGCATCAGTCGCTGAGCACCTACGGCATCGGCAAAGACACGAGCCGGGCCGAGTGGAAGCACGTTGCGCGGGAACTGATGCGGCTCGGCCTGATCGATGCCGACCCCGGAAAGTTCGAAACGCTCGCGCTGACCTCGCACGGGATGGCCGTGCTCCGGCAGCGGACCGCCGTCTCACTGACGAGGGGCACGGCCGAGGACACTCGGCCGGAGACGCCCGTGACCGAGGGCTACGACGCCTCGCTCTTCGATACCCTCCGCGACCTCCGCAAGCGGATCGCGACGGAGCGGGGCGTGCCCGCCTTCGTGATCCTCTCCGACGTTGCACTCCGGCAGATGGCCCGCGATTACCCGCGCGACCGGGCCGCCCTGCTGCGCGTCAGCGGCGTCGGCGAGAAGAAACTCGCGGACTTCGGCCAGGTCTTTCTCGAAGCCATCAACGAGTACGTCGTCGCAAAGGGCACGCCGGCGGCCGAGGCTCCCGCGCCACCCCCGGCCCGGATTCCGGTACGCAAGCCGCTCAACGGCACCTCCCGGCAATCGCTACTCATGTACCGGGACGGTCAGACGGTCGCCGACATCGCCGAGACCCGCGGCCTGACGCTCGGGACGATCTACACCCACCTCACGAACGCGATGATCGCCGGCGAAGAGATCGACATCGACCGCATTCTCTCAGCCGAGAAGCGGGCCCGGGCCGAGGAAGTGCTGACCGAGATCGGCCGGGCCAACCTCACCGGAGCCCTCGAAAAGCTCGGCGAAGGCTGGGACTACGGCATGCTGAAGATCTACATCGAGTACACGCGGCGGGAGTAAGTCCCCACTCAATACCCGCTGGCCGCGGGGCCGCCCGCGAAAGCGATCGGTTCGAGGTTCAGGCGTTTGCGCCAGTCGTCGAGGAGTTCCTTCGACTTGCTGGTGCCGCAGCGGGTCACGCCCAGTTGATGAACCTTGATCAGGGTATCGACGTCGCGCACGCCACCCGCCGCCTTCACCTGCACGTGAGCCGGGCTGTGCTTGCGCATCAGGGCGAGGTCTTCGAGCGTCGCGCCGCCGGTGCCGTAACCGGTGGAGGTCTTCACCCAGTCGGCCTTCAGGTCGGCGCAGATCTCGCACAGGCGGATCTTGTGCTCGTCCTTCAGGTAGCAGTTCTCGAAGATCACCTTCACCTTGACGCCGGCCGCGTGAGCGGTGTCGATCACCGCGGCGATGTCGTCGCGGACGTAGCTCCAGTCGCCCGAGAGCACCTTGGAGATGTTCACGACCATGTCGAGTTCGACGCCGCCGTCGATGACCGCCTGCCGGGCCTCGGCCGCCTTGATCGACGACACGTGCCCGCCGTGCGGGAAGCCGATCACCGTGCTCGGCTTCACGGTCGAGCCGGCCAGGAGTTCCGCACAGCGCTTCAGGTGAAACGGCATGATGCAGACGCTCGCGGTGTCGTAGGCTACCGCGAGTCGGCAACCCGCGTCCAACTCAGCGGCCGTCAGGAACGGCTGGAGGAGCGAGTGGTCGAGCATCTTCGCCAGGTCGGAGTAGTTCATCGTGCGGTCCCGCGTGGGAGAAAGTTGCGAAGGTAGGTGTGACTCTGAATCAGGGCGGCCTGCCGACGTTCGAGCGGGCCCTCATACGCCCGGTCTTCGACTTCGACGCAAACCGGGCCGTTGTAGCCCGTGTCCGTGAGCCTGGAGAAGAACTTGCCCCAGTCGACGTCGCCCAGCCCCGGCAGCTTCGGCGAGTGCCAGAGGTTCGGGAACGCAAACGCGCCGTACTCGTCGAGCGCGGCGCGGTTGATGCGCAGGTCCTTGGCGTGAACGTGGAACAACCGGTCGGGGAATTCAATCATCGGCTTCAGGTAGCACATGTGCTGCAGAACGAGGTGCGAAGGATCGTAGTTGAGGCCGACGTGCGGGCCGAGGTCCGCGAACAGCCTGCGCCAGACCGCGGGGCTCGTCGCGAGGTTCTTGCCGCCCGGCCATTCATCTTTCGTGAATGACATCGGACAGTTCTCGATGCCGATGCGGACATTGTGGTCCTCGGCCAGTTTCGCCAGCGGCTTCCAGACCTTGAGCATTCGCGGCCAGTTGTCGTCGATGGTTTTCGCCGGGTCCCGGCCGATGAAGGTGTTGATCACCCGGATGCCGAGCCGGTCGGCCGCGAGGATCACCTGCTCCAGGTGGCGGGCGAAACCCGTGGCGGCGGCCTCGTCGGGGTCGAGCGGGTTCGGGTAATAGCCGAGCCCGCTGATCGCCACGCCGTGCTTGCCGCACAGGTCGTGAACCTTGGCCGGCTCAAACTTCGTGACGTCGAGGTGGGTGATGCCCGCGTACCGGCGTTCGGCCTTGCCGGGCGGCCAGCACATCACTTCCACGCAGTCGTAGCCCGTGCGGGCCGCAAACGCGAGCACCGCGTCGAGATCGAGGTCCGGGAGTATCGCGCTGACAAATCCGAGGGTCATGCTGGTAAATCCTGGCGAAAGTCCGAATGAGAGTTTATCCGCCGGGGGCCGGGCGTCGCTACAATTCCCGGGTCCACTCACCGATCCGGAGTCTGCGATGCGACCGCTTGCGATCTGGCTGCTCTTCACTGGCATTGCGACGGCCAGCCCGCCCGCAGGGTTCACGCCACTCTTCAACGGCACGGACTTCACCGGCTGGCACTATATGGATACGTTTGACCCGCGAAAGCTGGCGGCCATGAGCCCGGCCGACCGCGACGCCAAGCTCGCCGCCTGGGCCAAGTCCTCGGAGGGGCACTGGAAGGTTGTCGCCGGTGGGACCGAGACGAAAGCGGAACAGTTGCTGTTGGAGACGGCCCCGACCCGGCGCGGCCGCTGGCGACATTTCCAGAACCCCATCTACCAGTGGGTCACCGTTGAACGGCAGGTCCCGTCGTCCATCATCTACAACGACGGCCACGGAGCGTTCCTCACCACCGACCGCGATTATGGCGACATTGAACTGCTTGTCGAGTACAAGACCGTCGCCAAGGCCGACAGCGGCGTGTACCTCCGCGGCTGCCCACAGGTCCAGATCTGGGACTCGACCGAGGAGGCCAAGTTCAAGCTCGGCGCGGCCAAGGGGTCCGGCGGACTGTGGAACAACAGTGCGGGCGCGCCCGGCAAAGACCCGCTGGTGAAAGCCGACAAGCCGTTCGGGGAATGGAACAGCCTGCGGATCATTCAGGTCGGCGAGCGGACGACGGTGTACCTGAACGGACAGCTCGTCGTCGATCACGCGCGGATGGAAAACTACTTCGAGAAGGACCGTAGCAAGCCGCTGCCGCGGACGGGGCCGATCCAGCTCCAGACCCACGGCGGCGAAATCTCCTGGCGGAACTTGTACGTCCGCGAGATTCCCCCCGACGAGGCCAACGCCATCCTCCGCAAGCACAACGACTCTGGATTCGCCGACATCTTCAACGGCAAAGACCTGACCGGCTGGGCCGGGTCGACCGACAGCTACGAGGTGAAGGACGGCGCGATCGTGTGCAAGCCCAAGCAGGGCGGGGTACTGCACACGAAGGACGAATACCGCAACTTCGTCGTGCGGGTCGAGTTCAAGCTGCCGCCCGCGGGCAACAACGGCTTCGCGATCCGCTACCCCGGCTCGGGCGATACCGCCTATGTCGGCATGTGCGAACTGCAGGTGCTCGACGACGACGCCCCAGTGTACAAGAAACTCGACCCCCGGCAGTTCAACGGCAGCGCGTACGGCATGACCGCCGCCCAGCGCGGCTACTTGCGCAAGACCGGCGAATGGAACTTCGAGGAGATCACCGTCAACGGCTCGAAGATCTTCGTCGAGCTCAACGGCACGCGGATCCTCGACACCGACTTGGCTAAGGTCACGGAATACATGGGCGGCAAGCCGCACCCGGGCAAGGACCGGACGACCGGAAGCTTCGGTTTCGCCGGCCACAACGACCCGGTGGCATTCCGAAACGTACGGATCCGGAAGCTGGACTGATTACACGTTACCCGCGCTCACCGCCACGTTCGCGCCGTCGAGGCGGGTGTCGTAGGGGCCGGGGACGGTGTTTTGCAGGTTCAGGTAATCCTTGAGCTTGCCGCCCGAGGAGTCGGCCGTGTTCTGGCCGTTGAGGTAAACGCGGACGCGGGTCCGCCGGTTGAGGCCCGAGCCAACGTAGATATCGAGCAGGCCGTCGGTATCGGCCTGGCCATAGCCGACGGATCCGACGCCGCAGGTGAGAGCAAGTGTCGGGTCGGCCGCGCCGGAGCCGGGGCCGTCGTTGAAGAACTCGATGGCCGTCTGGGCGACGCCGGTCTTGCTGAGCACCTCGCCGTTGATTACCTTGACGTGGGCTCCGCCGCCGAAGCCCGCCCCGGTGAGGATGTCGCCGTACTTGTCGGGCTGCTTCGCGCCGTCGAGCGTATATCGGCCTACGTCGATGAACACGCCGTTCTGCGAGCCGGCATACGCCTCGAAGCTGGACATCGGGGCGTTCGCACCGGCTTGATTCAGCGTGTGGCCGTTAATCACTTTCACCGTCGTGGCCCGGCCCGCGCCGGGAGCCGTCACGATGTCCAGCTTGTCGTCGCCATTCACGTCGCCGACCGCGACGCGCACGCCGCCGAGGAAGGTCGGCTCGTAAGCATAGAAGCCGGTGAGTTGATTGATGTTCGAGTTCATCGGCTGGTTCTTGCTGAAGCCGAATACGCGGACGTCCGGCCCGCCGCCCGCGCCGGGGCCGGTCACGATCTCCGCCTGGCCATCGCCGGTGATGTCGCCCGCCGCCACATACACACCGCCCTGGAAGGTCGGCGTGTAGGCATAAAACTGGGCCAGGATGTCGTTGGCACCCAGCACGCTGTTCGGCGGGAACTTCGAGTTGAAGATCCGCTCGCCGCGAATGACGGTAACGAGCGGCGGGGCGGCCGACCCGTTGGCCACGATCACGTCCGGGAAGTTGTTGCCGTCGACGTCGCCAATGGAGATCGTCGGAGCACGGTACGGCCCGAACGGGTTGGTGAATTGCGGGGCGGCAAGGAACGGTGCGGCCGGAGGCAACGTTCCGGTAAACCCGCCGGTGATCGGCTGGCCGTTCAAGGAACCATTGGCCACGATCTGGTACTGGTTGGGGCCGGTCTGCACCGCGGCCGCCTGGATCGTCAGCCCGCGGATGTTCTCGATGCTCTCGAACAGGATCGGCCGGCGCAGTTCCACCGCGCCGTTGTTCGGATCCGTGAACGTGAACACACCATTGCCCTCGGCCGCATTCAGGTTCTGCAGGCTGACTCGGACACCCTTGATCACCGGGGTTGCCAGTTCATCGCCCGGAATGATCGGGCCCTTGTTCACGTCGAGGTTGACCTGCGTCGGCGTCGGTAGGCCGCCGCGGACGAAGATCGGCGTGGTCGTGCTCGGCTCGACCGCCAACACGTTGGAATTCGTGCCCGCGAAGATCGCGAAGCCGTTCACCGGGCTGGCGACGAGCTTGTTGTTGCCGCCGCTGTCGACCGCCCGGACGATCAGCGGGTACGACGTGGCCGCGCCCGACCCGTCGTCGTTGAAGCCCGTGCGCACTTCGCCCGCACCCGCGCCGAGATTGATCGACGTGACCTGGCCATCGAACGTGAAGCCGTCTCCCGTACGGAGGAACAGGTCACCGGCCGTCATGGTGATGCCGTCGGTCCCCGCCACCTTGCCGATCGTCAGGCCACCCTTGGTGCGGGCCACCGTCAGGCCGGCATTGTTGCTGGCGAAGAGCGGGAAACTGTTGCCCGGCTGATCGAGGTAGAAGGTCCCCGCGCCGAGCAGGCGAACCCCATCGGGGGCGGTGAGGCTGCCGCTGAACTGGCCGACGCCGCCGGCGGTAGTGTTGAACGAAACCGTTGACTTCGCCGACACATTGGTCTTCAGATTGATCGAATCCGAGTTGTTCAGATCGACGAGTCCATTGGTCGCCGTGATGCCGGTGCGGACGCCGTCGCACACTGTCACGCTGTCCACCAGCAGGGCCTGCCCGTTCGTGTACTTGAAGTCGGTGCCTGCGATGCCCGCGAGGGTGCCCACGAGATTCGCGGCCGTCAGGTTGACATTCCCGCCGGCCGCGAGGGCCAGCGACTTCGCCGTGATGACGGCGTTGCCCGAAATGTCGCCGGACGAGCGGATGTCGAGCGTGTCGACGGCCGATCCGGACTTCTGACCGTTGGTCAGGTCAACCGGTCCGGCCACGGTCACTGCGCCGGAGGTCGATCGGCCGGCTTGCAGAATACCCGCGGCGACGAAGTCGAGTTCGGCGTCGCTGAGTTCCAGCGTGCCGGCCGAGCCCGGGTTGTCGCCCAGCACAATGGCGGTGGCATCGGTCCGCGGGTCGAGCATCACGCACGCGGTGGCCGCATTCACCTGCTGAGTAAAGTTCATCTCGTCGGCGACGATATGGATGTTCTTGCCGCCGGAGACGATGCCGTCGATCGGACCGGCGATGACCGTGACCGTGCCCACCGTGATCGACGTGTTCGCCTTCTGCGTCACGTCCACCGTGCCCGTCGTCGTGACCGCTACCGTCCCGATGCTGTTGTCGTTCGCCAGCGCGACAGCCCCGCCGGCAGTGACGCCCAGGTTCGTTACCGATAGCGTGCCGTTGACCTTTTCCGATACGCCAGCCGCGCTCCACAGGTGCAGCGTCGGCACCTTCGCGTTCGCCAGGCTGATCGCCGACGACACCGTGATTGCCCCGGCGGTGCCGTCGCCGATCTGCAGGATCTTCGCCGTGACGAAGTCGAGCTCGGCGTCCGTGAGATCCACGCCCAGGTCGATCGCCTTACCGGTGGTCGTCGTCCGGATGATGACATTGTCGCCCAGCACCGGCTGACTGATCGTCAGGTCGTCCGCCTGCACCGTCACCACGTCGTTCGTCGTGTCGATCCCGTTCAGCGTCCCCAGCAAGCACAGCATCACCGACCCCAGCGTCAGCGCGTTCGCGTCCAGGTACGACACGTTGTCCTCGGCATCGATGCCAAGGGTGTCCACATCGTTGCCCGATGCCACCAGCGACACGCCCGTGCCCGCGACGATGCCCAGCTTGCCGACGACCACCGCACCGGGCCCCGAGACCGACTGGGCCGACTGGAGTTCCAGCGTCCCCACCGACTTGCCCGACACCTGACCCGACTTCAGGTTGATGTCCCCTGCGAACGTGATCGCCCCCGCGCCGCCCGAGCCGATCCGCAGGATGCTCGCGGTCACCTGATTCAGTTCCGCGTCCGTCAGCTTCAGCCCGGCCGTCTCCGCGCCCAGCGTCACGACCGTCCCGGCCGTCCGTTCCTGCAGGATCACGCAGCCCGTGCCCGCGTCCAGCACGTTCGTAACGTCCATCGTGTCCGACGTCAGAATGATGTTGCCGTCGTTCGTCGACACGATCCCGTTCCGCGTCGTGTCCGCCACCACCACCGAACCCACCGTGATCACCTTGGCCGTGAATGCGAAGTTGTCCTTCGACGTGCCCGCGATCGTCCCTACGTCGTTCAACGAGTTCAGCGTCACCGCCCCGCCGCTCGACACCCCCAGCTTGTCTACCGTGATCGCGGCAGACTGCGTCACGTTCCCGCTCGAACGAAGGTCCAGCCGACCGATCGCCGCCGACACCTGTCCGTTCGTCAGGTCGATCGCCCCCGACACGTTCACCGCTCCCGTCGAACTCGTCCCCACCTGCAACAATCCCGCCGTGATCTGGTTCAACTCCGCGTCGTCCAGCTCCAGCGTCCCCGCCGTCGCAGGATTCGCGCCCAGCACCACTCCCGTCGATGCCGAACGCGGTGCGAGGATGACATTGGCCGTCCCGGCATTCACCTGCTGAGTAAAGTTCATCTCGTCGGCGACGATGTGGATGTTCTTGCCGCCGGAGACGATGCCGTCGATCGGACCGGCGATGACCGTGACCGTGCCCACCGTGATCGACGTGTTCGCCTTCTGCGTCACGTCCACCGTGCCCGTCGTCGTGACCGCTACCGTCCCGATGCTGTTGTCGTTCGCCAGCGCGACAGCCCCGCCGGCAGTGACGCCCAGGTTCGTTACCGATAGCGTGCCGTTGACCTTTTCCGATACGCCAGCCGCGCTCCACAGGTGCAGCGTCGGCACCTTCGCGTTCGCCAGGCTGATCGCCGACGACACCGTGATTGCCCCGGCGGTGCCGTCGCCGATCTGCAGGATCTTCGCCGTGACGAAGTCGAGCTCGGCGTCCGTGAGATCCACGCCCAGGTCGATCGCCTTACCGGTGGTCGTCGTCCGGATGATGACATTGTCGCCCAGCACCGGCTGACTGATCGTCAGGTCGTCCGCCTGCACCGTCACCACGTCGTTCGTCGTGTCGATCCCGTTCAGCGTCCCCAGCAAGCACAGCATCACCGACCCCAGCGTCAGCGCGTTCGCGTCCAGGTACGACACGTTGTCCTCGGCATCGATGCCAAGGGTGTCCACATCGTTGCCCGATGCCACCAGCGACACGCCCGTGCCCGCGACGATGCCCAGCTTGCCGACGACCACCGCACCGGGCCCCGAGACCGACTGGGCCGACTGGAGTTCCAGCGTCCCCACCGACTTGCCCGACACCTGACCCGACTTCAGGTTGATGTCCCCTGCGAACGTGATCGCCCCCGCGCCGCCCGAGCCGATCCGCAGGATGCTCGCGGTCACCTGATTCAGTTCCGCGTCCGTCAGCTTCAGCCCGGCCGTCTCCGCGCCCAGCGTCACGACCGTCCCGGCCGTCCGTTCCTGCAGGATCACGCAACCCGTGCCCGCGTCCAGCACGTTCGTAACGTCCATCGTGTCCGACGTCAGAATGATGTTGCCGTCGTTCGTCGACACGATCCCGTTCCGCGTCGTGTCCGCCACCACGACCGAGCCCACCGTGATCACCTTGGCCGTGAATGCGAAGTTGTCCTTCGACGTGCCCGCGATCGTCCCCACGTCGTTCAAGGAGTTCAGCGTCACCGCCCCGCCGCTCGACACCCCCAGCTTGTCTACCGTGATCGCGGCAGACTGCGTCACGTTCCCGCTCGAACGCAGGTCCAGCCGCCCGATCGCCGCCGACACCTGTCCGTTCGTCAGGTCGATCGCCCCCGACACGTTCACCGCTCCCGTCGAACTCGTCCCCACCTGCAACAATCCCGCCGTAATCTGGTTCAGCTCCGCGTCGTCCAGCTCCAGCGTCCCCGCCGTCGCAGGATTCGCTCCCAACACCACGCCCGTCGATGCCGACCGCGGTGCGAGGATGACTGCGCTCGTGCCCGCCTTGATCTGGGCGGTCACTGTCATCTCGTCGGCGGTCAGCGTGACGGCCGCGCCGTGAGCGTTGATGTCGGTCAGTGTGGCCATGCACGTGGGGACGGTCTCAATCGTCAGCGGCGTGTTGGCCTTATTCGTAAAGACGATCGCGCCCACGCCGTCGATGGCCAGGCTGGTGACGGCGTTGTCGCCCGAGAGGTTCACGGCCGTGGTGGCCGCACCGGAGTTGGCCGCGGTCACGGCCAGGGTCTTCACGCCGATCGAGCCGCCGAGCGCGGTCACCGTTTTATCCGTAACGATGTGGATCGACGGCAACTTGGCCGCGCTCACACTCACGGCGGCGGAGAGGGTGATCGCCCCCGTCGTGCCGTCGCCGATCTGCAGCAGCTTGGCGGTGATCTTGTTCAGCGATGCATTGGTGATCTGCGTGCCGATGTCGAGCGTGTTGCCGGCCGTGGCCGGGGTGATAATCACGCAATCGCCCAACACGGCCTGATCGAAGGTCGGGTCGGCACCGCTCAGAACGATCTGCTTGCCCGACGCATCGATCCCGTTGAATGTGTCGTCGCAAACCGTCACGCTGCCGACGGTGATGACCGTGCTGGTGTGAAAAGTGAAGTCGCCGCCCGACTTGCCGGCAATCGTGATCACCGCATTCGCGCCGGTCAGCGAGACGATACCCCCGGCATCGACGGCGAGCTTGCTGACGGTAATCGTACCGACGCCGCCGTTGGTGATCTTGCCGCCGGAGATCAGCTCGAGCGGCCCGGTCACGGCGATGGCGGAGGTCACGCTGAGGTCGCCGCCGTCGGTCCGGCCGATGCGGACGCCCTTGGTCGTCGTGAGCTTGTTCAGCTCGGCGTCGGTCACGCCGAGCACGCCGGCCGCGTCGGCCCCGCCCACCTTCACGGTGTTGGCCGCGGTCACCTGGCGGATGGTCACGCACTCGGCCACCACGCCCTGCGTGATGTCGAGGGCGTCGGCGAGCAACTTCGTTTCGTTCTTCGAGGTAATGCCTTCGGTGGTGACCTTCAGAGTGCCGGTCGAGGCTGTCAGCGAGACGTTGCCGCCGTCGGCCGCCACGCCGGAGAGATCGCCCGCGACCCCGCCGATAGTCAGCGTGCCGCCGTTGACGATCGTGATGTCGCCGGTCGTGCTCTTGGCTTCGAGGTTGTCGATGCTCGTACTCAGCGAGCCGATGCCCGTCGAGGCGACGAGGGCCAGCCCGGCCGAGGTGACGTGCGTACCCGCGCCGCCGGTGATCTTTCCACCCGACTCGATGCGGACGTTCTTGCCCGTGGCCGTGACGTTCGACGTGCCGCCGGCCGTGCCGAAGGCGACGCCGTCGGTATCGACGTAGGTAAGATCACCCGAGAAGTTGGCTGCCAACGTCCCGACGTTGTTCGTGGTGGACACCAGTTTGGCCGTGCCCGAACCGAGCAACTCGAGTGTGCTGGCGGTGATCTTGCCGCCCGTCTGGTCGACGAGAGTACCGCCCGAGACCGTGACATTGGACGTGGCGGTCGCGACGTCCGCCGCAAGTGTCAGAGCCGAGCCCGCCGTCAGCGCAATCTTGCCGCCGGACGATACCGACGCCTTCACGTCCAAGGCGTTCGCCCCGGTTGTGGTCAACGTGACGGACGCCTTGCCGTTAACTGCTTGATCGACCGTCACCTTCCCGGTCGCGGTTACCGCGAGGCTGCCCGCCGCCGTCTTGGCCCCCGTCTCGGTGCCGTCGCACACGGTGACGCTGCCGATCGACAGCCCGTTGGCGTCCGTGTAACTCGCAGCGTCGGCGGCATCGATGGCCAGCGTCGTGGCGTTGGACTTGCCGAGCGTGAAGTCGATGACCTTGCCCGCGGTGTTCGTCTGCAGGGCGAGGTTGGTCACGCTCAGGTCCGCGCCGGCTGTGGTCTTCACGTCCCCGCCGGCCCGCAGGTCGAGCGTCGGCACGCTTGCGCCGAGCGTCGCCTTACCGACCACCGTGATGTCGGCGTTCGTGAAGTCGCCGACCTGGAGGATCGCGGCGGTGATCTTGCCGAGTTCGGCATCGGTCAGGTCGCCGCCGTCGCCCAGCGTAATGTTGTTGCCCGCACCGGGCAAAATGAAGACGCAGCCGACTCCCGCGTCGACCGTGGCCGTCACGTCGAACGCTTTCGCCGACAGTGTGATGTTCTTTCCGCCCGAGTTGATCGACTGGCTGATGGTAAGGGTCTTGCCCGCGTCGTTGATGCCGATGGTGCCGCCGGTGGATGACACGCCGGTCGCGCCGGTGAACAAGCCGAACGCGGCCTGGCTGGCGACCTTAAGGTCCACCGTCGAGCGGAACGAGATGTTTTTGGCCGCGGAGGTCGCGAGCGCGACATTGTCGACGGAGTTCGCGAGGTCGAGCGTGATTGCCCCGCCGGTCTTCACGGCCAGCGTCCCTGCCGTGACCGTGGCCGTCTGCGTCAGGTCGCCGGAGATCTCGAAGCCGATCTTGCCCGCACCGACGTCGACCGCCGAGCTGACGCTGACCGCGCCGGCCGATTGCAGGGTCGCCGACCCCCCTGTGGTCTTGATGCCGGTGGTCGCGACGAACGCGCCGTCGGAGGTGACGCTGGTGATATCCACGGCTTTGGTCGACTTCACGTCGATCGTCTGGGCGGCACCCGCGCCGGCCGCGACTTTGTCTACCACGTTAGAGCCGGACAGCGTGACGCTGCCCGTGGCATTCGCGCCGAGTGTATTCGCCGTCACGACGCCCGTCTGCACGATGTTCCCGCCGGTCGCGCCGAGTCGGACGGTCCCCGCACCCGCAGTCACGGCGACCTTCAGGTCGAGCGACTTACCGACGAGCGTGGCATTGCCGCCCGAGGTTTTCACGGTGAGGGGATCGGTGAACAGCGTGCCGTCGTTACCAACGGTGTTGATGGCGAGGTCTTTCGTCGAGCGGAACTTGATCGCCGAGCCGGCCACCGGCGCGCCGATGAACGTGTCGACGACGTTGGCCTGATCGAGCGTAATGCCGGAGGCCGAACTGGTGACGCCGAGCTTGGCCGCGGTGATCAGGCCGGCCGCCGTCTGAGTCACGGCATTGGTCGCGGCGATGCGAACCGTGCCCGCGCCGGCATCAAGCGCATCGCTGACGGCAATGAGGTCGGTGCCGGCCAGAGTCACGTCGTTGCCGCCCGACTTGATGCCCGAGAAACTGCCGACCACCGTCACCGTACCGACGTTCAGGGCCTTCGTGGTGTTCACCGTCACCTTGCCGCCCGCGCTGATGGCGACGTTCTTCAGGCTGTGGGCCTTGCTCAGGTCGACCGCGCCGGTGGTAATGACGAGCAGGTTGTCCGTCGTCAGGATGCCGGTACCGCTGACGCCGCCCGCGCCGGCATCGAACTCGATCTTGGCGCTCAAGCTTACGCTGCCGGCCAGATTGATCTTTCCCGACCCGGCATTCACGCGCACGCCGCCGGTCGTGGACAAGTTGGCGATGTCGGTCACGTCGAGGCCGAGGGCCGTGCCGCTGTCGGGGCCCGCGAAGTCGACCTGGCTGACGGTCCGCGGCGCAAAGGTGATGACGCCGGCCCCCGCCTTGATGATGTTGGAGACGGTGATTTTGTCGGTGGTGATGGTGACCGAGCCACCGGACGTATCGATGCCCGAGGTGGCCGGGAAGCCGTCGAATGTGGCCACCGAGCCGATCGTGAGCGTGCTCGCCGAGGTGAACGACACGTTCTGCGCCGTGGTGGTGGCGGCAAATGTCCCGACGGTATTGGCCTTGTCGAGCGTAACCGCGCCACCGGTGCTCCGGGCGGCGACCTTGGCCGCGTCGATGATCCCGGCCGTCTGCGAGATGCCGCCCGCGCCGTCGAGGCCTACGTTGCCCGACACGGTGACGTTGTCGCTGATCGTGAGCAGGCCGGAACTGAGCAGGACGACGTTGCCGCCCGAGACATCCAACTTGTTGTCGACGTTGTACGCGCCCTTGATGTCGATCGAGATACCCTTATCGAACGCCTGATTGGCCTTCAGGTCGAAGGCCGTAACCCCGCCGCTGATCGTCAGCGTCCCCTTCACGCTGAACGAGCCTTCGAGGTTGACCGTCCCCGCAGTGCCGGTGATCGTCAGATTCTCCAGCTTGTCTGCTTTGACACTGGTCAGGTCCTTGGACAGATCGTTGATGTCCTTTGCCCCCGGCACGGTCAGGTCCATGCCGATGAGCTGCACCGTGGCCACGTCGGCCGCGTTGTTCAAGGTGATGGTGGCGTCTTTGCCGTTGGCGGAGATCCCGAGCGCAACGGTGGGGACCGCCCGTTCTTCCAGCCGCATCAGGGGTTGGAGCCGGGACGCGCGGGCCGGGCGGGTGGTGCGGGCGGAACCGGACAGCAGCCGACGCCAGAACGAACGCAACATGAGCACACCTCGAGGCACGGGGCGGAGCGCAGGGGCGCGCGCCGCCGCAAATGGCGGGGACCCTTCAGTATGATCGGTACGGGATAGTTGGGCAAGCAGTTCGGACAGGGAAACAGATAGGGGCAGAATTGTTACCCCCCCGGCACAGCCGGCACAGCCCGTGCGAGCCGATATTCCGAGGCCCCGGCTACTTCTTCAGGAGGTAGTTGACGGCCGCCCCGGCCAGCTTCAGGGCACTGTCGTGGTCATGCCCGACGCAATCACCGGAGGTGTGTTTTTCCAGTGCACAGCCCAGATCGAAACGGCTGTACACTACTACCCACCGGCCATCGACGGCGATCCCCTCCAGGGCCGGGGGGGCGTTTTCGTAGCCCCGGCCGGGACCACCCGCCATCCGCACCTTCACGCTTCCGATCGCCGTGCCGTTGATGTCGGCCGAATACAGCGGGTCGTTCGGCGGGATCGGGACCAGAGCGTGCTCCGGGTACAGCTTCTTCGCGAACTCGCGGAACGCGGCATCGAACGTCTTCGAGCCGCAGCAGGCGTCGGCCAGGAGCAGGCCGCCGGTCGAGAGGTTGGCGCGGAGGTTTTCGATTCCCGCCGGCGGACACGTGAAGCCGCTCCGCCCGTGCAAGTACAGGAACTTGTATTTGAACACGTCCGGGTGGGTGAAGGTCAGCTCTTCCGGCGCGAGCGACACGTCCAGCTTTTCGCGCTCACGCAGGTGCCGCATCAGGTTCTTCATCGCCCGCGGCGCGGGCTGCCAGTCGCCCTCGTGCCGGAGTTGCGCCACCTTCAGAAACCCGCGCGGGGCCACTTTCTCCGACCGCTCGTCGATCAACTCGGTCGTCGTCAGCCGGGCCTTCGGCAGTTCCAGCCCGGTGGCGTAAGCAATCAGATTGCCCGCCAGCCGGAATGCGTCCCGCCCGCGACCCTCGGACACCTGGTTTTCCTCCCAGTAACCCGAAAGCGGGCGCGGGCTGAACACCACCACGGTCTTGCATCCGAGGTCGATGGCTTCAAGCGGCGAGATGTCCGGGCGGACGACGGCCCACGAGTTCCAGATCGGGTGCTCGGGCGGCAGGGGCCGAAGCGGATTGTCGGGAAACAGCTTCGCCATCAGCCGGCGGAAGCCGTCGGCAAACTCGCGCCGGCCGCAGCACGCCTCGGCTATCACGAAGCCGCCTTCCTCGATGTACTGTTTCAGCATCTGTTCCTGCGTGTCGGTCATCCCTGCCAGCTCATGGCCGTTGATGAACACGATGGGCGATTGCAAGAGCGCGCCCACCTCGGCGAGCCGCTGCTTGACCGAGCCGAAGTTCAGCTTTCGGGCGTCGTACGACTGCCAGGCGAGCGGCTGGCCCTTGAAAATCTCCTTGCTGGCGAATTCGACGAGGTGTTTCAGGTCGAAGTGCTTGTTGTTCCAGCCCTCGGCCGGGCCGTGCGCCCATTTGCTGATTAGCACCGGCGTCCGACCCTTCGACAGGAACAAGAGCGCGAGGCAGGTATTCGCCTCACTGTTGATCAGCCCGGATTCCCGCCACGAATCGTTGTCGGTGATGCGGTCGACGATGTACTCGCAGCCCTCGCGGTACCAGTCGCGCCCGGCGATGAACCGCCGGCCGGTGAGTCGGCCCGCCCGCTCGATGCCGTAAGCGTTGTAATAGGCGTTGGTATCGGCAAAGCGGAAGCGGGTCTGGCCGTCGATGGTCGGCCGGGCCAGCCATTCGAAGGCGCGCTTCACTGCTTCGTCTTCGGGATAAATGCCGCACTTGCGGGCCGAGCCGTCCGCCTGAAGCTCCTGTCGGGAGCGGTTCAATTCCAGTCCGACGATCTGCAGGCCGCACAGGCCGGCGACGGTCATGGTGAGCGAAGAGCTGCGCCCGCCGCGGTCCGTGTGGTAGGGCCAGCCGCCGGCGTCGCCGCCTTGCGCCTGGGACGACACATAAAAGTCGCGGATCGATTGCCAGACGCCCACATCGATCTTCGCGCCGCCCATCCGCCCCGCATGGAGGCCGAGCAGGGCGTATTGCGTATTCGAGTTGTCCGGCAATCCTCCCTCGGTCGTGTAGCCCCAGCCGAGGAGGTTGCCGGCCTGCATCACCCGCGCCCCGATCAGCCAGTCGACGTTCGTCTGAATCCGCTGTTTGTCGCGGGGGTCGTTGGCCTCCACGAATACCATCGTCTGCAGGCCGACGACGTACGTGAACCGCGGCTCGACCGTGCGGAGGTATTTGAGCCCGCGCTGGATCATCGGGTCGTCGACCGGCACGCCGGAGTTGAGCAGTGCGAGCAGAGCGAGCGCGGTGACGCCGCCAGGCTTCTCGGCGATCGACTTTTCCCAGTGCCCCTGCCCTTTCTCTTGCCGACGCAGAAACCGCACGCCCCGGTCGATGGCCGTGCGCACGCGATCGACCAGCGGCTCCGGCTCGGCCACGGGTTGCGCGAGGAGCGTGCCGGTGATGAACACACAGAGGGACAGGGCCCAGCGCAGCATGATGTGACCAGCCGACCGGGGGCGACTCTGCCATTGTCGGGTGATTCCGGTCCTGTTGCAACCCGGCCCGGGAATCCGTCATAATGAGGGCGGAATGGACGACACCCGACCCAGCCTGCTGGTGCGCCTGCGCGACCCCCGCGATTCCGGGGCGTGGGGCGCGTTCGTCGACGTGTACGGGCCGGTGGTCTACGCCGCGTGCCGTCGGCTCGGCCTCCGCCACGAAGATGCCGAGGACGTCACCCAGCGCGTCTTCGCCCGCGCCGTGAACGGCCTGCGCGAATTCACCTACGACAAGACGCGCGGCCGGTTCCGCGACTGGATCGGCACGGTGATCCGCAACGAGGTGTACCGCTTCGGCCGGGGTACGAAGAACCGCGAGCAGGGCCAGGCCGACTCGGCCCTCGACCGCGTCGCCGCCCCGGTCGCCGACGACACCTGGGACGTGGCCGTGCGCGAGCGGGTGCTGCAGGTGGCCCTAGACCGCTGCCGGCCCACGTTCGAGTCCGAGACTTGGGCCGCGTTTGAGGGCGTATGGCTTGGCGGCCGGCCGGCCGTCGAAGTCGCGAAGTCGCTTGGCATACCCATCGACAAGGTCTACGTCGCCAAGTCGCGGGTGCTCAAGAAGCTGACGGCCGAGGTCGCCGCGCTGAGCGAGGACCTGCCGTGACAGTTACATTCCGTCGCGCAACTTGATGCTGATGAACTTGGTCTCGAGGTAGGCTTCGAGCCCTTCGTGGGCCAACTCCCGGCCCAGGCCCGATTCCTTCATCCCGCCGAACGGGCACTGCGGCACCGCGGGCACCGGGTCGTTCACGCCGATGATCCCGGCTTCGAGCCCCTCGGCCAGTTTCCACACGGCCGACATGTCGTTGGTGAACACGTAGGCCGCGAGGCCGTAGCGCGTGTCGTTGGCCCGGGCGATCACCTCGTCGAGCTTGTCGTACTGCAGGATCGGCATCACCGGGGCGAACGGTTCGTCGACAAGGATCTTGCTCTCGGGGTTCAGGTCTGTGAGCACGGTCGGCTCGAAGAAGTAGCCGCGATCGAACCTCGTGCTGCGTTGGCCGCCGGTCAGCACGGCCGCGCCTTTGCCGCGGGCGTCGTCGATCAGCGCGGTGGCGGATGCGAGCGCGCGGTGCTCGATCATCGGCCCGACTTCCACGCCGGCTTCGAGGCCGTTGCCCTGCTTCAGCGACTGCGTGGCCGCGACGGCCGCCTCGGTGAACTTCTTGCGGAGGTCGCCGTGGACGAAGAACCGGCTCGGCGAGATGCACACCTGTCCGTTGTTGCGGAACTTGCCCGCTACGGCCGCCTTCGCCACCGCCTCGGGGTCGGCATCGGGCAACACGATGAGCGGGGCGTGACCGCCCAACTCGAGGCTGAGCCGGATCACGCGGTCTGCCGAGCGGCGCATCAGCGTCTTGCCCACGGCCGTCGAACCGGTGAAGCTGATCTTGCGCACGGCCGGGTGCTGGAACATCACGTCCGCAAACACCTCGGGCGGCGCGACCACGCAATTGGCCACGCCGGCGGGCAGCCCCGCCTCGACCAGGCACTGAAAGACCTCGATGAGGCAGAGCGGCGTCTGATGCGCGGGCTTGGAGACGATCGTGCAGCCGGCCGCCAGCGCGGGCGCGATCTTCCGCGATTGCAGCGTGATCGGGAAGTTCCACGGGCTGATAGCGGCGACGACGCCGACGGGGTGCTTGATCACAAGGTGCCGCTTGCCCGCGACCGACGGCGGGATCACCTGGCCGTAGGCCCGCTTGCCCTCTTCCGCAAACCACTCGAACGTATCGGCCGAGTGCAGGACTTCGCCCTTCGCCTCGGCGAGCGGCTTGCCCTGCTCACGGGTCATTGTGCGGGCGATGGCGTCGGCCCGCTGCCGCATCAGTTCCGCCGTCTTCTTCAGGACCTGCCCGCGCTCGTAGGCGGTGCGCCGCGACCAGTCCGGTAGGGCGGCGGCGGCCGCGTCGAACGCCCGGCCCACGTCGCCCGTGTCAGCCTGCGCCACCGAGGCAATCACCTCTTCAGTGGCCGGGTCGATGACGTCAAGCGTCGCGCCGCCGGCCGCAGTAACCCACCGGCCGTTAATAAACAATCGGGTTTCCATCGGTACACATTCCGGTTTGGCTTGGCGTCGGAGCTATTTGCGGGCATTATAGAAGTGCGCCCGGAGGGCTCCTGTCATGGCTGATGCGAAGTCCGAGAAAGTCCCATTCCCCTGGCTGATGTGCCTCTGGCTGCTGGCCATCGGCGTCGTCATCGTCTTCGCGCTGATCAGCTACTTCTCGGGGTGGATGTATACACCGATGAATTGACGGCAGTCCTTTTACCGCTATCCGCTTACCGCATTCCGCTATCCGCCAGAAACACAACCCGGCGGATTCGGACGGAGTGCATCGACACCATCTCCGAAACTAGCGCCACTCATCAATCGCGGTGATCGACCGGTTCTGGCGGAAAGCGGATGGCGGATTGCGGACCGCGGTCAGCTGCATCCCGACGTTGCGCCGCACGTATCACACTTGGCGCACGCGCCGGAGCGGACGAGTGTGAGCTGGCCGCACTCGGTGCAGGGGTCGCCCTCGTAGCCCTTCAGGCGGGCCTGACGGACGCGGTCTTCGGCGGCGGTCATCGCCCGGGGCGCGGCAACCGCGGCGGGTGCGACCGCGCTGTGACCGTTCCCATTTCCGTTCGCGTGCCCGTTGCCGTTGGTCTTGCCCGGGGCCACGTGGGCCGAGCGCGGGGCGGCGAACCGCTCTTTCTTCTCGGCGACCCGCTTCGGCTCCCGGTTCTCGACCACGCGCTCCGCAACAATTTCTTCCGACTCGAAAGCCGGCTCCGGCTCCTCCACGTGCATCGCGTCGGAACGCAGCGCGTCGGGGTCGACGTGGGCCAGCTCGTGCCGGCCGAGGTAGGTCACGGCTAGCTCGCGGAAAATGTAGTCGATGAGTGACGTACTCATCTTGATGTGCGGGTTGCCCTGCACGATGCCGTTCGGCTCGAACCGCGTGAACACGAACGCGTCGACGAACTCGTCGAGCGGCACGCCGTGCTGAAGGCCGATGGACACGGAGATGGCGAAGCAATTCATCAGGCTGCGGAAGGCCGCGCCGTCCTTGTGCATGTCGATGAAGATCTCGCCCAGCGTGCCGTCCTGGTATTCGCCGGTCCGCAGGTAGACCTTGTGGCTGCCGATCTTCGCCTTCTGCGTGTAGCCGGCCCGGCGGTCGGGCAGCCGGCGGCGGCGGGCGATGTACCGGTGGACGATCCGCTCGGCGACCTGCGTCGGCTCCAGCTTCACGGCCGGGGCTTCCTCGTCGGTCATCGCGTCGTCGTCGCCCGAGCCGGTGTTCAGCGGCTGGCTCAGCTTCGAGCCGTCGCGGTACAGAGCATTCGCCTTCAGCATCAGCTTCCAGCTCAACTCGTAGGCCCGCTTCACTTCCTCGATCGTCGCCTCGTACGGCATGTTGATCGTCTTCGAGATCGCACCCGAGATGAACGGCTGGGCCGCGGCCATCATGCGGATGTGCGACTCGGCGGACAGGTATCGCTGGCCGAACCGCCCGCACTTGTTCGCACAATCGAACACCGCGTAGTGTTCCTGCTTCAGGTGCGGCGAGCCCTCGATCGTCATCGTGCCGCAGACGTAGCGCCCGGCCTCCTCGACCTGGGCCTTCGAGAAGCCGAGCTCGGTGAGCAGGTCGAAACTGCCCGAGTCGAGCTTCGCCTGGCTGATCTTCAGCTTGTCGCGGATGAAGTCGTCGCCGATGGTCCAGCGGTTGAAGACGAAGCCGATCTCGAACGCACTGGCGAGCTGGCCTTCGATGCGGGTCAGCATCTCGTCGGTGAAGCCCTTGGCCTTCAGCGCGGCCGGTGTGACGTGCGGGCATCCCTGCAGCGTGCCCGCGCCCCGACAGTACTTCACGATGGCGTCGACCTGCTCGGCCGAGTAGCCGAGCCGCTCGAGTGCGGGCGGGATCGACGAGTTGATGATCTTGAAGTAGCCGCCCCCGGCGAGCTTCTTGAACTTCACGAGCGCGAAGTCCGGCTCGATGCCGGTGGTGTCGCAGTCCATGACCAGGCCGATGGTGCCGGTCGGCGCGACGACTGTGACCTGGGCGTTGCGGAAGCCGTGCCGCTGGCCCAGTTCGAGCATGCGGTCCGACTCTTCGCGGGCCGCGGCGAGCATGTCGCCCGGGCAGTGGGCCGGGTCGATGCCGACCGGCGTGACCGACAGGCTCTCGTATTCAGAAGCCGGGGCGTTGTAGGCCGCCCGGCGGTGATTGCGGACCACCCGCAGCATCGCCTCGCGGTTGGCCTCGTAGCGCGGGAACGCGCCGAGTTCGCCGGCGATTTCCGCGCTGGCGGCGTAGGCCCCCGCGTGCATGATCGCCGTCAGCGCGGCGGCCTGTGCCCGGCCCTCGGCCGAGTCGTACGGAATCCCCTGCTGCATTAACAGCGCGCCGAGATTGGCGTAGCCGAGGCCCAGAGTGCGGTAGTCGTAGCTCTTCCGCGCGACCGAGACGCTCGGGAACTGCGCCATGTAGACGCTGATCTCGAGGATCATCGTCCAGATCCGGCACGCATGCCGGTAGCCGACGATATCGAACGCGCCGGAATTCTTGTCGTAGAACTTGAGCAGATTGATCGACGCCAGATTGCACGCAGTGTCGTCGAGGAACATGTACTCGGAGCACGGGTTGCTGGCGTTGATCCGCCCGTCGGCCGGGCAGGTGTGCCATTCGTTGATCGTCGTGTCGAACTGGACGCCCGGGTCGGCACAGGCCCACGCGGAATAGGCGATCTGGTCCCACAGTTGCCGGGCGCCGAGCAACCGCTTCGGCTTCGGAGCGCGGTTCTCGCGGGCGGCCTTTTCCTTCTCCGTCCGCCAGTAGAGCGGCCAGGTCGCGTCGGCCCCCACGGCCTTCATGAACTCGTTGGGGATGCGCACCGAGTTGTTGCTGTTCTGTCCGCTGACGGTGTAATACGCGGCCGAGTCCCAATCCGTGTTGTACTCCTCGACGTGCATCGCCGAGACGCCCTGCCGGGCGAGCTGCACGACGCGCTCGACGTAGTTCATCGGCACCAGCGCGGCTCGGGCCGCGGCGCGGGCCTGGCGCAGGTGCGGGTTCTTCGTCTTGTCGAGGCGGTCTTCCGGTTTGATGTCCGGGTGCTGGCAAGCCTTGAGCACGGCGTTGAGGTGGCGGTTAAGCTGCTTCGAGCCGGCCACGAGTGCGGCCACCTTCTGCTCTTCAACCACCTTCCAATTCACGAACTCTTCGATATCGGGGTGATCGAGGTCGAGAACGACCATCTTGGCGGCCCGGCGGGTGGTGCCGCCGGACTTGATCGCCCCGGCAGCCCGGTCGCCGATGCGCAGGAACGACATCAGGCCGCTCGACTTGCCACCGCCCGAGAGCGGCTCGCCGACCGCGCGCAGCGCGGAGAAATTCGAGCCGGTGCCCGAACCGTACTTGAAGATGCGGGCCTCGCGGACCCAAAGGTCCATGATGCCGCCGTCGTTGACGAGATCGTCGGAGACGGACTGGATGAAGCAGGCGTGGGGGGCCGGCCGCTCGTAGGCCGAGGTCGAGCGCACAACCTGATTGGTCGCTGGGTCGACGCGGAAGTGGCCCTGCGGCGGGCCCGCGATCCCATAGGCCCAGTGCAGGCCGGTGTTGAACCATTGCGGCGAGTTCGGCGCGGCCATCTGGGCCGCGAGCATCGCGCAGTTCTCGTCGAAGAAGGCGGACGCGTCGGCCTCGCTCGAAAAGTAGCCACCCTTCCAGCCCCAGTACGTCCAGCAGCCCGCGAGCCGGCGGAACACCTGCCGGGCGTCGCTCTCGCTGGTGAAGCCGGGGTTGTCAGCCGCAGGGCGCGTGCGCTGCAGCCAACCGGGCACGCCCTCTTCGTGGACGCGCTCGGCCTTGATCGGCACGCCCGCCTTCCGGAAATACTTCTGCGCGAGAATGTCGACGGCGACTTGCGACCAGGCCTCGGGCACCTGGATGTCCTTCATCTCGAAGACGACTGATCCATCGGGATTGACAATCCGCGACGTCCGGCCCGTGAAGGTGATCGGCGCGAAAGGATCCTGACCGGCGACGGTAAAGCGACGGGTGACTTGCATGGGAGGCTACGCTTCCTTGTTTCAGTGTCCCCGGCTCGGCCGGGGCTGTCAATCCGCCCGCGAGTGGTGATCGACTCGCCTAAGTTACCCACCGCCATTCGGGAAGGCACGCGGACCCTGTCGAAAGCCAGGCTGACCAGCCGGCACAACCGATACAGTCCCACCAGTCTGCTTATCCGAAACGGCTTTTGGGCCTAAACGCGCCCGGTTTCAGTGAACTCGCGTTCAGAGAACTACAGTATTGTACACCACTTTTTGGCCCCGGCTATGTCGGTGGCTTGCCAGGCCGGTTTCCCTTTGCCCGCGCTCTGACTTCACCGTTCCGGTCATGACGTGCCCACGTTCGATCGTTGCAATCTCTACAATCGTTAAAGTTTATACTTCACAACCTCTTCATCCATCAACGTATGGAACTATCTGACTATCGTCGTGTGTCGAACCCCTGAGCCCCGGCACCCGGCCGTCGCTCCTCCCGTGCGGCGCCGGGTTGCCGGCCCCCTCCTCACGTCCTCGATACGCCCCACCTGTCTGCCTTTAATCCCGGTCGATCTCATCGGCCTGCTTCCATTTCCGAGGGGACATCATGCTTCGAGTATCGTTCTCACCACTCGCCGCGATGCTGATACTCATCGCGGCCTCGCCGGCCGCACCGGCTCAGCTCATCTTCAACATCTCGAATCAGGGCGGCGCGTCGCCCCAGATGATGACGGCATTCCAGCAGGCCGGCGCGCTGTGGTCGGCCCGCATCAGTGACCCGATCACGATCAACGTTCGCGTCAACGCCTTTGCGCAGCCGCCTGGTACCATCGCGACGACCAACAGCTTTTTCGACAGCTACTCCTACTCCAGCGTCCGGTCCGCGCTGGTCGCGCGGCGCACGAGTACCGATGATTTTTCAAGCGCGGGGTTCCTCCAGTCGGGCCCGACCTTTTCCATGCTCATCAATCGGACGGCCAACAATCCGGCGGGGACGGTCAGCGCTTCGCCCTACTTCGACACGGGTCTGGGCGGGCCGGGACAGGCCGGGCCCGAGAACAACAGCACCGTCCGCATGACATCCTCCAACGCCAAGGCCCTCGGCCTGACCGGGGCCAACGACCCCGGACTGAACGGCACCATCAATTTCAGCACGATCCAGTCGTACGACTTCGACCGCAGCAACGGCATCAACCCCGGTCAGGTGGACTTCATTGGGGTAGCTGCCCACGAGATCGGCCACCTCCTCGGCTTCATGAGTGGAGTCGATCCGCTTGACGGCAATGGCGCTTCCCCGGGCCTCAATGACAACCAGCTTCCCTTCGTTACGCCGCTCGACCTCTTCCGCTTTTCCAACCGGAGCATCGGCGCGGGAGGCGGCGTCGGCGTGCCCGACTGGACCGCTGACGACACTCTCAAATACTTCTCCGTCGACGGCGGGACCACGCCGCTCGCTCCGTTCGCCAACGGCACCAACTTCGGTGACGGCATCCAGGCCAGCCATTGGAAAAACGCGATGGGGCTAGGCCTGATGGACCCGACGGCCTCGCTCGGCGAGCTTCTCGCCTTTTCGAACATGGACCTGCGGGCCTTCGACGTGATCGGCTACTCTGTCACGCCCGTGCCGGAGCCGACCAGCGCGGTCACGCTCTGCCTGGTCGGCCTGGCGATGTTCGGCCGATTCCGCTCCCCCCGCCCGAACTGATCGCCGGGCCGCGTGCTTCCCTGCCGGTCGGTGGGGAGGCACACCGGGCCGACGGATCGCTCCCGATTTTGAACAAAATTACACCGCCCGGGCGCTCACTCCCCGTCTTTCCGCCGCTTCTTCATACAAACCACACACTGTTCAGATAAAACATCTCCGTGGCGATCTCCCGTATCCCGGGTTCCGCTGTGTCCACTTTGTCGTTCACTGCCATCCTGTCCGACCGGGCCGTCAACGGCCGGCCGATGCACACCGATCTCGGCGTGCGCCGACACAAGTTCGAAGTCTCCGACCTCTCGTTCTGGTACGGCGACAAACAGGCCCTCTTCGACATCAACCTCGACATCCCCGAGCGCTCCGTCGTCGCCCTCATCGGCCCCTCCGGTTGTGGCAAGTCGACGTTCCTCCGCACCCTCAACCGGATGAACGACATGATCGACGGCACCCGGCACACCGGCCGGATCGCCCTCGACGGTGAAGACGTCTTCGGCCGGGGAATCAACCTCGTCGGACTCCGTCGGCGGGTCGGCATGGTCTTTCAGAAGTCGAACCCGTTCCCCAAGTCGGTCTTCGAGAACGTGGTGTACGGCCCGCGCGTCGCCGGCGAGAACAACGCCGCCCGCCTCGACGAGATCTGCGAGCGATGCCTCCGCCAGGCTGCCCTGTGGGACGAGGTCAAGGACCGCCTCGACGACTCCGCGCTCGAACTGTCGGGTGGTCAACAGCAACGGCTCTGCATCGCCCGCGCTCTGGCTACGGACCCCGAAGTCCTGCTGATGGACGAACCGGCCTCCGCACTCGACCCGAAATCGACCCAGCGCATCGAGGACCTGATCTTCGAACTCAAGAGCGCTTACACGATCGTCATCGTCACCCACAACATGCAACAAGCCGCCCGCGTCTCGGACCTGACAGCCTTCTTCTTCCAGGGCGAGCTAGTGGAAGCCGGCCCGACCGACGAGCTTTACACCCGGCCGAAGGTGAAGCAAACCGAGGACTACATCACCGGCCGGTTCGGTTGAGGCCATCGCGAATGTCCAAACACCTGCAGCGAGATCTCGATCAACTTCAGCGCGACATTCTCGACATGGGCACGGCCGTAGAAGAGGCGGTCAGTCGGGCCGTCCGTGCCGTACTCGATCACGACGTCGCGCTTGCCCAGCATGTCATCGACGGCGACACTCCGATCGACCTGCAGGAAAACCAGGTCGAGGAAGAGTGCCTGAAGATCCTCGCGCTGCACCAGCCTGTCGCGACGGACCTCCGCCGCATCACGGCCGTACTGCTGATCAATACTGATTTAGAACGAATGGCGGACCTCGCGGTGGAGGTCGCCGAGCGGGCCGTGCATCTGGCAAAGCCGCCGCACCTGCCGATCCCGACCAACCTCCGGGCCATGTCGGACATGGCGACGGCGATGGTCCGCCAGAGCCTCGACGCTTTCGTTCACCTCGACGCCAAGCTGGCCCGGCGCGTCGTCCGCCTCGACGATGAAGTCGACCGGCACAACGAGGAGATCATCGAAGAGCTGATCGGTCTTATGAAGCAGAAAACGGATTACATCTCGCCCGGCTTGTCAATGTTTTCCGTCGTCCGCCACCTCGAGCGCATCGCCGACCACGCGACGAACATTGCCGAAGACGTGGTTTATCTCGTCGAAGGCGAGATCGTTCGCCACCGCCCCGAGTCCCGTGGGTAATCGCCCATGAGCAAACCCCGCATTCTGATCGTCGAAGACGAACGCGGACTGACGCAGGCGCTCGAATACAACTTTTCCCGCGAAGGCTACGAGGTCCACATCGCCGCGGACGGGGCCGAAGGACTGCGCAAAGCACAGACGTTGTTACCGGACGTGATCATACTCGACATCATGCTGCCCGGCATGAGTGGGCTCGATATCTGCAAAGAGTTGCGCTCCGGCGAGAAGACCCGCGACCTGCCGATCCTGATGCTCACTGCCCGCACCGAGGAGACCGATCAGATCGTCGGCTTCTCGCTTGGGGCCGACGACTACGTGACCAAGCCTTTCAGCACCAAGGTACTGGTGCAGCGGGTCAAGGCGCTGCAACGGCGGCGGGAAACGGGCCCCGAGGCCGGCGACATCATCGAGCACCTGGGAGTCCGCATCGACCGGGTGCGCCACGCCGTCAGCCACGAGGGAAAATCCGTCGAACTCACGCCGACGGAGTTCCGCCTGCTCGAATGCCTGCTCCGCCAGCCGGGCCGCGCGTTCAACCGCCATCAACTCATGGACGCGGCCATCGGCGACGGCTCGATCGTGCTCGAGCGCACCATCGACGTTCACATCAAGACACTGCGCAAAAAGCTCGGCGACTCCGACCTCATCGAAACCGTCCGCGGCGTCGGCTACAAGTTCCGCGAACGCGTGTGACGGGAAAGTTCCCGGTATCCTGTAACGGCTATTTTGCTGCAAACCAAAGTGTCGGGCGAGGCTTTCCGCCAATGCCTGACGTGGTATGCAAACCCCGCTCCGACGATCCGCATGGCCAGGAACGGCGGGACGACTCTTTCGTACACGATTCTCCGTCCTGATTTTAGCCCGGCCCGAAAAGCACGTCAATTCGGCCCGCCGGCAGTTGGCGTTGCACGAGTCTTCCCTGCCGGAGTACGCTACCCGGCCCGGCGGACATGAGCGCCGGACATGGAGGTCTTGCTCGTGGCGTCACTCCTGCTTGCCCTGTCGCGCCTCGTGCGCGTCGTTCTGCCGCTCCTCGTTTGGCTGTGCCTCACCCACGCGGGCGGTGCGACCCCGCCGCCGATCCGCCAGACTTCCGATGTGCCACTGCAGCAGAAGTTGGCGTCGCCACGCGACACGCTGCAATCGCTGTATTACTCCATCGACTTGTACGACTTCTACCCGCCAATCATCCGCGACGCCGTCGCCACGCTGGACCTCGGCGACACGATGCCGCCCGATTCGGCGTCGGCCGCGCTGCTGGCCGTGGAATTGGAAGGCGTCCTGAATTCGCTGCACATCCCGCTGGCAGGCGTGCCCGACCGGCCGACCGTCGACGTCTTCACCATCTACGACTCCGACGACATCAAGATCGTCGTCCGCAAGTACACCGACGGGCTCTGGCGATTCGACCGGGCGACTGTCGATCGCATCCCGGCCATGCGCCGGGTCGTTCTGTCGCGGCAGAAAAGCCTGATGGCCGAGCGCGCGACCCTGCGCGAAGGTTACACCGACGCGCGGACGACGCTGCGCCGGTTCTGGGTCGATTCACTCACCGGCGACTACTCGGCCGCGGCCCGGGCCCTCGACCTGAGCGCGCTGAGTACTGCCGAGCGCCGCGAGGTCGGCCCCCAACTGGCGCAGATGCTGGCGTTCGTACTCCAACGGCGAGGTTACACGTATTCGCAATTGTTCTCCGACAACCCGACCGCGCCGCCGTTCACGTGGCACGCGGACACGGACGGGCGGATCGTCCTGTGTCGGGTACCGGGCGGCGACGGCCGCGACGCCTGGCTCTTCGACCAGAAGACGGTGAAGCACCTGCCGAAGATGTATGCCGCGGGGCAGAACGCCCTGCCCGATTCGCACTTTACCCGGCTGGGCCTGGTCGTGCCGCCGGTGAGCGCGGAGGCGGTGGCGGCCGCGGGCCGAAAGCCGGACACCGTGCCCGAGCGGCTCGGCTCGCCCCTCCAATTGCTGCGGTCGTTCTTCCGCGCGATGGACTCTGCCGAGAGCAACGAGACGAAACTGACCGAAGCGCTCGAGTGCCTGGACCTCGGCGCGATCCCTGACAAAGACCGCCGGGGGGTCGGCACCAACCTGGCCGGAAAGCTCGAAGCGGTGCTCCGCGCCGTGTCGGTCGAGATCGCCAGCGTGCCGGACGTGTGGGACGCGGCCTCGCCGTATGTGCTCGGCGAAGCCCGGGGCCTGAAGGTGGAACTGGTGCGGCAGCCCGATGGCGCGTGGAAGTTCGGCGATGCCACCATGACCCGCGTGCCCGCGCTGTTTGAAAAGCTGGACAGCAAGGAACGCTCGGACCGCGAACGGATCGGCCAGTTCGACAGCGCGCGGGACACCACCGTGACGTTCCTGCATGCGGTGAACACGGGCGACCTCGACCTGGCGGCCAGTTGCCTGGACCTCTCCGACTTCTTCCCCGGGGCGGCGTTCGACCTCGGGCCAACGCTGGCGTACAAGCTGAAGTACATCATCGACCGCTCGGCCCGCATCTATATCCAGGAAGTGCCCGACGATCCGGACGGCCCGCGCTATGTGCTGGTCCGCTCCGACGGCGGGCGGATCGTGCTCGGCAAGAAGGGCAGTGAGCCGCGGAAAGGCGCGTGGGTGTTCACACCCGAGACGGTGAAGCGCATCGAGCCGATGTTCCGCGAAGTGATGGGCAAACCGATCGACGCGGCCCTGAAGGACATCCCTGAAGTGAACCGTGGGCCGCGTTACTCGGAGGCCCCGGGCGTCTGGCTGCGGCACCGGCTGCCCGAGTGGTCGCAGAAGCCGGTCGGCCCGCTCGACATCTATCAGTGGGGCGGGCTGGGCGTGTCGCTGCTCGTCGCCGCGGTGATGGCGTCGTTCATGCTGGGGCAGGTTCACGCGCTCGTGGGCTTCCTGCTCCGGCAGAGTGGCTCGGTGCTATCGACGAAGTTCGTGGCGAAGAAACTCCGGCCGCTCACCTGGCTTGTGGGTACTTGGCTGATCTTCAAGCTGCTCGTGGTGCTCGACCTGCCGGCTAGCACGCTCGACGGCGTGCTCGCGCTCAAGAAGTTCCTGATTGCCGGGCTGTTCGCCTGGGTCGGGTTCGGCATCATCGACCTTGCGATGGGCATGTACATGAATAGCGAGTTCCTCAAGCCTCACCGCAGCCTGGGTGACATGATCGTGCCAGTGAGCATGAAGGCGATCAAGGGAATCACACTGGTGCTGGTGGCGACTTACGTCGTTTATCAGGTAGGCCAGGGCGACTTGCTGGCGCGGTTCCTCACCGGCCTCGGCGTGGCGGGCCTCGCCGCGTCGCTCGCCGCCCAGGACGCGCTCAAGAGTTTCTTCGGCACGCTGATGCTGATCAGCGAGCGGTCGTTCAAGATCGGCGACCGGATCCAGGTCGACGGCAAGACGGCGGGAATCGTCGACACCGTCGGCTTCCGCTCGACGCGCCTGCGGACGGACGAGGGCACGACGATCACGGTGCCCAACGCCACGCTGGCCAGCGCTCTCATCAACAACGGCGGCAACATGCCGGCGAAGCAGGCGGCGTGAAATCGAGAGTCACAATTCCGTCATTCGGACACGACTTTATTTCGCAAATCGGATGTCGACGTAACGAGAAGAGGTGGACGGATTCGACCGTCCACCTCTTTCTCAATCCCATCAGCTTCACACCCCGATGAACAGGCCTTCGTCGGTGATGCCGGTTTGTGCCGTCGGCAGGTACAGCGTGTCTTGCGCGATCTTGCCGTTGCGGAGGGTGAACGCGTGGAGGCGCTGGTCTGCGCCGGTCAGGGCCGCGGTGTAGATCAGGCCCGGGCCGTCGGCGACATAGAAGCTCATCTGGCCGTTGAGGTTGCCCAGGTTGCCCGCGCCGACCTGATACCCGACGTCGGTTCCCGGGCTGCCGAAATACAGCTCCGATTGCAATCCCAGCTTGCTGCCGCCCTGCTGGCCCCAGAGACGGACGTGCGGGCCGCCCTTCGCGCCGGGCGTGGTCACGATCTCCGGCCCGGAGTTGTTGCCGTCGAACTCGCCGGCCACAACGTAGACGCCGCTGCGGAAGCCCGCATCGTAGGCGAAGAACTCATCGAGGATGACGTGGCTGGCGATGCGCAGCGCGAGCGGGTCGGCGGTGAAGTAGTCGAAGACACGGACGTGCGGGCCGCCCCCTGGGCCCGCAGCACAGACAATGTCCGCCCGGCCGTCGTCGTTGAAGTCGCCGGTGGCCACGCGGACGCCGCCGCGGAAGTCGCCCTGGAAGGCGAAGAACTCGCCGGCCGGATTGAAGGTGCCCGGCGTGCCCTGCGTGAACAGGCGGACGTGCGGGCCGCCCGACGCGCCCGCGCCGGTGATGATCTCGGCCGCGCCGCGGGCCGGGTCCTGATCGCCGACGGCGACGAAGACCCCGCCGCGGAACGCCGGGTCGTAGGCGTAGAACTCGGACGCGAGCTTGACCTCGCCGGCCAGCAGCGACTTGCCGTCGTAGACGCGAACGAGCGGGGTGGAACCCGTGCCCGCACCGACCACGACATCATCGACGCCGTCACCCGTTACATCGCCGGTCGCGACGTGGACGCTGCCTTTGTCGCCCGCGAACGGGTCGAAGGTCGCGAGAAGCCGGCCCGACTGTTGGAATGGCTGCCCGGCCAGCGGGCCGGCCGGGCCGGTGATCGGGCCCTGGGCCTCGTAGACCGCCACGGAGTTTTCGCCGAGGACGAACAGGCGGTTGCTGCTCGGCACGTCGCGGGCTTCCAGGCGCAAGAGGGACAGGCGTGTACGGGGCTTCATCGATTATGATCCTTGGGGCGGCGGGGCCGACGGGAACGCCCACCGGGCCGCGACTTGCGCTACCCGTTACACGGGCCAAATATCCCGCCGCCGGGGGCGAACTCTCCATATAACGCGCCTCATTCACCGGCTCAAGGACACTCTGCGCATGTACCCCAACGCTCGGCGATTGTTCGTCGCCAGTTGCCTGGCGCTCATCACCTCGGCCTTCTCTTTCCAGATGCGCGGCGACTGTGCCGACGACATGGCCGCGTCGTTCAACCTCACCAAGGAACTCGTGGGCGGCCTGGTTCACGGGCAGTTCCTCGGCATGGCCGTCATGATGTTCGTGTTCTCGTTCCTGTGCGACTCGCTGGGCCTGGGCCGGGTCCTCGCCCTCGCGTGGTTCGGCCATGCCGCAGGCATCACCGGTACGCTGTTCACGAGCCAACTCGCCCAACAGGGCTTCGCGACGACGATCGCGGGTGGCCTGGCATCGCTGTCCACGTCGCTGTCGGATGCGGGGCTGCCGCTGCTCCCCGCGGCCGGGGCCGACAACGTCTCGTTCTGGATGCTGTGGGTGTCGGCGTTCCTGATCGGCGGGTCGAACGGCCTCGTGGAGATCTGCATCAACCCGCTCGCCGCTACGCTGTACCCCGACAATAAGACGCACAAGCTGAACGTTCTGCACGCCTGGTGGCCGGGCGGACTCATTCTCGCGGGCTTGATCGTGCTGATGCTGATCAACCCGCTGTACGGCCGAAAGAACGACCTCGCCCAGTACACGCTCGACCCGGCCGCATACGGCCTCGGGGCGTGGATCCCGGCGACGCCGATCTGGCAGGTGAAGTACGCCTTCCTTTATGTCCCGCTCGTCCTGTACGGGTTGCTCGCGCTCGGCCAACCGTTCCCCGCCACGGAGCGGGTGAAGGCGAATGTGAGCGCGGGGCAGATGATCTTTCAGGTGCTCCGGCCCCTGTTCATCGTCTGGGCGTTCTGCATGCTGCTGACGGCGAGCACCGAACTCGGCACCGGCGCGTGGATGGAATCGACGCTGACACGAACTGCCAAGGTCTCGGGTACGCTCGTGTTCATCTACACCTGTGCGCTCATGTTCGTGCTGCGGTTCTTTGCCGGGCCGATCGCCCACAAGATCTCGCCCGTCGGCATGCTTTTCGTCTGCTCGATCTTCACCGCGGTCGGCCTGTTCGGGCTGAGCAAAGCGAACGACAAGACCACGGCGTTCGCCGCGGCGACGCTGTTCGGCATCGGCATCGCGTACTACTGGCCGACGATGCTCGGCGTGACGGCCGAGCGGTTTCCCCGCGGCGGCGCGTTCGCGCTCGGCCTGATCGGCTGCGTGGGCAACCTCGCCATCGCGTTCGCCACGCCGGCGATGGGCTCCATCTACGACCGCTACACCGGGGCCGCCCTGCCCGCCGAGGTCCGCGAGATGAAGGTCGAAGGCGAGCCGCTGACGAAGGCGGTCCCGATTCCGAACTGGGTGCCGCAGCTGGCCCGCAACGAGCTTTACCCGCCCAACGGCGTCGTGATCGACCCGAAGGCGCAGGCCAAGCTCAAAGCGGACGGCACCGAGCGCAAGGCGATCGAGACGGCAGAAAAGGCCGGTGCGTCGAACGCCCTGCGGGTCACGACCGCACTACCGATCGCGCTCATTGTGCTCTTCGGCCTCGTCGCACTCTTCGACTTCCTCCGCGGCGGCTACAAGGCCGAGCAGATCGACGCGTTCTGAACCGCGGGCTACGGCTTCGCAGCGGGGCCGGTGGCTTCGAGTTCCTTGCGCCAGCGGGCGGCTTCGTCCGGCTTGTTCAGGGCTTCGTTGAGCTTCACGAGGCGCTCGAGGGCTTCCGGAATGCGCCGGTCTCCGCCGCCAACCTTCGGGATGGACTTCTCGCGGTCCTTCATCCCCCGGTAGCCGTCCAGCAATAGCGGTTCTGCTTCCGCGTACTTCTGCTGCCCGAGGAGCGCCCCGCCCAATTGCGACTTCGTGTTGAAGGTTGACCATTCGTTCGGCTGTACGCTGAGCCGGACTTCAAGACACTCGCGCAGGGTCACCTCCGCCTCGGCGATCTTCTTCTGCAGGAGCAGGTTGAGGCCCAGACTGGCCAGTTCGGACGCGTAGGCCTGCGTTTTCGGCCCGGGTTTTTCCCGGAGCTGGGCCAGCCATTTGCGGCGCCAGGCCTCGGCCTTTTCGAATTCCTTCATCTGTTCGCAGCAGGCCGCGGTGCCGGGAATGATCGTATTGGCGTTCAGATGGCGGAAGTTGATCGCCTCAACTTTTCGAGCGGCCTCCTCCAATAAGGGGAGCGCCTTCTCCGGCTGACCGACGGTTTGATACGCCCCGGCCAAGGCAGAGATGCCGACGATGGTGCTCGGGTGATTTTCGCCGAACGTGGTACGGCGCAGGCGGAGCGACTCTTCCTGCATGGCCAGCGCCTTGTCGCGCTGGCCCGCGGTCATGTAGACCTGAGCCAGGTTGTTCATGCACAGGAGCGTCGTCGGGTGCCCCGCGCCGAGGTTGGCCTTCGTCGTTTTGAACGTCTCTTCGTGCATCGCCAAGGCTTGATCGACCCGGCCGGTCGAACGGTACGACTCGGCGAGGTTGTTCCGGATCAGCAGCGTGGTGGCATGCGTCGGCCCATAGATCGCGTTCGACAGGCGGAGCGATTCCTCGTAAAGCGGCTGGGCGCGTCCCATTTCGCCCAGGCGATGGTAGCCCAGCGCGAGGTTGTTCATCGCGGCGAGCGTGGCCGGATGATTGGCACCGTGCTTGGCACGGGTAAGCGGCAGCGACTGTTCGTACATGGGCATCGCCTTGTCGAGCTGACCGGTGTGTCGGTAATCCTCCGCGAGATTGTTCATGATCGTCAGACACGTGGGGTGATCGGTACCCAGCTTCTTCCGGGCGATCTCCAGCGTCTCCTTGTACAGCGGTATCGACCGGTCGAATTGGCCCGCGTCGCGGTACAGCCCGGCGAGGTTGTTCTGGTTCGCCAGCGTCATGACGTGGTCGGCCCCGAAATGGGTCTTCAGTTTCCGGATGGTCTCTTCGAAAAGCGGCGCGGCCTTGGCAGCCTGGCCGGCGTTCTGGTAGGCGAGAGCCAGGTTGCCGAGACACGTCAGCGTCTCCAGCCGGTCTTCCCCGAGCGTCGCCCGCATCCGCCGGGCCGCGTCCTCGTACATCGGGACGGCCTTATCGATCGCGCCGGCGACTCGGTATGCAAGCGCGACGTTGTTCATGCTCTCGAGCGTGTCGGGGTGGTCGTCGCCCAGCACGGCCTTGCGCCGGCGCAACGTGTCCTCAAAGAGCGCCTGCGCCTTATCGAGCTGGCCGAAGTCCTGAAGGCTGCCGGCGAGGTAGTTCATACACGTGAGCGTGTGCGGGTGATCCGGGCCCTCGATGCTCTCGTACGAGGCGCGGGCCTTCTCCAGCACGTCGATCGACTTGGTCGAATTGCCCAGTTCGCGGAGCAGGTCACCGAGGATGGCCTGGAGCCGGGCCACGGCCAGCGGATCGCCGACGGCTTCGCTGTCGAGGGAGTCGGCCGCCTTCTCGGCCCGCTGGCGGAGTTGCACGTAAAGAGTCGGGCCGCCCTTCTCCTCGGTGCGCGGGTTGATCCCTTTCAGTAGAGCGGCGAAAAGCTCGACGCCTTTTTCGATCTGTGTCAACCGCTTTTCCGTCTGGGCGCGAGCGGCCCGCTCGGCCACGGTCGCGCGGTTCGCGCGGTAGGCCTGCCACGACGTGCCGATGATCCCCGCGATCAGGGAGAGCAGGATCAGCGACGCCGCGACGACCTTGCCCTTGTGACGGCGGACGGTTTTCGCGATGCGGTAGGCCGTGCTGGGCGGGTGAGCGAGGACGGGTTCGCCGCCCAGATACCGGGCGATGTCGGCAGCGAAGCCGTTGGCCGAGTCGTACCGCCGGCCGCGGTCCTTCTCCAGGGCCTTCATCACGATCCAGTCGAGCTCGTTGCGCAGGATGCCGGTCAGCTTCCTCGGCTCCGTGCCGCGGCTCGCGCTGAGGCTGGGCAGCGCGTCGGCCGTGCTGAGCTTCGTGCTCGGCCTCGGCGGATCGACCTCGCGGACGACGCGGAGGATCTCCATCAGCCCCTTCTTCTCCAGCTCCGCCCTGGAGAACGGCGGGCTGCCCGAAAGCAACTCGTAGAGCAGCACGCCCAGCGAATACACGTCGGTCCGCGTGTCGATATCGAGGTTGTTGAACGTGGCCTGCTCGGGGCTCATGTACTGCGGCGTACCGACGATCGCGCCGAAGCCGGTCTCCAGAGTCGCTTCGGTGAGCGTTCCCGTCGTGGCCTTGGCGACGCCGAAGTCGATGACCTTCGGCACCGGCCGGTCGTCGTACAGCGCGATCAGCACGTTCGAGGGCTTGATGTCGCGGTGAATGATCCCTTTCTGGTGCGCGTGCTGGATCGCCTGGCAGACGGGGACGAACAGCTCGAGCCGCTGCCGGGGCGTCAGCCGGTGCGTGTCGCAGAAGTCGGTGATCGGTACACCCTTGACCAGCTCCATCACAAAGTACGGCCGGCCGTTATGGATGCCGCCGTCGAACACCTTCGCGATGTTCGGGTGGTCCATGACGGCGAGCGCCTGTCGCTCTGTCTCGAAGCGGGCCAGCACCTGCTCGGATTCCATGCCGCGCTTGATGAGCTTGATCGCGACCTTCCGGCGGACGGGCTCCGACTGCTGCGCCGACCAGACGCTGCCCATGCCGCCCTCGCCGATCGGCTCGAGGAGCTTGTACCGCCCGCCGAGTATGGTCCCCGCTCGCTCCTGGGGTGGCAGGGGCGCGGCGGCGCTATACGCGCCGGTCTCGTCGGCCTTCAGTACCAGTGACGGGACGGAGGTCATCCCGTCGAGCCGGGCCTGGCACAGGGCGCACGATTCGAGATGCGCGGAGACGGCGGAGAGTGCGGAGCCGCCCAGCGTGTTGGCGAGGAACTCCCGGAGTTGTTCGTCGTCGGGGCAGCTAGTCATTCGCCTTCCTCGCACCGTTTCACGATTTCCCGCAGCATGGCCAGCACGCTGCTTTTGGCCACGAACACCGCTCCGACGCTCATTCCCAGTCGCTTCGCTGTGTCCGCGCCGCTAATTCCCTGGACGGCGGTACACAGGAACGCCTGCCAGGTTCGCTCCTCGACCCGGCCCTGCACTTCGCGGTAGGCCTGCTCGAGAATCTCGTGGTCGAAGGTGGCCTGGAGGCGTTCCGCGAGGTCGTCGCGGGCTTCGACCTGGGCGAGGGCATCGATCGCGGCGGAGTCGCCGCTGCCGACCGCCTGTCGGGCGCGGACGCGGTGGAAGTCGCTCCACGCGTGCTGCGTCAACGTCTTGAGCCAGCCGCGAAACCGCCGAGCGGGGTCGTACTGGAACTCGCCGAGCTTCTGCGAGAGCTGGGTCAGGACGGTCTGCACCACATCGTCGGCGTCGGCCTCCTGTAGGCCCCAGCGCAGGCACCAGGCCCGGACCTGGGGTCCGTACCGGGAGACGAACTGGTCCCATGCCGTCTGGTCGGCCGGCGCTTGTTGCAGTCGGAACAGAAGGCTGGCCCGGGTGCGCAGGATAGACACGTCGTCGCTGGACATACGGATCGGGCCCCGAAAACCTAAGGGCAGCGGGCCGGGATTCGGCCCGGAACGGCGAGAGGAGATTTTTTTATGGAGGCGGGCTTAGGTTTCGCCCGCGGCCGACGTAGGTACTTCGACGCGAGAAACGAACCGCCCCTGAACCAGACAAACAGACGGAGAACTTCCCATGTCCAAGCGCGGCCTCAGCAACCTCCAGATGCGGCAAATGTACGAGTGCTTCAAACCGAGCGTCATGTACAAGGGAGATCTCAAGAGTCCCTGGAAGGAGCGTGCCAAGATCCACAAGGCCCGGGCGAAGTTGGTCCTCGGCAACCTCTTCACCGGTGGTTTGATCAACATCTACTACAAGTTCCTCATCGTGCCGAACTCGGCCAAAGAAAAGAACGTCCGCAAGATGAAGAACCAGGAGAAGCTGCTTCAGACGATCGGCGCCTTTTCAGAATTCGTGGCCCGGAAGGGCGACACGGGACTGACTCAACTCGAGCTGCAGGGCTGGCTGAAACACGTGTTCGGACTCGCCGATGTGCCCGATGTTTCGCAGGAGTTCGAGCAGGGCTGGGATCGCTTCCTGCAGAATCCGGCTTACGTCGAGAAGCTCGGCGGCCTAGCGCGGGAATTCCCGTTCGCGATCTGATCGCCGCGGTCCCTCCGACCTCGGGACGCTTTCCCAAGTGGCGAAGATACTCTAGTCTGACACCATGGCGCGGAGGTTTACGTTTCTGGGCACGGGTACGTCGGTCGGGGTTCCCTGCCTGGGGTGCGACTGCGAAGTCTGCCGCTCGACCGACCCCCGCAACCACCGCAACCGGCCCGCGGCCATGGTCACGACGGCCGCGGGGCAGAACATCCTGATCGACACGCCGCCGGAATTGCGACTGGAGTTGCTCGCGGTCGGCAACCCGATCATCCACGCGGTCCTGTACACGCACTACCACGCCGACCATATGTTCGGCATCGACGACCTGCGGGCCTACCCCCGCCATCTTGGCGGCCCGGTGCCTGTGTACTGTGCGGACGATGTCGAGGCGTCGATCCGCACTTCGTTCGGGTACATCTTTCCCTCCGGCTCGCACCCGTCGACCGATTACCTGCCGAAGCTCGAGTTTCATCGCATCAAGCCGGGCGAGCTGGTGTACGTGCTCGGCGAGCGCATCCTGCCGATCGAACTGGTCCACGCCCAGTTCCGCGTACTCGGCTTCCGCATCGGCAACCTTGCCTACTGCACTGACGTGAACCGCATCCCGGAGATCGGTCAGCAAAAACTCGAGGGGCTCGACGTACTGGTGATCGACGCGCTGCGCTATCGCCCGCACCCGGCCCACCTGAGCCTGAACGAATCGCTCGAACTGATCGCCAAGCTCAAGCCGAAGCGGGCGTTTCTCACGCACATGTCGCACGAACTCGACCACGCCACGGTCGAGAAGGACCTGCCGGATCACGTCCGCATGGGCTACGACGGGCTCTCGTTCGAGTTCTGAGCCGCGGCCCACCGCTTCCAGTTATCGCGGTCGGCGAATAAAACGGCTCCATGACGCCTCCTCCTGCCGAACTTGTGGCCCACCTCGAAGACCACGGCCAACACCACGCGCTGGCCGGCTGGTCGCTGCTCGACCCCGCCGAGCGCGTGCAACTGATTGAAGAGTTGATGGCGCTCGACTTCGCACAGCTCGCGCAGTTGTACCGCGACCGCGAAGCGACGTATGCGGTGCCGGAGCCGCACCGGATCGACCCGCTGCCGGGCGTACGGCCCGATGAGCCGGATGCGGAAGCAAAGAGCGTCGGCGAGAAAGCCCTGGAGCGGGGCGAGGTGGCCGCGCTGGTCGTGGCCGGGGGACTCGGCTCGCGGCTGGGCTTCGAGCACCCCAAAGGGCTGTTCCCGATCGGGCCGGTCACGGGCAAGAGTCTGTTCCAGTTCCACGCGGAGAAGGTGCTGGCCCGCTCGCGTCGGCACGGCAAGCCGATCCCGTTTCTCGTGATGACCTCGCATGCCACGCACGCCGAGACGGTGTACTTCTTCGAGAAGCACAACTTCTTCGGGCTGGCCCGCGAGACGGTGCATTTCTTCCAGCAGGGGACGATGCCCGCGCTCGACCTGGCCACGGGCCGGGTACTCCTGGAACACCCCGGGCGGCTGTTCGCCGGGCCGGACGGGCACGGCGGCACGCTCACCGCGCTGGCCAAGTCCGGCCTGCTGGCCCGCCTCGCGGATTCCGGCATCCGGCACATCTTCTACTGGCAGGTGGACAACCCACTCGTGAAGATCGCCGACCCGACGTTCCTCGGCCACCACATCCGCGACCGCGCCGACGTCTCGAGCAAGGTGATCCCGAAGGACGGGCCGCACGACAAGCTCGGCAACTTCGTGCTGATCGACGGCAAGCTCGCGATGATCGAGTACAGCGACCTGCCCGATGAACTGGCCCGTTCGACGGAGCCCGACGGCCGACTGCGCATCCGCGCCGGCAACCCGGCGATTCACGTCTTCGACGTCGGCTTCCTGTCGCGGGTGACGGAGGCGGGCCTGCCGTTCCACCTGGCCCGGAAGAAGGTGCCGCACTGGGACCACGCGACCGGCGACATCGTGAATCCCGCGAAGGAGAACGCGCTGAAGTTCGAGCGGTTCATCTTCGACGTGCTGCCGCTGGCCGAGCGCTACGCCGCTGTCGAGACCGCCCGGCACGAGGAATTCGCCCCGCTCAAGAACGCAAGTGGCGCCGACTCCGAGGCGACGGTGAAGCGGGCGATGAGCGACTTAGCGGCCAGTTGGCTAAAGGCGGCCGGCGTGCGTGTGAAAGACGGCGCAGCAATCGAGCTCAGCCCGCTGACCGCGCTCGAACCCGATGATGTCGCGGGAATGAAACTACCGGGCGAAGTCGCCGACGGGACGGTGCTGTAACTCAAGCCCGCCAGGTATTCTCGCCGAGCACGTCGCGCTCGTAAGCGCGGATGGCATCGCGGATGGACTGGATGTCCGCCGAGCTACGCAGACTGGCGAGGGCGTCGACGATCTCCCGGCCGATATCGACGTTGTCATTCGCAATGTCGGAATCAAACGGACGGTCGAGGTCGTAGTCGGCGCGGTTGCGGGCGGATCGCAACCGGTCGATCTTCAAACCCAGACGTTCCGCAATCGGGTGACCGGAGTTGTTCAGGCGGAAAGCCGTGTATTTGTGGGCTCGCTCTTCCCGCGGAACGCGAAAGCCCATGAGTCGGAAGTACTCGCAAGCGGTATGAAATGCCGCATAGTAGGCCCGGCTCACGGCCGAACGCCAGGCGGCCTCGTCGCTGGCGGATGCAAGCATTTCCGCGGTCGCGAGGAATGCCCGGCCGATCATGCCTTCTCCAGCCTCAGGCAGTAAACGCAGACGACACTCGGCGGGCAGGCGTCGAGTTCAGCCGCTTCCCACGCCTGCCTACCCGTCCGAATTTCCTCCCGGCTCCAGCCTGCGACGTTGACTTCAAGGATGATCCGGTAGTCCCCGGCGACCTCCGCATCTTCCTCCATGTACCAGCGGTACGGCCGGTCGGGAAATGCGGTCTCGACCGCCGCTGCCAGCGGCGCGAGATACTGCGTGAAGTCGTGCTTCGCCGCGAACTCGCGCACGTCGGCCGGGATTCCGGTATCGTGAGTCAATTCCGCCGTCGCCATGGGGGCCTCCTGATAAGACACCTTATCACGATTCTCCGCGGGCCGCACCCCGTAGATTATCCCTCCGCCCCGACCCTGAGAGATCCCATGCGTCAGTTTCTCGGACAGATTACCGACGGCGAGTCGGTGGACGAAATCTACCTCGCGGCCGACAAGCAACTCCGGTCCAATCGCAACGGCCAGCCGTACATCCAGATCGAGCTGCGCGACCGCTCAGGCGGTATCACCGGGCGCATGTGGAACGCCGGCGAGCAGGTCTTCCGCACCTTCGAGGCGGGCGACTTCGTCCGTGTGCAGGGCAAGGTGCAGACCTTTCAGGGCTCGCTGCAGATGATCGTCACGGGCATCAAGCCCGCGCCGACCGAGGGCGTCGAGCCGTCCGACTTCCTGCCCCATGCCGACGCTGACATCGGCAAGCTCCTCGACCGACTGCGCACCATCCTCCGCAGCCTGAAGAACCCGTTTCTCAAAGCGCTCGGCGAAGTGTACCTGACCGACGAGCAGTTCATCGCCGACTTCGCCGCGTGCCCGGCCGGCGTGAAGCAACACCACTCCTACGTCGGCGGCCTGCTCGAACACGTCGTCACGCTGCTCGAAGCCGGCGACCGCCTCGCACCGCTCTACCCCATCGTCGACCGCGACCTCTGGCTGCTCGGCCTGTTCCTGCACGATGCCGGCAAGCTCCGCGAGCTGAGCTTCAAGGGCGGCTTCGCCTACACCGACGCGGGCCAACTCGTCGGCCACCTCGTCCAGGGCGTCGAGATGCTCAACGAGATGGTCCTGCGCGTCGAGTTGCTGCTCAACGAGAAGTTCCCCGAGGAACTCAAGCTCCGGCTGCAGCACGTCATCGTCAGCCATCACGGCAGCTACGAGCACGGCAGCCCAAAGTTGCCGATGACGCCCGAGGCCGTCGCCGTCCACGCCCTCGACAACCTCGACGCCAAGCTGAATCAGGTCGCCCGGGAACTCAACACCGACCGCGGGGGCGGCTCGTGGACCAGCTATAATCCGAGCCTGCAGCGCCGGTTCTTCAAGGGCGGCCCGGGCTCGGGGACGGTCGAGGGCGAGTAGCCCGGCCGGCCGCGCCCGAACCTTTTCGCGGCCGCGCCTGTCTGTAGGAGACGACATGCAACAACGTATTCTCGACCACGTCTCCAAGACCGATTATCAACCCGTCAAACCCAAGGCGCTGGCGCGCAAGCTCGGCGTCCACGACGACGACTACCCCGATTTCCGCGACGCGCTCAAGGCCCTGATCCGCGACGGCAAGGTGCTGTTCGGACCGGGCCATAGTGTCAAACCCGTCGGCCAGCGCGACTCCATCGTCGGTACCATCAAGTTCCTGCCCTCGGGCCGGGCGATGGTCCGCGTCGCTGCCGCCGGCGGTAAAGCCCCCTACGAGATCGAAATCCCTGCCGGCTACGCCCTCGACGCGGCCAACGGCGACACCGTCCTCGTGAAGCTCGGCCGGAAGACCGGCCGGGGCACGAAGCGGTTCGGCGCGGTCTCGCGTATCGTCGCCCGCGCCTCGCGCCAGTTCGTCGGTACTTACCACGAGCGTGACGGCACCGGCCTCGTCCGCATCGACGGCAACCAGTTCGGCCACTCCATCATCGTCGGCGACCCCGGTGCGAAGGGTGCGAAGCCCGACGACAAGGTCGTCGTCGAGCTCATCCGCTACCCCTCCGCCGACGAGCGTGGCGAGGGAGTCATCACCGAAGTCCTCGGGGCCCACGGCGCACCGGGTGTCGACACGCTCTCCGTCATCCGCGCTTACGAACTGCCCGATGCGTTCCCCGAGGAAGTGCTCGAAGAGGCCCGGGCCACCGCCGCCGCGTTCCGCCCGGACGATCTCGTGGGCCGGGAGGACATGACGGCCGACCTCATCGTCACCATCGACCCGGCCGACGCCCGCGACCACGACGACGCCGTCTCGCTGACCCGCGACCCGAAGACCGGCCATTGGATGCTCGGGGTCCACATCGCCGACGTCTCCCACTTTGCCCCGCCCGGTAGCGCGCTCGACCGCGAGGCCCGCAAGCGCGGCACCAGCGTCTACCTCCCGCAGCGCGTCCTGCCCATGTTTCCCGAGATCCTCTCCAACGGGCTCGCGAGCCTGCATGAGGGGCAGGTGCGGTTCACCAAGTCGGCGATCATGGAGTTCACCGCGGCCGGCGCGCCCGTCCACGCCAGGTTCGTGAACGGGGCGATCAACGTCCGCAAGCGGTTCACGTACGAGCAGGTCAGCGCGGCCTACGCCGCCCACGATGCCGGGAAGAACACCAAGCTCTCCGAAGACATACTCGAACTCCTCCTGCGCATGCGCGAGCTGGCCCTGATCTTCCGCAAGCGGCGGAAGAAGCGCGGCGCGCTCGAACTCGACATGCCCGAACCGGTGCTGGAGTACGACGACGACGGCAAAGTGACCGGGGCGCACTTTGCGGACAACGACATCAGCCATCAGGTGATCGAGGAGTGCATGCTCGCCGCCAACGTCGCGGTGGCCAACCAGCTCCACGGCCTGCGCGTGCCGTTCCTCCGCCGGGTCCACCCCGCGCCGGACCCGCGCAAGCTCCAGGGGTTCGCGGCGTTCGCCCGCATCCTCGGCTACAAGATCGAGCGCGAGGTGGACCGCTTCTCGCTGCAGAAGGTCATCGACCAGTCGGCCGGGAAGCCGGAAAAGCACGCCCTGCACTTCGCGATGCTCCGCAGCTTGAAGCAGGCGGTGTACTCGCCGCACGCGGAGGAGCACTTTGCGCTGGCGTACCCGAACTACTGCCATTTCACGTCGCCGATCCGCCGCTACCCGGACCTGACGGTCCACCGCCTGCTCGACCGGTACATCCGCACGGGCAGCACGTCGGCCGACGAGGCCGAGACGCTGGGCCTGGGCGAGCACTGCTCGCGCACCGAACGCCGGGCCGAGGCCGCCGAACGCGAACTGGTCAAGCTCCGACTCATGGACTACCTGTCGAACCACATTGGGGCGAAGTTTCCCGCAGTGATCACCGGCGTGGCCGATTACGGATTCTTCGCCCAGTGCGAGACGTTCCCGGCCGAGGGCCGCGTCCACATCTCCACTCTCACCGACGATTATTACGTCTACGACGAGGAAGCCCACACCCTGCTCGGCAAGAAGTCGAAGAAGCGCTTCCGCCTCGGCGACCAGATCACGATCGAAGTGGTCCGCGTCGACCGTACCCGCCGGCAGGTCGACATGCGCGTCGCCGACGATCCGAAGCCCGAGAAGAAGAAGAAGGACGTGAAGAGCCCGCGCCGCAAGCGCGATTAACCGAGGTCCGCGAGCCACGCCTCGACCGCGGCGTCGGACGGCATGCGCCAGTCGCCCCGCGGGCTGAGGCTGACCGAGCCCACCTTCGGCCCGTCGGGCAGGCAGCTCCGCTTGTACTGGCTCGCGAAGAACCGCCGCAGAAACACCGTGAGCCACTTGCGGATCTCGCCCGGCTCATACGCCCGGTCGAACTTCGCCTGCGACGCCAGGTACAGGATCTTGGCCGGCGGCGCGCCGTAGCGCAGGAAGTGGAACAGGAAGAAGTCGTGCAACTCGTAGGGGCCGACCGCGCTTTCGGTCGACTGCAGCTTCCCGTCCGGCCCCGCGGGCAAAAGCTCCGGCGAGATTTCGGTTCCGACGATGTCGTGCAAAGTGGCCCGGGTGTCGCCGTCGAACTGGTTGTCGGCCACCCACCCGACGAGGAACTTCACCAGCGTCTTGGGCACGCTGACGTTCACGTTGTACATGCTCATGTGATCGGCGTTGTAGGTACACCAGCCGAGCGCGAGTTCGCTCACGTCGCCGGTGCCGATCGTGAAGCCCGTGTTCATGAGCAGTTGCGTGCGGGCCCGGGCTTGGACATTTTCAAACACCAGATCGTGGCGGCGGTCCGGCGGCACGTCGCGGAGCCGGGCGGTCAGCCCGTCGACATCGAGTGACCCGAGGGGGATGCCGAACGGCGCGTGCCCGAGCGCGCGGTACTCGTCCATGCAGAGCGGACGGATGTCGACCTCGCGGGCCGCCACACCGAGCTGGCGCATCAGGGCGATGGCGTTGGCGCGCGTCCGGCCCGAGGTGCCGAACCCGGGCATGGTCAGCGCCTGGATGCGGTCGCGGCCCACACCGAGAAGGTCGAATGTCTTGCAGGTGACGAGCAGCGCGAGCGTCGAATCGAGCCCGCCACTCACACCGATGGCCACCGGGGGCCGGCCGATCTGCTCGAGTCGCCGGGCCAGCCCCGCGGTCTGAATCTGAAACACCTCGTCGCACCGCTCGCGCAGCTCGGCATCGGCCCGCGGCACGAACGGGTGCGGGTCGATCGCCCGTTCAAGTTTCGTCGGCAAGGTGATGCGGGGTCGGAAGCCGATCCTGCGGAACGGTCGACCGCCGACCGGGTAGTGGGCCGACTGGCCGTACGAGGTGATCGTCGCGCGATCGATCCGCAACCGGTCGATGTCCACGTCCGCGACCAGAAGCGTGGCCTCGCGGGCGAACCGCGGCGACTCGGCGAGGATGCTGCCCGCTTCGCCGACCAGGCAGTGGCCGCCGAACACCAGATCGGTCGACGACTCGCCGACACCCGCGCCGGCATACACGTAGGCGGCCAGACAGCGGGCTGATTGATTGGCGACGAGCTGCCGGCGGTAAGCCGCCTTGCCGACCAACTCGTTCGAGGCCGATAGGTTGAGCAGCACGGTCGCGCCGGCGGCAGCCTGATGACTCGACGGCGGCACGATCGCCCACAGGTCTTCGCAGATCTCGATGCCGACCGTCAGCCCGTCGACGCCCGCGGCATCGAACAGCAGATCGGTGCCGAACGGGACCGTGCCCAGGTCGGAGAGTTGCACTTCGTCGGAGCGGGCCTGCGATGCCGGGGCGAAATACCGCGCGTCGTAGAATTCCTTGTAGTTGGGCAGGTACGACTTGGGCACGAGCCCGAGCACCCGCCCGGCCGAGACGACTGCCGCACAGTTGAACACCTGACTATCGATGAGGACGGGCAGGCCGACGACGGCGAGCCCTTCGAACTCGGCGGTCAACCGGGCGAACTCGGCGAGGGCAGCCGACGCGGCGCGGAGCAGCGTGGGCTGGTGAAACAGGTCGTGGCAGGTGTAGCCCGTGAGCCCCATTTCGGGAAAGGCGACGACGGCCGCCCCGACCTCGCGGGCCCGGCCGAGCAACTCGGCCGACCGGCGGGCGTTGGCAAGCGGGTCGCCGAGCGCGAGGCGCGGCACCGCCGCCGCCACACGGACCAACCCGAACGCCCCCGGATCCATGCGCCGCCCCCTGACACTGATGTCATTGTGTCATTCCGGGACTTGAAAAACAACGAATGGCGAGGCGCATCCCCGCGGGAGTTGGACGGCGGGTGTTAAGTTGGCGACTGATTTTCGCTTCCCCTAGCCGCACTATTGCTCCGCCGGACCCACGAATCGCACGATATCAAGATTTCGGCCACAACACGAAGAAAGGGAAGCAGAAACTGCTTCCCTTTGCCGGATAGCGGACAACAACAAAACGGAGAGGGCGGGATTCTATTCCGCCTGTTCTCGAATCCTACGGGAAACACGTCATACCACCTGAAAACCGCGGCAAACATAGCGGTTTGGGGATTCGTGTTCATCGCGGTCGTCCTCGGCTATTTCGGGCTGTTTGGACCTCGAGATAGCACAGTTTCAGCACACCCCATCATCTTGGCCATGGCGATACCGGCGTCGCCTGGCCGGCGTCGCCGGGGCCAAACGACCGACAAACGGGCCGCCTTCTATGCACGCTTCAGCTCGGATCTCCAAGACGCTTCTAGCATCGAACAGCAGTTCCGCAAATGCCGAGAAGCAGCGGAGGCAAACGGTCACCTCATACTCCCAGCGCTCGAATTCCGGGACGACGCTATTTCGGGAACGCGGGGGGATCGCGCTGGATTGAATGCCATGTTG
>JAIBBI010000021.1 GCA_019694755.1 Gemmataceae bacterium
CCCCCGCGTACCTCTGCCACTATTTGTGGTGGAAGTCGCAGCAGTTGTGACAAAACCGGATGCGGCGGTGGGCCCTGGGCGCCGGCCCACCGCCGCCGATTGATCCCGATCAGGCGACGTAGACGCCGCCCATGAAGCCGCCGTACGGCTCGATATCCCCGAAGCGGTCGGTTGCCCGACCGTTCCACAATCGCAATCGGGCCGGTACGCTCGGCCCGGTGCCGGTGATGATGTCCGCCCGGCCGTCACCGTTGAGGTCACTCGCACCGACGCGGACGCCACCGGTAAAAGTCACGTCGTAGGCAAAGAAACTGCGGAGCACCGTGGGGTTCGCTCCCGAGTAGACCTGCACATGCGGACCGCCGCCCTGGCCCGCGCCGACGATGATGTCGGCCCGCCGATCACCGTCAATATCGCCGGCAGCGACGTTGACGCCGCCGGTGAAGCTGGCCGCGTAGGCGAAGAATTCGCGGGTCACCTTGCTAGTCACGCCGTCGAAGACGCGGACGTGCGGGCCGCCACCGGCCCCGGTACCGGTAATGACATCGGCTTTACCGTCGCCGGTGACATCGCCGGCCGCAACATTGACACCCCCCGAGTAAGTCGGGGTGTATGCGTAATACTCCTGAAGCACCGCTCCGGTTTTTCCCGAGAAAACACGGACGTGCGGGCCACCACCAGCTCCCGCCCCGGTGACGACATCCGCTCGGCCGTCGCCATCGACATCGCCGGCCGCGACGAACACGCCGCCGGTGAAGCCGGCCGAGTACGCATAGAACTCGCGGACCAGCAGACCGGAGAGGCCGTCGAAGATGCGGATATGCGGACCGCCGCCCGGGCCGGGCGCGCAGATGAGGTCTGCCGCACCGTCACCCGTTACGTCGCCAGTGGCAACGCGGACGCCGCCGATGAAAGACGGCGCGTAAGCGAAGAACCCGAAGCGGACCGTGCCGTCGGCATTGCGGGCGACGACATGAGGACCTCCGCCGGCACCCGCGCCTGTCGCGATCATCGGGGTCGGCTGGGCAGTCATGGGCGTCAGGCTGAAGGCGCGCACGGGAATGTCGCCCCCGCCCTTGGCCATGACCACGGCGCTCGAACCGAACGAGGCGATGTTGCCGCCCGGCACGATCAGGCGGACGGTGTAAGACCCATCGTCGGTGACTTGGAACTTGTACGAGCCGTCGCCGGCCGTCGTGACACGCGGCTCGTTGCTGTCGAGTACGCTGTCGTCGTCGTAATCGAGATAGACGGTCGCGCCTGCCCGGCCCGCCTCACCGGGGTCGACGATTCCGTTGCGATTGATGTCGGTAAACGCCCGTCCGACGATGGTGCCGCCCTGCGTATCGATGCGCAGACCGAACGATAGTCCGCCGAGCGTGCCCGACGATTTGGAGATGAACGGAGCGGAGGTTGTTACCGACACGCCGTAAGCCGGCGCGACGCGGAGAAATGCGTTTGGAGTGCCCGACGCCTGCAGGGAGAACGTTCCGGAGAGCAGCGATGCGGTCGTCGGTTCGCCCGGGTTCAGTTTCGAGTCGTTGTTCAGATCGAGGTAGATCTGGGCGTTACCGAAGCCGGGCTCACCGGAGTCCTTGGTCCCGTTGTTGTTCATGTCGAGAAATGCGACCCCGGTCAGCAGCGGTCCGGAAGCGATGGTCCGTACGCCGAAGTTGATGTCGTGGACGATCGTGCCGGCCGGCACGCTGATCGGCCCCGGGTTGGTCGAAGTCTGCGAAAAGCCGAACGGCGAGACGATGCGCACGCGGGCGGTCGCGTTGCCGACGACCAGTGAATAGGTGCCGTCCGGGAAAGAGACGGTGGCCAGTTCGCCAGCGTCGTAGGAATCGTTCGCGTTGGCATCGACGAAGACGCGGACGTTGCCGACGCCGACCTCATCGGATTGGAGTTTGCCGTCGCCGTTGACATCGGCAAAGATCCGCCCGGCCACCACGCCGCCGCCGCTGACGACTGCGGGTGCATAACCGAACGGCACGTCGATGGTCGCGCCGCCGGCGATCGTGACGGAAAGCGAGTCCGGCGTCGTCCGGGTGAATCCGGAAATGGCGGCCGTACGAAGCGTGTACTTCCCGCTCGTAGAGACCGGGAATAGAATCGTCCCGTCGCTCGCTGATTTGCCTTCGGGCTCGCCGACGTCGACGCTTCCATTACCATTGAGGTCGACGAAAACGGAAACGTCGGAGATGCCCTGCTCGCCGGGATCCCGGACGCCATTGCCGTTGGCGTCCAGAAACAGACGGGCCCGCGCGACGCCGCCGGGCGCGGCCGCGCCACCGAGCGGTACGGCGAGGGAGAATTCGCTGGTTTCCAAGGCCTCTTCAATATTGGGGGTTGCTTCTCGGTAGAACGACAAGGTAGTGGAAATGACAGAACCGGCCGGGGCGGTCGCGACAATCGCCGTGAATTGCCCGGATCCTGCGGCGTCCGATACCACGTCGAACCCGCCGAGCAATGTCTGGCCCTCGCCGAATCCCGACGGGTCAGCCTCCGAATTGGCATACACCTCGATCCGGAAATTGTGGTTGGGAGTCCCGACGAACGATCCGGTCACCACCGTGCCCGTGGGATCGCTGGCTGTTGACAGGATCGTCGGTGGTTGTTGATACCCGATCGCCGGAGTGCCAGTCGGAGTTGGCCCGTCGGCCACCGCCGTCTGCGAGAAGTCAATGCCCAGCCCGCCGTTGCTGTGAATCGAGTTCCCAAGCACGCTGTTGAAATCGCTGTTCTTCGTGATCAGGACTCCCGCCCCGGAGTTGAACGCGATGAGGTTGCCTGTGTTGGGTTCCACGCTGCCAATCTTGGCAAAAGAAGCGCCGTATGATCCGGCACTGATTCCGATTCCGTTCGGCACGGCAGTCGACCCGGAAACGTCTGTGCCGATTTTGTTGCCGAAAACCCGGACCTCGACGCTGCCGCCGAGGTCGATGCCAATCTTCGAGTTTCCGCTGATCAAATTTCCTTCGCCGGGGTTCGCACCGCCGATCACATGGAAGGCGGAGCGGAACTGAATTCCGATCGCGTTCCCTGCCGCCGAGTTGCCACTGGCCGTGGTCCCAATGAAGTTACCTACGATCACGGAACTCCACGAGCGGGAATAGATGCCGACATTGTTGCCGGAGATGACATTGCCCTCGAAGGGACCGGCACCGCCGATGTGGTTGTAGTCGGATGCGATCGTGACCGACTCGAGGTGAATTCCAGTCCCGTTTCCCCGGACTGTAATGCCGTCCGGAAGCAGGCCGATGTAGTTGCCTCGAATCTCCATTGCCCCGGCGCCATTGAGATCGGTGGCCGTCGAACCGGTCATGATTGTCTCGATGCCGGCCCGCGGAAAGCCGACGATGGACAATCCCCGAACCGAGGAATGGTAGTTGTTGTTCCGGAAGATCAGTCCGCTATCCTGGGTCCCCGAGCCATCGATGACGACGAGCGGCACCCCGGCGTATCCGGGCTGGGTGGTGGCATCAATCGCCACCCTTTCAGTGAGCGCGGGCAACGTGGATGCCAGCGCAATGGTCGACGGTCCGGGCAGGTTGAAGGCGATGGTATCCGTGCCGGGGTTGGCGTTGGCCTGCGTGATGGCTTCCCGCAGGCTGCCGGCCCCCTCGCTTGCGGCCGATGACACGACGAACGTCGCCGGAACACACCTCCCTTCCAATGAGTGCAGCATCAGCCGGGCGCGCCGGCGACGGACGGATGGTTGGATCATGACACGACTCCTGAGATGAAAAGGAATGAACCGCCGACGACGCCCGGCCGCGGGGAAGATGAGTATGTCCGCGGGTGTCAGGCCGTCGATCAGCGCCGGAATGGACTAAGCCCGCGCGCGGATATCCGCGCCTGGGCTTTCGGCTCGAGTTGAATGAGTCGGGATAGGTAACAAAGGCACGGAAATGCGCGCACGGGCGCGCAGTCGATCAGCCGGTACTCGCGATAACTGGTGCGGCACGGCTGCAAAACGTCGAATCCGGTGGGGGCGCGTGCGGAGGTGGTCGGGGTGCGAGGTGACGCACCGTTGAACGGAATGGAACATGACGATGCCTCGAACGGGATGAGGAGGATGAGGCGTCGAATGGAGGGCCGGGCCGCGAGCAGATCGCCCGCGGCAGGAAAAGGAGGATGACTACGAAGATGGCCAGCAGTGCGAGCACGCACGGCTCCGTTCGACAGGATGGCCGAATCCTAACGGCTTCCTCCCGTCAACGCAAGAGCACACCTCACATTATTCTCACGATTCCGTGTCGGCCTGAAAAGGGAGGATCAGCGGTCCAGTCCGAGCACCGCCCGGTAGTCGACCAGAGCGCGGAAGTACTCCCACTCGGCATCGACCACCGTGAGCGAAGCGTCGAAGGTGGCGAGTTCCCGCAGATTGAGTAGCAGGATCGTCGACTGGCCGGCGAGGAATTTCCGGCGTTCGCCTTCCTCCACCTGCGCGGCATAGTTCCGGCGTTCCTCGGCACGAGTTCGCAACTCGTATGCCTGCTCCAGCGCGCTCAACACGTCGCGGACCTCGGCCGCGATCTGGTCGCCGGCGTACCTCTCCTGGGCCGCGACCTGAAGAATCTGCCCCTGCGCAGCAAGGGCACGCCCACGCGCATCGCGCCGCTGGATCGGCAAGTCGACCGCGACGGCCAGTTCGAGCGTCGTGCGGTCGAGCGTCTTCGATCCTGCTCCAATGTCCTGGGCCGCATTCACGAGTGCGTTCACGCCGGGCAGGGTCTGGTTCTCTGCCCATCGGAGTTCCACGGCGAGCTTTTCCCGCGCCAGGCGCAGACGTTCGATCTCAGGCCGATACTGGAAGGCGACCGCCAGCGCTTCCCCGACTCGGGCCGGGTCGAATTGGACGAAGTCCGGGAGTTTTTCGGGCAGACGATCGATGCTCACGAGCACCGGCCGGCCGACCGCGTCGCGCAAATAGAGTGACAGATTGAAGGTGGCTTCCTGAAAACGCCGTTCGGCGGTGACAAGTCGCCCCTGGCGGTCGGCGACGGTCTGCCGGTTGTCGGTGCGCTCGATGGCCGCCATCGCGCCTTGCTCGACGCGGATCGCGATGCCGCGGTCGCGGTCTTCGGCGATGGCGAGAAGTTTGCGGGTGATCGCGAGTCGTTTCCCGGCTGCCACCCAGGCCCAGTACGCCCGCCCCGCCGCGCGGAACGCGTCGAGTCTTTGCCGGCGTATGACCGGCTCCGCGATCTGCCGATCGATCACGGCTTGCGCGACGTTGGCCCTTCGGCGGTCGATGGCGTTGTCCTTGGCCAGAGGCATAGCGATGCCCCCGCGAAACTCGCCGCCGTCGGCAGTCTTGTTCTTGTCGTCGTAGATGGGGAACACGCCGTTGGAGACGCGGTAACCGGAGTAGTACGACATGCCGCCGAACCCCGTGGCCTGCTCGAGCTGAAAGTCGAACCGGTTGTACGGATACGAGGCTTCCTCGGGCGAGTGGCCGTAGCGTGACTTCAAGACATTGTCGAACGCGCCGTTGGCAGCCAGCTGTCGGCCCGAAGCGATCTGCCGTTCCTGCTCCGCGGCCAGGAGCAACGGAAAATGGCTGTCGACAGCGAGAAGCACTTCCTCGAGTAGGAGAGGCGATGTGACAACAGGTGTCGGCGCGGGCAAAACCTGCGCAGGAGCCTGCGCAAACGCGACCTGCGCGAGGGCGACGACTATCAGCGACATCCCTGTCGGCTTCAACTCATTCTCCCGTTTTCCGCCTATTTCGCCTTCTTGATGAACTTCGGCGGCTTGTCGTCGACCTTGCCCGGCTCCTTCGTGGCCACCACGGGCGGGAACCCGTTGATCCTCCGCCAGAGTTCCCAGCCCAGCGTCACGCGGTTCAGGAACACCCAGCCGTTGGCCCGCATGCCCTGCCGGAGCAGGACGATTCTCGTACCCTTCGACCGCGCCTCGGAGAGGCCCGGCCAGTTGTCGTCGTCGAACTGCGGGTCCGGGTCGGGCTCCACGAGGATGCGGAACTTCCCTTTTCCGTCATCCGTGGGGTCGATGATCTTCACCTTGCCGCCGAACGTGCCGACAGCGACCGACGGCCAGCCGACGAACTGGATCGCCGGGTAGCCTTCGAACTGCAGGCGGACATGCTGTCCGACCTTACCGAGCAGAAGCGGCATGTCGTTGCCATCAATCAGCAGTTCCACGACCGGGTCATGCGTGTCCGGCACGAGTTCTACGAGCAGTTCGGCGGCCTTTACCAGTTGGCCCGTCGTGCTCTTCGCACTCACCTGCCAGACCACGCCGTCGATGTCGCTGACGATCCGCTGCTGGTCCTGTCGGCTGATGCGGGTCTGGATATCGAGCATATCCCGGTCGAGCGAGGCCAAAGAGTCGTTAGCCATCTCCAGGTTCGCATTGGCAGACTGGATCGTGGCGTTCTCGCTGTTGGTGATCCGCTGGACGTCGGCGGCGAGAGCCCGGACCATGTCGTTCGACTTGGCCACGCCGGCTTTCGCCTGTTCGACGGCGGCCCGGCGATCTTCGCGGTCCTGTTTCGCCCGCACGAAGTCGATCCGCGAGGTCAAGCCGAGCGAGTCTTTGAACAGCCCCTCCTGGAGTTTGTAGTTTTCCTCTGCCAGTTCGAGGGAGGCATTGGAGCGGACCAGCGCGTTCTCCGCGGTTACCACATCCCTGCGGGCCGCCTCGAGCCTTTCGCTGGCCGCCCGGATCGCCTCATCGCGAGCAGTCGTCAGTTTGCCGATCTGCTCCTGGATGGCCTTCACCCGTTCCTGTGTCGCTTTTTGCCGGCGGGCGACAGCGGTCCGCTGTTCCCGCAGCCGCTCGAGGAATATCGGATCGTTGTCCTGTATATCGACAATCGGATCGCCTTTTTTGACGATTTGTCCTTCTTTAACGTGCCATTTCACAATTCGCCCGTCGAATGGTGCGTTGACCGGGGTCGGACGCTCTTCCTGCGAGAATGCCACGACCTGTCCGGAACCGGATACCGCCTGCTGATACGGCGCGAGCAGAAGGATGAACGGCGCAGCCGCCATGATCATGAAGAAGACCCGGGCCCACCGGCGAGTAGAGGCGGGCGTCTGCACGAGTTCGAGGGTCTTCATGGCCGGGCCTCCGGCGTATTGGGCGCTTGCTGCGGCTTTTTCGCCGGACGTTCCACGATCTCTGCGGGTTGCCCGGGTGCTGTGCGTCGCAACTCGAGAACCCGGTCGCAAAGGTCGATGACTTCGCTCCGACTGGTCGCGACCACCAGCGTCCACGGGCGGGCCGGATCAGTCAGCATGGGAAGGAGTCGCCAACGGACATTCGTGTCGATGGTGTCAAGCGTTTCGTCGAGCAATAGCAGCCGCGGGGAACCGGCAATCGCCCGGGCCAGCATCAACAACTGCGAATGACCGACGGAGAGACTTCGACCTCCGTCCATGAGGAACGAGTCGAGCCCGTCCGGCCAGGACAGCACCTCTTCGAGCAGGCCGACCTGATCGAGCGCTCGGCGCGCGTCGGCCGCGGTCAGATGCTCCCGTCCCAACAGTACATTTTCAATCACCGTCCCGTCGAAGATCTCAATGCCTTGAACGAGCACGGCTGTCTCGTGAACTTCCTCGAGCGACAGTTGACGGATGTCGGCCCCGTCTATGGTGATGGACCCGCTGGTAGGCTGAACAAGGAAGTCGAGCAGTTCGAGCAGAGTACTCTTGCCCGTGGCCGTTCCGCCGATGAGCGCAACTCGCTCACCGGGCTGCAGCGTTAGCGAGACGTTGTCGAACACCCGCTTGCCGTCCGGATGCGAGAAGCTGACGTCGCGCCATCTGACAGCCGCTCCACCGGGGAGCAGGCCCTCGCGCCGCGTGACTGCCTGTTCACCGCCGGTCCGTTCCAGCGGAAGGTCCATGAGAAGGCCCAACTTGTCGACGGCAGCCATGAGATCGTAATAGGTTTCAAGGCTTTTGCTGAGCTTCACGAAGGAGCTGACGACCATCGTAACGATCAGCTCGGCGGCGACGAGTTGCCCGAGCGTGAGTTGCCGATTGATGACCAGCCATCCGCCCAGCCCGAGGAGTATGACACTGCCGGCTACTTGCACGAAAAGCATGAACAATATCTGCCGGAAGAAGATCCGGAAATGCGCCCGCCGGGCCAGCACGTACTCGCGCGCCAGGGCGTCGGCGTTCCGCATTGCGAGATTAGCTCCGCCTGCGGACTTGAATGCCCGCGGATGCAGCACCAGTTCCTGGAGCCAGAAGGCCGTGCGATATTTGTGGATCGACTCTGTGATGCTCGTCTTCACACCGTTCCAGCCGAGCAGAAACAGCACGGCCGTCATCGCGAATACCAGACCAAGGTCGAATAGCAGGAGGAACGGGTGATAGAATGCGAGCACAGTCAGGCCGATCAGCGTGGAGAGCACGACGCTGAGGCCGTCAAGCAGCAGCGAAGCCACGCACTTCTGCAGCGTGAGTACGTCGAAGAACCGGTTGACAAGTTCCGGCCCGCCTTGGGCGTCGAACGTCGCTTGCGGCACTCGAGGTAACCGGTACGCAAGGTCGGCGACGACTCGGACAAATAGTCGCTGTTGAAGATACTCGACGATAACCTGCTGGACCGCCCGGAAAGCGGCCGCCAAACCCAGGCAGCCGAACATGATCAGTGTCATGAACACGAGCGGCTGAAGTATCGTCCCCCGCGCAATCGTGTTTACCATCTCTTCGACGGCAATCGGCGTGACGAGACTGAGCACGGCCACGCCCAGGGCAAAGACCGTGACGGCCATCAGGTCCCATGTCTCGGGACGAAGGACCTGGAAGAGCCTGCGCAGCGGCGAGACATGGGAATGATGGTGCGCATGCCCATGGTTCGACGTGTGATGCGGCGGCACGATTAGCGGAGCGGCCGATGTTTTTGCAGATTCCATGTCGTCGGTCTGAGGCTCTTGGACGTTTCGGCGGGCATATCGTTTTTATTGTAGTTCGTCTAGTCGAAAAAGAGATTGATGGCATTGTTTCATCGAAAAAACAAGCATCTCAGGCCGGGAGCCGCCTCATCCAGCCGCTACAATAATCGGATTCGGACTGGCGGAGACTGTTGTGTACACCCGGCGGAAACTGATTCAAGTCGGGGTTGCCGGCGCGGTCGGTCTGGGTTTACCACGTTATCTGGCGGCCCGCCCCCTCAAAGCCCACGCCAAATCGGTCATTCTGCTTCATCAGTTCGGTGGGCCGGGCCAGCACGAGACGTTTGACCTGAAGCCCGGCGCCCCCGACGGCATTCGCGGCGCGTTCGGCGCGATCCCGTCGAAACTGCCCGGCGTGCCCGTCTGCGAACTGCTCCCGAAGACAGCGCAGGTGATGGACAAGGTCTGCGTCGTGCGCAGCCTCAATCATCGGATGGTGAACCACAACTCGGCCGCCTACTACAGCCTAACTGGCAAAGCCCCGCCGCTCGACGACATCCGCCTGCGCGACACGCTCGACCTCGCGCCGGCCTACGGGTCGGTCGTCGACAAGTTTCGGCCGGCCGACGGGGGCATGCCCAGTTTCGTCGCATTCCCCCATCGCCTCGCCGACGGCTCAATTACGCCGGGCCAGCACGCCAGCTTTCTCGGCAAGCGCCACAATCCGTTCCTTTTCACGCAGGACCCGAACGATCCCAACTTCCGATTGCCGGAGTTGTCACTCCCGGCAGGGCTTTCGATCGAGCGGTTGCTCGCCCGCCGGGAATTGCTCCGCGAATTGGACAAGCAGTCGGACCTGCTCGAGCACAGCGCGACGGCGCAGGGCATCGAGCAGAACTACGATCGAGCGGTGGCCATGCTCACCGCGCCGGCCGTGAAGAAGGCGTTCGACCTTCAGGCGGAACCGGCAAAATACCGCGACATGTACGGCCGAACGACCTACGGCCAATCGTGCCTCCTTGCCCGCCGACTGGTCGAAGCGGGCGCTCGATTCATCAACGTCTATTTTGCCGCGGGGATCGGCGGACAGGGGCTCGTCAACGGATGGGACACGCATGGGTTCAACGGCCACAAGATGAACCCCATCCTTAAAGACTACCTTCTGCCGATCACCGACCACACGTTGCCCGTATTGCTCAACGACCTCGACGAGCGCGGCCTGCTCGATACCACGCTCGTGATTTGGATGGGTGAGTTCGGCCGGTCGCCGCGGATCAGCAAGGCCGAAGGCCGAGACCATTGGCCGCACTGCTATACGGCTTTGCTGGCCGGGGGTGGAGTGAAGCGCGGCCACGTGTTCGGCGCGTCGGACAAGATCGGGGCGTACCCCGTGTCGGACCCCGTCTCGCCCGACGACCTGGCCGCGACGGTGTTCTCGCTGCTTGGTATCGACCCGGGTACGGAAGTGCGCGACGCCCTGGGTCGGCCGGTCGCGATTTCCTCCGGCCAGCCGATCGCCGGCATTCTCGCCTGACTGTTCGAATCCTCCGACTCGCGGGTGTTGAACTATGGGTGCGTGGCTCCTGGCGGCGGTCCTGGCATCCGGCCCGGCAGCTCCGCCGAACGTCGTAGTCATCCTTGCCGACGACATCGGCTACGGCGATCTCGGCTGCTACGGCAGCACGGTGATCCCCACGCCGAATTGCGACCGGCTTGCCCGCGAGGGCCGGCGGTTCACCGATGCGCATTCGCCATCGTCGTACTGCACGCCAAGCCGATACGCCCTCATGACCGGGCAGTATGCCTTTCGGCATGCCCCGGGCAGCGGCGTGCTCTCCGGCGTCGCGCCACTCGCCATCCCGACTGATCGCGACACCCTTCCCAAAGTCCTGCAGCGGGCCGGCTACCGGACGGCTGTCGTTGGCAAATGGCACCTCGGCCTCGGGGCCGGCCCGGCCACCGACTACAATGGAGCGATCGAGCCCGGACCGCGTGACGTCGGATTCGCGGACTCGTTCATCATTCCCGCCACCGGCGACCGAGTGCCGTGCGTGTTTGTGCGCAATCAGCACGTCGTGGGTTACGACCCCGCCGATCCGATCCGCGTCAGCTACGGAAAACCGGTCGGCGAAGAGCCGACCGGCGCGTCGCATCCGCAAATGCTGACCACCCGGCCCAGCGTAGGCCACAACGACACCATCATCAATGGCGTATCTCGCATCGGCTTCATGACCGGCGGGCAGCGGGCCCGCTGGAAAGACGAGGACATTGCCGACACGATCACGGGGCGGGCCGTCGAATTCATCGAGGCGCATCGCCACGAGCCATTCTTCCTGTACTTTGCGACGCACGATGCGCATGTGCCTCGCCTTCCCCACCCGCGGTTCCGCGGCAAGTCGGGCCAAGGACAGCGCGGCGACGCGATCGTCGAATTCGACTGGTCGGTCGGGCAGATTCTGTCCACTCTCGACAAATACAAGATCGCAGACAATACTCTGGTGATTGTGACCAGCGACAACGGCGGCGTGATGGACGACGGTTATCAGGACGGCACGGCCACCGACGCCAGTGGCCACAAATGCAACGGCCCGCTCCGCGCGGCGAAGGGCTCGCTGCACGAGGGCGGCCACCGCGTGCCGATGCTTGTCCGCTGGCCGGGGCACGTGCCTGCCGGCTCCGTGAGCGGGGCGCTGGTCTCACACGTCGATTGGCCGGCGACGATCCCCGCGCTCGTCCGCCCCGGCAAGACGGCCGACTCCTGGCCCGACGGCGTCGACGTGAGCAGTGCGTACACGGCCGACGGCTCGGGCCGGGATTCGCTCGTGCATCACACGAACGGCCCGAACGGCGCGCTGGCCATCCGGCAGGGGCCTTGGAAGCTGATCCCGGGATCGCCCGCGATCGGGAAGAAAGCAGCCGTCGAGCCCCGGCTCTTTCACCTCACCGACGACCTGGCCGAGTCGACTAATCTCGCCAAGAAGCACCCCGAACAAGTCGCCCGACTGGAAACACTCCTCAAGAACTCCGTGGGCCGGAAATGACAGACGCACTCACCTGGACCGTGGCCGGCGTGCAGATGGACGTGCGCCTCGGCGACCTGGCCGGCAACCGCGCTGCGATCGTTGAGCGACTTCATCGGGCCGCTGACGCGGGCGCACGCCTCGTCGTCTTCCCCGAGTGCGCTGTCACCGGCTACGGCTTCGCCAGCCGAAAGGCCTGCGAAGAGGTCGCCGAGCCGGTCTCGGGCCCGACGGCTACCGCGGTCGCGAAAGTGTGTGCTGATCGCGGCGTCTTTGCTGTCGTGGGCATGATCGAGAAAGACGGTAATCGCATTTACAACGCGGCCGCCCTGATCGGGCCGGGCGGTCCGGTCGCGACTTACCGCAAGGCCCACCTCCCCTGCATCGGTGCCGACCGTTTCGTCGATCCCGGCGACCGGCCGTTTGCGGTCCACGACATCGGCGGGTTGCGGCTGGGGCTAGGCATCTGCTTCGACGCGAGCTTCCCCGAGGCGGCCCGCATCCTGACGCTGCAAGGTGCGGACCTGATCGCCCTGCCGACCAACTGGGCCGAGCCGGGCCGGAGGATCGCCGACCTCGTCTGCCGGGTACGCGCCTTTGAGAACAACGTCTACTTCCTCGCCGTGAACCGCGTCGGCGACGAAGCCGGGTTCCACTTCATCGGGATGTCGTCGTTGTGTAGCCCGTCCGGGGAATTCCTCGCCCGGGCCGAACACGACGGCGATGCGATCATGACCGGAACGGTCGACCCGCTGGTCGCCCGGCAGAAGAAGTCGGTGGTATGTGTCGGTGAATACGAAATCGACCGCATCAACTGGCGCCGCCCGGACCTGTACGGCCGGCTGGTGGAGTAGCGAGACTGCTTTCTGTTCTCAGTCGCGATATAATCCAGTTGCTTCCCGTCACGGATGCCCGCGCATGAACGCGACGATCCTCGCGGCCCTCCTGCTCGCCCCCGCCGCCGATGCCGGTACGTTCCGGTATGAGCCGGTGGCGGATCAGGGTGGGCTTCCGGAGCGTTACCGCCTCGCGGCCCGCGACTTTACTTACCGCCTCGAAGACTGGCATACGCTTCCGGTCTGCCAGGTGGTGATGCAGCGGCTTACGTTTCCTTCGCCGGTCGTCTCGCCGCATGAGTGCAACAACACCGTCCACGCCGAGTATTACCGGACCACCGCGCCGGGCCGCCGGCCGAGCGTGGTCGTACTCGACATCACCGGCGGCAATCAGGAGCTGTCCCGGAGCATCGCTACCTTCCTTGCGCAGAACCGCATTAACGCGCTGTTCGTCCAGATGGCCTACTACGGACCGCGACGGCCGAGCGAGGGCAAGGTCCGCCTCCTGAGCACGGACATCCCGCGCACGCTCGACGCCGTCCGGCAGACGGTCTTCGACGTGCGCGTCGCGGGCAACTGGCTGGCGAGCCGGCCCGAGAACGATCCCGCCCGCGTTGGCATTCTGGGCACAAGCCTCGGAAGCATGATGGCGGCCCTGTGCGCGGAGACGGAGCCGCGCTTCGCCCGCTCCGCGCTGCTGCTCGGTGGCGGTGGACTGGTCGACGCGTTCTACGATCATCCGCAGGCGAAGCCGTACCGCACGGCTTACGAATTGCTCGGCGGCAAGAAGGAGCGCGTGAAGGAACTCATCGCGCCGGCCGACCCGCTCACGCTGGCCGACCGGCTGAAGGGCCGCGACGTGCTGATGCTGAATGCCAGTCGGGATGAGATCGTGCCGCCCTCCGCCACGACCGCGCTGTGGGAGGCGGCAGGCCGGCCGAAGATCCGCTGGTTCGACACCACCCATTACGGGGCCATCATCTTCTTCCCGACCATGCTCCGCGTCGTCGTCGACTATTACAACGCGCCGTGACCCGGATACTGGACTCGCTCCGGGCCGCCTGTTACCATCCGTTCAGGAGTCGGCAGACCTGTCATCCTGCTGCCGCGTGCCCGATCACCTCCCGGAGTCCGGTCCCATGATTCGACTGCTCGCGCTGGTTATCGTCGCCACCCCGATCGTCGTCGCCCTGGCCGACGATCCGCCGGCTACCAAACCCCAGGTCCGCTTCCGCCGGCCCGCAACCAACGCCTCGCTCACCGAACGACAACGCGACGTAGTGCAAAAACTCCACGAGACTATCCGGTTCGACCGTGCTTTCGAGAATGTGCCGTTGAAAGACATCCTCGATTTTCTTGGCGACCGCAGTGAGATGACAATTGTCATCGACTATCGGTCGTTCCGCGAGGCGTTCGGGGAGGCCAACGTGGGAGAACAGCAGATCCGACTCTCAAAATTGGGCATCACGACCCCGCGTCAGGTCCTCGAGTACGTTCTCAATTCGATCGACGGTGGCTTCCTGATCCGCGGGGACCATGTCGAAGTCGTTCACCACAGCCGACTACTCCGCGAAGTGTTCGGCAAGCTCGAGATGCCGACGGACGAGGCCGACCGCACGCTACTGCCGATTGCACACATCGCAGCCCGCAACGAACCGCTCTCGGCGGTGTTCGCGGGCATCGCGGATCAGACCGGTCGGAACGTGGTGATCGATCCCCGTGTCAATGAGAAGATGAATGGACTAGTGACGATGCGGCTGCTCAACACGCCCGTCGATACGGCCGTGACCACGCTCGCGCAGATGTACGACCTGGTGGCCGTGCCGGTCGACAACACGTTCGTGATCACGGCGCGACCGTTGGCTGCGGGATTCGTCGCCGTCCCGGCCGACCTCAAACCGAAGCGAAAGTAGATCCGTCACCGCACCGGCCGCACCCAGCGGACGGTCGCCGTCTCACCAGGTGTTGCGCCACCGTTGCAGACGTCGATACGCAGGTGCGTGATCCTGCCTGCCCAGAGCGGGTGGGCTGCGAGCGGGAAGCACACGACGTGAAACACCGGCCCCGGGCGGAACGGCACGTGCAGGCAGCGCGTGTCGTCATAGTCCTGCCCCGGGCCGGCCCAGTAAACCGACGAGTGACTCCCCGTGGCCCCGCGGACGCAGAGCCACAACTCGTGAACCTGCCCGGCGTCGAAGTGCGGTACGGGCAGTTCGATCCAGGCGTCGTCGCCCCGCAGTGTCACTTCCACGCCGTCATCGCAGGTGCGCCATTCGCCGTCGGGCGACCGTTTCGCGGCCGGGTCGGGCAACCACGACTCGCCCGCCGGCGGCAGGTCATAGCCAAACATCTCGCCGTAGTCACCGAGTGGCTCCAGAAGTCGCGATTCGATTTCCGGAGAGATCGGCGTGCGCCGCCAGCGGCCGAGGCTCTCGGCCGGGCCGCCACTGGTCTGATGCCGGTCGGCGTAGCGGAACAGTTCCGGTGCCCGCGGTTGAAGTTGCAGGTCGAGTGTTCGCGCCAGGACGCGGGCCGTCGTCTCGGGGTCGCGAATCCAGTCTTCGTAGCGCAGGATCGCCGCATCAGGCCGGCCGGCGTCGGTGCGGGCGGCCTCGGCGAACGCGGCCAGTTGTCGGGCCAGATTGCGGGCCCGCGTGAACTGCCCGTGGTCCGAATGATCGCCATGACCGTTGCGCTTCTCGAAGTCGCGAACTGATAGAAACACGTCGCGCGGATCGCGCACGAGGTGAACCGTGTTCACGGGTATTAGTGGCCGGACGAGCGGCACGACCCAGAACGGCGTCTTCTCCGCGTACCATTCTGCAGCCAGGGCGGTCTCCCGCATTCGCGATGACATCAGGCGCCAGGCCCAGCGGAACCACGCGGCCGGGTCCGGCCAAAGCGAGGACGGGTGGCCGGTCCACGGCGTGCGGCCGAGCGTGTCGTCGTCCGGGTCGCACAGGCGCACCGCGTCGTCGTCCGGTGGTAGCCGGCGGTCGTTGGCGACCAGCAATATCTTGGCGAGGTGCGTGAGGTAACGCCGCTCGAACGGGTATGTGCGGTCATAAGTGACCCGCGCATCCGTACCGAGTAACGCCATGGTGACAGTCGATCCGCTGCGTCCGTAGCCGGACACGCAGATCGGGGTGAGGTCCGCGGGACTCGCCGTGGCTGAATCACACTTCGGATCCGATTCGAGCTCTGTCCGGTAGACACCGGACCATTCCCGTAGGACCGGTCCCACCATTCCTGAAGCCGACATCGTCATGCGAGTCCCGCGATCCTCAGCGGACGGCATAGTAAAGAAGTTCCAGGCCGGACACGATGGCGTACTCCGGTTCGGTCAGTTCGCTCATCGGGCCGGTGTGCGGCAGCAGGCGCAGGGCTTTCGTCTCGGCCAGCTTGTGCAACCCGGTCTGGAAGTCCGCCAGGCTGACGAGCGGCTCGCGCCGTCGGATAGCACCGTACAGTTCGGGCAACGGGCAGGGGCCGGGCATGCCGGTTTCCCGTCGGCGGTCGAGGTACGACAGCGCAACGACGGCCCAAGGAGCGACGTCGGCGGACTTCTCCGGCCAACCGGGGCCGCGGGCGTCGGCGCGGCGCAGCGCCTCGTCGACGCGCGACGCCAGCGCGTCGAGCCGGGCGGTCATGGCCGCGACGTCCTTCGCGAGTTTGTCGCCGATCCCCGCCAACTCCCGGCGGACATCGTCAAGCCAGACCGGCACGCCGGCCCGCGTGACGGCCAGGGCATCGTGCAGCTCGGCCAGCACGGCCCGGGGCGACTCGCGGGCATGCAGGTAATCGACGCCGACGGGCGTAATCCGCACCCACTCGGCGGCAGTCCGGCCCGCCTCCGATCGGCTCACGATCTCGACCAGCTTTTCGTCAATAAGAATGCGGGCGGCCTGGGCGTAGGCTCCGCTGCGGACGGCGAGCAAGCCCGGCAGCTTGCCGCTGCGGTAAAGTCTTTGTTCGCCGGGAGTTGCGAGTGCAGCCTTGAGCGCATCGAGGACGATGGCGCGAGCTTTCTCGTCGCCCTCGGTCTGGCCCAGATCGTACATCAGACCCGCCATGCTCGAACCCATAACCTAAGTTCACTGTCTTGACAACGCCGACGGGATGCAGACATGAGCGACACGCCGGGGCAGAAATCACCGGGCACGATGAGCTACAGCAAATGGAAGTCGCTGAAGCTCCCGCCGGACCGCCGCCGGGTGCTGTCCGGAGTCCAGCCGTCCGGCAAGCTGCACCTCGGCAACTACTTCGGGGCGATCCGCCAGCACATCGCGTCGCAAGACGAAGATGCCGAGCGGTTCATCTTCATCGCCGACTATCACAGCATGACGACTGTGACCGACGGGGCCCAGCGTCGTGCCCTGACACTCGACGTCGCGCTGGATTACCTCGCACTCGGCCTCGACCCCGCGAAGACGACGTTCTTCCGTCAGAGCGACGTACCCGAGGTCCACGAGCTTGCGTGGATGCTCGCCTGCGTGACCAATACCGGGCTCATCGAGAAGGCCCACTCGTTCAAGGACAAGATCGCCAAGGGCATCGAGCCGAGCGTCGGGTTATTCACGTACCCGATCCTCATGGCATCGGACATCCTCATCTATCGCTCGAACTGGGTGCCGGTGGGCGACGATCAGGTCCAGCACCTCGAGTTGACCCGCGACATGGCCGGGAAGTTCAACCGGGCGTACGGCGAGGTATTCCCGCTGCCGCAGGCGTTGCTCGTCGAGGCCGGCGCGAAGGTCCCGGGGACCGACGGCCAGAAGATGAGCAAAAGCTACGGGAACACCATCGACATCTTCGCCGAGGGCAAGGCGCTGAAGAAATCGGTGATGGGGATTGTCACCGACTCGACGCCGCTCGAAGGCGCAAAGGACCCGACCACATGTACCATATTCGCCCTGTATCAGCTCTTCGCGACGCAGGACGAGACCGACGCGCTGGCCGCGATGTACCGCGCGGGCGGCATGGGCTACGGCACGGCCAAGTCGATGCTGCTGGAAAAGATCGACGAGCGGTTCGGACCGGCGCGGGAGCGGCGGCGCGAGCTGGCCGGCAACCTCGATTACGTCGAGGGAGTTTTGCGGGCCGGGGCGGCGCGGGCTCGGGCCGAGGCCGAGATCACCATGGGGCTCGCGCGAAAAGCCGCGGGGTTGTGACTCGATGTACTGGACCGTTAGAATGGCCGGATGGAGGCTCCTGACGACCGGACTTCGCTCAGCCTGCTCGACCGCGCGCGGGCCGACGATCCCGAGGCGTGGCGACGCCTCGTCCACATCTATTCGCCGCTTGTGTACTCCTGGGGCCGGCGGGCGGGACTGAATGCCGACGACACCGCCGACCTGATGCAGGACGTGTTCCGCTCCGTGGCTGCCAACGTTGGCAAGTTCCGCCGGGATCGCCCCGGCGACACGTTTCGCGGCTGGCTCTGGACCATCGCCCGCAACAAGCTCAACGACTTCCACCGTCGGGCCTCGACGCAGCCGGTCGCCGTCGGGGGCAGCACCATGCACGGCCGGATTCAGGAAGTGCCCGACCTCGAGCCGGAACCGTGCGACGACCCCAGCGCGGCCGAGTCGCACGGAGGCGTCCTTCGCAGGGCGTTGGAACTAATCCGGGCCGACTTCGAGGAATCGAGCTGGAAGGCGTTCTGGCAGACGGCCGTCGAGGGCCGGAATACTGCCGACGTGGCTCGCGAACTCGGCCTGAGCGTCTTTGCCGTATATCAGGCTAAGTACCGGGTGCAACGTAAGTTGCGTGACGAACTCGGTGATGTGCTCGATTGACCGGTGAAGGCGGCGCGTTCAACCGCGCCGTTTTAGCTCAGAGTTGCTCTGCCTCCGGGACCACTGCCGTGCCCGCCACACTCACCTGCCCGCCGCCCGATGAACTGATGGCCGCGCTGTTCGGAGCATCGGGCAGCGATCCCGCGGCGATGGAAGCCCATTTCGAATCGTGCCCTCGTTGTCAGTCGATGATCCAGGGCGCGATGCCGGCCGGCGAATCCATCGCTGACCGACTTCGCACTGTGGCCGCGTCGAATGCCTGCGACGATCCGGAGTTTCGTGCGGCTGTCGACCGGGTACTCCGATCGGACCCCCGGCCGGCACAACTCCAGCCCGGCGATACCGTTCGCGAATACCGCCTCGAAGAACTCCTCGGTGCGGGCGGCATGGGCACGGTATGGAAAGCCCGGCACACCCGCCTCGACATGATCGTCGCGCTCAAGGTGATGGCCCGCCGGCTGCATGGTGACCCCGCAGCCGAGCAGCGATTCGCCCGGGAAATGAAGGCCGTCGGCCGACTGCGCCATCCCAACATCATTCAGGCCCACGATGCCGGCGAAGCGGATGGCCGGCCCTACCTCGCCATGGAGTATGCGCCGGGCAAAGACCTCGCGCAGTACGTCCGCGAGCACGGGCCGTTCACTCCCGAGGCGGCGAGCGGTATCATCCGCCAGGCGGCCCTTGGGCTCAATCATGCTCACGAGGCCGGCCTCGTCCACCGCGATGTGAAACCCTCCAATCTGCTGCTCACGTCCGACGGCACGGTGAAGATCCTCGACCTCGGCCTGGCCCGGCTTGGCGACGACGACACGGTATTGCCACATACCGGCGACTCGACTCGCGACTCGGAGCTCACGGGTGCGAGCCGGGTGATCGGCACTCGCGACTACATGGCCCCGGAGCAATTCCGCGACGCCCGCGCCGTCGACGCTCGCGCCGATGTTTACTCGCTGGGTTGCACGCTCATCTACCTGCTCACAGGTCGGCCGCCCCGCCTCGGCGACGAGTCGGCCGCGCCGCCGGCCGTGGCGAACGTGCTGAAGAAGTGCCTCGCGCCGGACCCGGCCGACCGCTGGCCCTCGGCCGCCGCGCTGGCCGCCGCGCTCGAAGCTCCGTCCCGGCCGCCGGGCCGGCGGCTTGGCGGTCGGGTTGGAATCGCGATTGCGATTGCGGTTGCCGTGCTGCCAGCCGGGTGGTGGTGGTTTGGTGGCATTGCAACGGGCGATGGAGAAACGGCCGACGCACCGCGCCCACCACTTTTGGGCCGGATCCCCATGACCCCGGTCGAGGCCAAGCAACTGCAAGGGCAGTGCGCCCAACTGACCAGCCGGCGCGTCACGATCAAGACGTCGCTGGGGGCGACGTTCGCACTGATCCCGCCGGGCGAGTTCGGTATGTCCACGGAGTGTCGGGTGACCATCTCCAAGCCGTTCTACATCGGCACGCACGAGGTCACCGTTGGCGAGTTCAAAGCGTTCGTCGACGCGACGGGCTACAAGACCAAGTGCGAGACCGACGGTAAGGGCGGCTGGCGCATGGACCGCAGCGACTACCACAACATGCAGCAACAGAGCACGAAGTTTACCTGGCGCACGCCCGGCTACCCGGACGTATCCGACCAGCATCCGGTGACCCAGGTCGGATACAAAGACGCGCTGGCGTTCTGCGCCTGGCTCAGCGAACGCGACAAGACGACGTACCGCCTGCCGACCGAGGCGGAGTGGCGGTGGGCCTGTCGGGCCGGCTCGGCTGGCGACTATTACTGGGGCAACGACAAGGTCCACCTCAAAGACCATGCCTGGCACATCCTGACCTCGATGGATCAGCCGCAGCCCGTCGGCATGTTGAAGCCGAACGCCTGGGGGCTGTTCGATACATTGGGTAATGTCGAGGAATGGTGCCTCGACTGGCACGGCGATTACCCGGACAAGCCGGTCACGGACTACCGCGGCCCCGCGACCGGCAAAGCCCGCGTCCTGGCCGGCGGATCGCACACGCAGACCCGGATCGACTGTGCGGTCCGCAACCCGGGCGGCAACACGGGCTTCGCCTTCGCCGGCTTCCGCATCGTCCGCGAACTCGACGATCGGCCGTGATGTCCGCATGTTGGCTCGGCGCGGGGAGCAGTTCTAAGTGACCATCCGCGAAGCCCATTTTCCCAATGATCTTGTTGTGGTCCGCGAGTTGTTCGAGGAGTACGCGGCCGGACTGGGCATCGATCTCTGCTTCCAGGGGTTCCGCGAGGAGTTGGCCGGTCTGCCGGGGATGTATTCGCGACCGGCCGGCGGAGTCTGGCTGGCGGAAGTAGACGGCATCGCGGCGGGGTGCATCGCCCTGCGGCCTCGAGGCGAAGATCGGGCGGAGTTGAAGCGGCTCTACGTTCGACCGGCATTCCGCGGAACCGGCATCGCGCGGGCACTCGCCGAGCGGGCCCTGACGGCCGCCATTGCGATCGGCTACCGCCAAGCCTGTCTCGACACGCTGCGAACTATGACCGGTGCGATCGCGTTGTACCGCTCGCTTGGGTTTGCGGAAATCGAACCGTATTACCACAACCCGATTCCGGAAGTCGTATATCTCGGGCGGGAACTCCACGGCACCGCGGCCGGGCTATAACAGCCTGACCCGGAGGTGCGTGAAGTGACCAAAGCGAAAGTCTGCTCACGCGAATACAAGATCATGTTGAAATCGTCGCGGTTCGCGGGCGACGAGACGCAGTTGGCCCGGTCGGCCGGAGAGTTCTGGGCTGAGTGTTCGCGGAAACTGGGGCCCGTCGTCCTCGGGCTTGTCGGGGAGTTGAAAGAAGTCCAAGCCCGGCGGACGATCCGGTTTTTCGATACGCCGGGCCGGGAACTGAACAACAGCCTTTACATCGTCCGCGAGCGAGCCGGGCTGGACGGCGGCGGACGCGAGATCACACTGAAGTTCCGGCACCCGGACCGCTACGTCGCGGCCGACCGTGGACTGAGAATGACCCAGGCCAGCAAAGCGAAGTGCAAGTTTGAAGAAGACATCAAGCCACAGTTTCAACAGCTCTACAGTTTCTCGTCGACCATGAGGGTCCCGGCCGAGCAGAAGCTCGCCCGGGTGAAACACGTCGGCGATCTCTTTCCCGGATTCCGAACGGCGTTTCGCGGCTTTCGGGAGGACGATCCGCTCGCTGTCGTCGGCGACTTCACGGCCCGCGAACTGGTGATCGGAGGCGGCTCGCTTTACCTCGGCAAGCGGTACGGTGTGTACGCGAGCTGCGTACTTGTCGTCTGGCACGATCACCGAAAAGACGCCGGCGACCCGGCCGTCGCGGAGTTCAGCTTCAAATACGGCGACAAGGGCGAAGCCTACGGTGGCGGCACGGTCCGCCGGGCCTACGACGCATTCCAATCATTGCAGACCACCATGCCCGACTGGATCGACACAGACTCGAAAACCAAGACTGCCTTCGTCTACGGCTGAGTCCTGTCGATTCCCTCACAATTACAGAGTCATCCCCCAATTCGGCCCATTTCAATCCGATGCCGGCCACCGGTAGCGACGATATTCGGCACGTGAACGGATGCACGGAGGATTCGTTTCCGGAACCTGTCCCACCCCACCCGGGACGAATGGGACGAATAAACGAATCGGGAGTTGGATTTGTGGAAGGGGAAAGGGATGATGAACTCAGGTGTTCTCGCGGTCACCCGCAGCGTCAGCTAGGGCGTCTACGCCTGCGGTGTAGTGGTAGTGCTCCATGCTCGCGGAGCTGAACCGCCCGATGAACCGCGGCTCGGATTGGTCCGACCGCTTTGGCTCAAACGCCCCGCATTCAATGGCCCACTCGTACACACCCACATCTACCGGATACTTTGTCAGTACACCGGTGAGTTTATGCCCGGCGATCCACGCCTCGGCCAGTTCACGCGTTGTGAACACCGCGGCCGGAAAGTTGCCTCCGCCATTGAACACCCACACGCTGGTCACACGAATTCCTCCTACGGTAAGACACCTCGGCTCACCACCGGCGGACCAAGTGAACGATGAACTCCGGAAAACCTGCGTCACTCAGTCGAAGTGCTCGCCCTGCGAGAATAGCCGCTCGACCTCCTTCCATGCCGCGACAGCCCGCTGACGTGGTGCCTTGAAGTATCGACCGAGCCGAACCATCGGCACCTTGCAGTTGGGGCATGGGAACGGTCGCTTGGGCACGTTTTCGTCCCAGTTCGATGAGCCCCGTTGTTTGAATGCCTTACGACAACCAAAGCACGCGAAGTGGACTCGGTTTGTAGTCGTCGGCACCACAGGGCCGTCTCGTTTGGCTGCCATCGGACTGACTGATTTCGCAGCAGAAACCCCGCCACGCCGTGCGACCGTAAGGTCAGCGTCGCTCGACGCGGAGGAGCTTGCGGTGTCCGTCATTCTGGCGATGGATTTGGGGAATGCAACTCGGTTTTCTGATGTAGCGATGCGTTGACCGTTCGATCATGAAGTTGCGACAGTCGCCCGGAGGCCGACGAATTCAAACTCAAGAACTGTGTCTGCGCTCTTGGCTTCGGTGGCCACTAAACCGGTTCGGCGTCGTTCGACTTCTCGGCGACCGGGTAGTGCGACACCTCAAGCGCCAGCCCCAGCCCGCCGGCCAGTCGCACCAACTCCGCAGGCAAGTGGTCGCTGTGGGTCACGTCGTCACGCCAAGCGACTCCGAAGTCCAAGGTGACACCCTCGACGCCCGGCCACCCGCACAGTCGGCGGACCTGCTCGCTCTCCGACCTCAGAAATTCGACGGCATGCCCCACCTGATCCGCGAGCCTGTTGAAACCGGCGTCGCTGACCTCGAAGTTGATGTTTGACGCTTCGTGTCGGCGGCCGGTAGGCTGACTGGCCGGGAACATCGGTTCGCCCCGTCGATGGACACCACACACCGTCAGCGTGCAGCCGCCTAGAAAGGCGTCCACGTCGAATTCGCGCCCGCCCGCTCGCAGCACCACCGCCACGCCTGCCTCTCCCGGTGACAACCGCTGTTGACTGTCGCAATCGCTTAACTTTACTTCGTCGCCGACCTCCAATTTAACACGCCGACGGCCGGGAACAAGGCCGGCGGACGATAAGGCGCTATCAGTCGCTGCCGGTCGCCATTCCGCACCGCGGAGCCGCGACGAGTTCCTGTCCCGGCGTACCCGGGCACGAGGAGACCATTGCGGGGGCGGTTTCGTAAAATGACCGGGGTAGAACTCGCATACCGCACGGGAGTTTGTCATGTCCGCGAACAAGACCAATGTCAGCCGGTTGCTCGGCCTCGGGTTTACGCCCGGCAAGCTCCGTGGTTTGCAGCGCATCTCCAATCCCAACGGCACGCTGACCATGGTCGCCACCGACCAGAACAGCTCCATGATCTCCATGATCAAGGACAGCCTCAAAAAGAAGAACGAGAACCGCGAACCCACTTACGAAGAGATCGTCGAAGCCAAGATTCACCTGGCCGGCCGGCTCGGGCCGCACTGCAGCGGCCTGCTGGTCGACGGCTATTACGGCGTATGGAACACGATCGCCAGCATGAGCATGCCGCGGAATACCGGCCTGCTCGTCCGCGTCGAGAAGTCGGGCGGCGAGAAGAACAAGCACGGCGCACCGCTCGGGGCGTTCGAGCCCGGCTTCAGCGTGGCCAAGATCAAGTCGCTGGGGGCCGATGCCGTCAAGCTGCTCGCCCAGTTCGAGCCCACCGAAGGCGAGTCGGCCGAGCACAACTTCCAGTTCATCCAGAAGGTCTACGCCGAGTGTCAGAAGCACGACATTCTCTTCCTGCTCGAGACCATCGCGTTCCCGTTCGGCGGCGAGAAGAAGGACTCGGCCAGCTTCCTCGACCGCAAGGTCCACACGGTGATTGAGACGGCCCGCTGGGTGTCGCGCTACTGCGACATCTACAAAGCCGAGTTCCCCGGCTGGCTCAACAAGCACTCCGAGCAGCAGCTCCGCGACAACTGCAAGGAGCTAGACAAAGTCTGCGAACGGCCCTGGGTGCTGCTGAGCGCGGGCGTCGACTTCGGCGACTACCGCAAGCAGGTCGACATGGCCCTTGACTGCGGCGCGTCCGGCGTGCTCGGCGGCCGGGCGTTCTGGAAGGAGTACTTCCTGCAGGACGGCTTCGAGGCCCGCGACAAGTTCGCGGCCGGCGAGTGCGTCGAGCGCGTCAAGACGATCGACGCGATGGTTCAGAAGAAGGGCAAACCGTGGTTCGCCCGCTACGGCCTGACTCCGGAATGCTTGAGCGGCATGCGGGCCTCCGAAGGCTGGCTCTTCCGCTACGGCTCGGCCGGCGCGTCCGGCTCGGCGGGCAAGTTACAGGAAGGCGACGTGTACTGATCGGCACACGGGGTGATGCGGCCAGACCCGTGTCACCCCGGGAGGCGGTGCAATGCCGGTCGATGCGATGGGCGATTCAGTGAACCGTTCACCTGCTGACCGCGCCCGCCATCGTGCGATTCGTGAGCGGCTGGATTTCCCCTCACTGCCTTCAGCCGAAAAGGTTGTTGCGACAATCGATTCCCTGATCGAAGACGGATTGCTGCCCCACCGCGCCGCTTCGGTCGGGCCCGCAGACATTGCCGAGTTGCTTCGGCAGGAGCGCGAGCGGCAGGGATTGTCCCCGGCCGACGTGGCCGCCCGGGCGGGTTGGAAAGAGTCGGAAGTCGTTGCCTTGGAATCCGGAGGCAGCGACGGCCCCACGGTTCAGGTCCTGTCTGTCTGGGCCCGGGCCCTCGGCAAACGGTTGCACGTCCACCTTCTCGACGGTTGAGCCGGGCCGGGATCGCCAATCGCCATAGACTAAAAGGTTCACTGACACGGCCGCCAGTCCTTCGCCCGCCAACGGTTCGGGCGCTGGCCCGTTCTTATTCAATGTCCGTATTGGCGAGACCGAACCGTCCGCAGGATCACTCATGGCCGAACAGTATATCTTCACGATCGAGCAACTGACCAAGACTTACAACAACCGCGAGGTGCTCAAAAACATCTGGCTCTCGTTCTACCCGGGGGCCAAGATCGGCGTCATCGGCGGCAACGGCGCGGGTAAGAGTACCCTTCTGCGGATCATGGCCGGCCTCGATACCGATTTCATGGGCACCGCCCGGCTCACTTCGGGCTTCTCCGTCGGTTTCGTGCCGCAGGAACCCCGCCTGACGCCCAACAAGACCGTTCTCGAGAACGTCGAGGAAGCCGTCCAGCCCATCCGTGACCTGCTCCGCAAGCAGGAGGAACTCGGCGACGCCATGGCCACCGCCGACGCCGAGACCATGGACAAGCTCATGGACCAGATGAGCGCGGTGCAGGACCGCATCGATGCGGTCAACGCCTACGACGTCGATCGGCAACTCGAAATCGCCATGGACGCCATGCGGCTGCCACCCAGCGATCAGAACGTCGAATCGCTTTCCGGCGGCGAGCGACGCCGGGTCGCCTTGTGCAAGATGCTGCTCCAGAAGCCTGACCTGCTGCTCCTCGACGAACCGACCAACCACCTCGATGCCGAGAGCGTCGCCTGGCTCGAACGCCACCTGCAGGAATACCCAGGCACCGTCGTCAGCATCACGCACGACCGCTATTTCCTCGACAACGTCGCCCAGTGGATTCTCGAACTCGATCGCGGCGTGGGTCACCCGTTCAAGGGCAACTACACCGCCTGGCTCGAGCAGAAGAAGGCCCGCCTCGAGAAGGAAGAGAAGCAGGAATCGTCGCGCCGCAAGCAACTCGAGCGCGAGCTCGAATGGGTGAAGACTAACCCCAAGGGCCGGCAGGCCAAGAGCAAGGCCCGCCTCGCGGCCTACGAGCGGCTCGCCGCCCAGGAATACGAGGAGCGCGAGGACGAAATCCTCATGCAGATTCCGCCCGGCCCGCCGCTGGGCGACCTCGTCATCCGGGCCGAGGGGCTCAAGAAGGCGTTCGGCGATACGCTGCTGTTCGAAGATGTGAACTTCGATCTGCCCCGCGGCGGCATCGTCGGCGTCATCGGCCCCAACGGTGCGGGCAAGACCACGCTCTTCCGCATGATCGTCGGCCAGGAAAAGCCCGACGCCGGAAAGCTCCGCGTCGGCGAGACCGTCCAGGCCGCCTACGTCGACCAGAACCGCGACGCGCTGAAAGACGACGCCACGGTGTTCGAAGAGATCACCGGCGGCCTCGACTTCCTGCAACTCGGCAAGCGCAAGGTCGCCAGCCGGGGCTACGTCGCCCGGTTCAACTTCAAAGGACCGGACCAGCAGAAGAAGGTGGGCAATCTCTCGGGCGGCGAACGCAACCGCGTCCACCTCGCTAAGCTGCTCCGCACCGGCGGCAACGTCCTCCTGCTCGACGAACCGACCAACGACCTCGACGTCGACACGCTCCGCGCCCTCGAAGAAGCCCTCAACAACTTCGGCGGCTGCGCCGTGGTGATCAGCCACGACCGGTGGTTCCTCGACCGCATCGCGACGCACATCCTCGCCTTCGAGGGCGAGAGCACGGTGGTCTGGTGCGAGGGCAATTACCAGACGTACGAGGAACAGCGTCGCCGCCGCCTGGGCGCGGATGCCGACCAGCCGCACCGGATCCACTACAAGAAGCTGCGGGGTTAACATGCGACCAGACAGCCGCCCCGCCGACGCTCTCCGCGAGCTGAAGTTCACCCGGGGCTATCTCGGCAACGCCCCGGGCCGGGTGCTCGTCGAGTTCGGGCGCACTGCCGTGCTGTGCGCCTGCTCGGTCGACAAGCAGGTGCCGGAGTTTCTCGTGGGGAAAGGCCAGGGCTGGCTCACGGCCGAGTACGGGATGCTGCCCGGCAGCACGGCCGGGCGCAAGCCGCGCGACAAGGCCGGGAAGGTCGACGGCCGATCGGTCGAGATTCAACGTCTCATCGGCCGGAGCCTCCGCGCGATCGTCGATCTCAAGTCGCTCGGAGAGCGGACGCTGTGGATCGATTGCGACGTGCTCCAGGCCGACGGCGGCACCCGCACGGCCGCGATCTCCGGCGCGTTCGTGGCCGTGGTCGACGCGCTGACCGCTACGCCCGACATGCCGCCGATCCGGAGTGTGCTTCGCGACAGCGTGGCGGCCGTGAGCGTAGGCGTCGTGTCCGGCGAGCCCCGGCTCGACCTCGAATACGTCGAAGACAAGGTGGCCGAGGTCGACATGAACATCGTGATGACCGGTGCCGGGCACTTCATCGAGGTGCAGGGCACTGGCGAAGGCGCGACGTTCGACCAGAAGGAACTGGACAGCCTGCTCGCGCTCGGGCGGGCCGGCATCGCGGCGATCACGGCGGCGCAGTCGGCCGCGCTCGGCCCGCTTTGGCGTTGATTCCCCGGCCGGCGTCGGGTATGGCCCCTTCGTTGCGGAGGGTCCAGTGATGCGCCGATTGCTCGTTTTGTCCGTCGCCCTGCTGTTTTCCGGCCTGGCGTCGGCGTCACCGTATGCCATCACCCCCGAAGCCGGGGCGTGGATGATCCTGGTTCAAAGTTACTCCGGGGCCGGCTCGGCCCAACTGGCCGACGATCTCGCGTCGGTCTTGCGCAAGGATTACAGCCTTCCCGCCTACGTCTTCAACCGAGGCGAGGAAGAGCGGACGAAGGAACGGGCCCGCGTCGCCGAACTGAAGAAGAAACATGCCGAACAGGCCAAAGCGATGGGCCTCGGCGAAGACGTGCCGCTGCCCAAGATCCGAACCGTAAAGATCGAAGATTCCTATGCGGTGCTGGTAGGCGGCTGGAAGGACATGGACGATGCCCGCAAGGCACTCGAAAAGGTCCGCAAGCTCAAGCAACTGCCCGAGCGGTTCATGCACAAGGGCCTGGTCGTGCCGCAGTCGAACGGCAGCGGGGCCCGCGAGGCAATCGTCGGCGGCTACAACCCGTTTCTGACGGCGTTCGTCGTCCACAATCCGCTCACGCCGACGCCCGTCGACCCTGAAAAGGGCAAGCTCCAGAACCTGAAGGAATACAACGCCGACGAGAGCTTCAGCCTGCTGAAGTGCCGGAAGGCGTACACGCTGATGGTGAAGCCGTACCAAGGCGCGGTCACGTTGGCCTCGGCGACCGCACCCAAGACTGACCTCATCCAGAAAATCGGCGGCGCGAAGCCCGGGCAGTATCTGAACGCGACCGCCCAGCAGGCCCACGCCCTCGCCGAGGTCTTGCAGAAAATGAAGGACGGCAAAGGCAAGCCGGTCATCGATACCGACGTGTACGTGTTGCACACCGAGTTTGGCAGCTACGTCTGCGTCGGCGGATTCGACAAGCCCGACGATCCCGCGCTCAAGGCCTACCAGACCAAGCTGGCCAATCTGAAACTCGGGCCGCTTGAATCGCTTACACCCAACCCCGCCCCGATGCCCGTACCGAAGCCGTAATCGGGGAATCCAAGAAGACACACCACGAAGTCACAAAGACACGAAGGAAGCACGAAGAAAACCGATTTGGTTCCTCTTCGTGATCATCTTCGTGTCTTTGCGTCTTTGTGGTGTGCCTCTTTTTTACTCCACATCACTTCTCGCCGCGTGAAACTTCGAGGCGGGCTCGCAGGCCCTCGGCCTCGATCGATACGCCCATCTGCACGTCGCGAAGTGACTGTAGGAACGGAGTGACCGTGTTCTCGGGGACCTTAGGCCGGCCGGGGTGTCCCAGAAGTGTCGACTCCATCGTGTTGTCGGTCGCATTCCAAACGTATTTGCCGCCCAGCGGGCAGAGCAGTCGCTCGCCCCACCAGCGTTCGTGGAATGTCACCGGGTCGACGTCCGGGTAAAGCTTGTGCCACTCGTTGAGGATTGCGATGTTCGCCCAGCAGGCGTTCTGAAGCGGCTCAAGGGCCGACCGACCCCACATGTCGCGCAATGTTTGCACGGCCTGTGGGCGGATGCTGAAAGCTGCGCTCGCTCCGAGTGTCAGACTGCCGGCCGGCGCAGGCTTCCCGGCCGGCTCGGCCCCGCGGTTCAGATGCCGATCGATGGCCCGGTGGACCATCTTCTCATTCAGCGTGAGCAGCCACTGATCGCCGACGGGCAGCGAGTATAGCGTCAGCTTGGGGAAGCCGTCCTTACCCGTGATTTTCAGGTAGGACATGTCGCGGTACGAGCCGCTATCCCAGTTCAACAGGTTCGGGGCCGAGGTGTTGATCACGCCCTTGATAGCGGTCAGAAAGATGGCGAGCTTCAGCGGGTCGCGCACGTGCGTCGCCACGGCGATCGGAATCTGGTGGTCCTTCTCCGCCCAGAAGGTCATCTCGAACTTTTCCTTCTTCGCCACCTGTTCCCAGATCGCATCCTGGTCGGCATAGATCGTGAACCAGTCGCCGACCCAGCTCATCGACGAAATCTTGAGCCCAAGGAACTGGTCGAACTGGCCGGTCATCTGCTTGAACGACTCGCTCTCGCGGTTGAACCCGACGGTGAACTGCGCGAGCGCCTCGGGGTGGGGATCGCCGGCCTTCGCCGAGAGCCGGGCCCCGATACTCCAATCGGCCATGCTGCGGTACGCCGTCCGCAGGATGAGCGGCATCACGGTCACGTCGAGGCCCATGCGGTCGGGCTTGGCCGTCACGCGCACTGCGATCGGGTCGAAGAACTGCGACCAGTTCTCCTGGTAGGTATCGCGCCACCAACGATACGCGGCCGCCTCGGTTGCCGAGACGGTGTCGATTTCACTTTCGACGATCGGCGTGAGAAACGCCCGAGTCCCGACGCCCGGCGCGAAGACACCGGTCGATGACACGCGGATTTTGCCGAGCCCCGGTTGTTCGACCTCTTGGGACTTTTTCGACCCGGCCATCGCGGCAAGGTGCTCGGCCTGCGCCTGGGCGACGGCCGCACCCTGCATCATCCGGCGGTGATGGGCGATCCGCCATTTCGGCCCGCACCACCGGCGGATGGCCGCGTCGGGCAGCAGCACAAACCCCGTCTCCGCCGCATCACCCCGGGCGTACCGCTCGCGGAAGAAAACGTACTCGGGCGAGTCCGCCAGTGCGGGGACCTTCTTGTTGTGGACCTCGACGAGTCGGGCCAACTGGTTCATCGAGTTGGTCAGGATCACGACGCCGGGCAACTCCATGAGGTAGACGGAAATGCGCCGATCTTCCGTGGAGAGGAACCGCGCCCGGCCGCCGGCCACGGGCATGTCCACCTCGACGACCGTGTCTTCGGCCTTGAGCTTCGGCCAGGCGGCCGAGAGGAGTCTGCCGACGGCCGCGGGTTGCTCGGTCTGGAGCAGGACCGCGATGTCCGTGCCGGTGTCGTAGTACAGGTCGGACCCGGTGACCGCGAGGCCGGAGACGAGCGACGCGGGGATCAGCCGGCCGATGGGAATGGCCGGGATGCCCAGTTGCGCCTTGTACCGCTCACCGAGCCGATCATCGACACTGCGGACGCCGCCGAGTTGGAACAGCGCGAGCCCGGAGCGGTCCAGTTCCTGCATCACGTCCATCGCCGCGGCGATCGTCGGGAAGAACGCCGCGTGCTGGTCCGCGGGGATGCGCGAGGCCAGCGGGTCGAGTTGCGGCTTGAGGTTCTCGATCTTCTTCGACCAGTCGTACTCGCGGACGGTGATGCCGGTCAGGTTGGCCAGCGGCACGGGATCGCCGTCGTTGGGCCGGTCGCGCGTGTTGAGGGCGCGATCGAGTTGGAGGTTTTCGGAAATGGCTCGTCCGCCGCTGAACAGTTCGGTCAGGTCGCCGTTCCATCCCCGGCCCCGGAAGTCGACGCCCCGCTGGTCGCGGACGAGGATCTGCGGGACGTGTTCGGCTCGGGGTTCATTGGGTGAGGCACGGAAGTTCTCCATTCCCTTCCAGCGGTTGCCCGCGGTGTCCTTGTGCCAGAGGAAGGCCAGGTCCGTGGGCGGAGACGCGTGGGCCGCGTTGGATCGGTGACGAAACCATGCCGATCCCGGCGCCCCGCCACTCTGCGCGGCCTCCCATTCGTTGTTCTGTCGCCAGGCCCGGGCGTAGCGGAACCAGGCGGCCGCCCGGTTTTCGTTCGCGCCGGCCGGCAGCCGGAAACGGACCATGTTCGGCGTGGCCTCCCGCCGGTCTCCCGACACGAAATCAATCCGCCCGGTGATCGGCCCGGCATGGGACGTCCGCACGGCCAGGAACAGCCGGTCCCAGGACTCGGTCCCGGAGCTGGAATCAACAATCCACTCGACCTCTCCGGGAACATCGAGCCGGGCGTTGACCCACATCCCCTGAAACGGCGCGACCTTTGCCATGCCGCCGAACCGCATGTGATACCACAGCGCGGGGGGCGGCAGCTTCCCTTCGGTGATTTCGAGTTTGGAGACGGGGATGGTGAAGTACTTCTCCGCGGGCGGGTCGGCCGCGACAGCCCCACCGGTTGACAACAACAGGAAACCGACAATCAGTTTCAGGAAACGCATGACGACGCCCCCGGGAGACGAGTGGACCTGTGGGTTGTTGTACCCCGTGGCGGGGTAACGGGTGTCAACTTGTCACCGCGCATGAAAGAACCCGCGGGGGCGTGCCCCCGCGGGTCGGTAGTTGTCAGTGGATCAGCGTCGGATTACTTGCGGCCGCAGCACGCGTCGCAGTCGGCGCACTTGGTGCAGGTACCGGACGCGCACTCGGGGCACGCGCCGCATCCGTACTCGGCGCAGATGGGGCAGCAGTCGCAGCCCGACTTCGCGACCTTGGTCTTGCCCGAGCAGCAGCTAGCCGTCTTGGCGGTTGTGCCGCAACAGCCAGCCGACTTGACCTTCGAGCGATCGCAGCAGCCGTCGCAGTCGGCACAGTTGCCGCAATTGCCGGCCACGCAGTCGGGGCAGGCGTCGCAGCCGAGTTCGACGCAGACCGGGCAGCAGTTGCAGCCGCCGACCTTTTTCGCCGAACCGGTCGTTGCGTAGGCCAGAAGGCCCAGGCTCAAGCCCGCGACGATCGTGAAGATAAAAAACTTCGCCATTTCGATACTCCCGTGAATGGGTGTGTATGCAGGTGTCGTCCGAAGTCGCACCATGCGACGCCGGAACGGATACTCTCGTATCCGCGGTGGGTTTGTTTGTGGTGGTTGATAGGGTCGCCGACGACAGCTCAACAACGAAGGACGCCGAACAGCGCGAGTCGCACTCGTACAGAGTCGGCAAGCGGATCGCCGACGCGGGACGTGAGAGTCTGAACCGGGCCGGTCGACAAGTCGGGCGTGTCGAGGACTGCGACTTCGGTCCAGAAATGAACTTCTACTTCAAACTCGACTGACTTGGCGAGCACGGCCGACGGGCGGGCGTCCGCCCGGCACGGGCAGGGCATCGGCACTTGTTCCGGCAGCGACCGCGGCGCGGGCTCCGGTTCTTCGCAACAGCTTTTCTTGCAATCAGTCGCCAGCTTGCAACAGGTCGCCGGCACGGAATCGGGTGCCGCGATGCTACGCAGCATGCAGCAGCACATCCACGGCCCGGCGAGGGTCGAGAGGGCGAAGTACGCGGCTAGCAGGGGACGAATCACGGCACTGTATTATTCGGCATTTCGGGGTGCTCGTCAAGAGAAGACATCCCCGGAAGCACCTTCCGCATCCAAGGCGGCAGGCTCCGGGCGATGGCCGCCCCCTTCGTCTGGCCGACATAAACCTGATCGTAAGGCATTAACTTAACGTCGGTTGCGGCCTCGTTCTTGCTCAGGATCGATTCCAGGTCGACGACGAACACTTCGGGTCGATGGCCACCGGCCACGTGCGGCCGAACGACGTGCACGGCGCGGAACGCCGCCCCGGTCGGCAGACCGCCCGTCCGGCGGAGCAGGTCGGTCACCGATTCCGGCCCCACGTACGGCACGACCTGTTGCACGCCGTCGCCCGGGCCGAACAGCAGAATGTGCCTGCTCGAATGTTCAACGACATTCACCGTGACCGTACCGATCTCCCGGCTGATGAGCGTCGCAATGTCGCTGGTGGTCGAGCCGTCGACGCGGATGCGCCCGATGGTCGGGATGGCGATGCAACCATCGGCCTCGATGGGGACATTAACCGGCGCATGGCCCGTCGCGGTCACGCGTAGAACGTCCGGACAGGCCACGGTGTAATCGTTGGCGACCTGCGAGACCCGTTCCGGCCGCGGTTGGCGCAGTGCGGCCGAGAGCTTCTGGGGGCAGGTGGCGCAGCCACTCCCGCCGACCAGGGCCCACAGCCCGAGCAGTCCAACGCGCACGGAGTATCCCATCGCGGGAAGCCAATACCCGCAACAGGTTACGGATGCAAGCGGGGTTTCAGACGACCGCGGGGGCCGGCGAAGACCGGAAAGTACGCAAGGTCTCGTCAACAAGATTCAGCTTGTCGTCCCAGCGGAACTCGCGGGCGCATCGCGCCTGCCCCGCCTTGCCCCGGCGCTCGCGCTCGGCCGGGTGGGAGCACGCTTGTTCCAGACAGTGCGTGAGTTGTTCCACGTCGCCGCACCGGGCCAACCAGCCGTCGACGCCGTCGCGGACGATCGCGCCGGGGCCGCCCGCGCGGTAGGCCAGCACCGGCTTTCCGTTGGCCCACGCCTCGAGCAGCACGAGGCCGAACGAGTCGGATCGGCTGGGCAGAGCGAACGCATCGATGCCGGCGAAGAAGTCCCGGCGATCCGCATCGCTGAGTCGGCCGGGCCGGGTCACGCGGACGTGTGGCGCGATCTGCTGACATGCCGACTCGAAGTTCGGCATCGCCGGTCCCGCGAGCACCAGCGTTGTACGCCGGCCGGCGAGTCGCTCGGCCGCGCGAACCAGATCGACCGACCCTTTCTCGATGCTGAGGTTGGCGAGGTGGCCAATCACGACTTCGGAATCACTCACGCCCCACGTTGCCCGGGCGCGGACGCGATTGCCGCCCGTACACTCGGCCGGTTCAACGCCGAGACCCTGGCGCACGAGGCGGTGCGGCGCGACCCCGGCCGCGAGGGCCGCATCGAACTCCGGATCGGTCTGCACAAACACGCGGTCCGCGGCGCGGAGCAGTCGACGGAGCGCGGGCTGGAGATACTGCCGGCGGGTGGCGTCGGCCGGGTCGTCGAGGTCGCCGAGGTGCAGGAACGGCGTGAGCAGGAACGGCACGCCGAGCCGCCGGGCGAGCCGATGGGCACAGGCGATCGGCCAGGCGTACGGGAACGCGGTCGCATGCACCGCATCGAACTTCGCGGCCCGGTCGCCCGCCGCCCGCCACATCGCCACCGAGACGGGGTTGCACGGCAGCGTCATCGCCTGCCACGCGCGGAGCGGCACGAGCGAGAGCGGCTTCAGGATCCAGCGTCGGCCGCGCATCCGCCAGATGGGGAATCGCCGGACGGCGATGCCTTCGATGACCTCTTCGCCGACCGGCAGGCACTTCGCCCCCGGGGACCAGAACGCGGCGAGGTCGTCGGCCACGGCAGTAAAGACGGTAACATCGTGCCCCCGGGCGACGAGGTGCCGGCCCAAGCGGTGAAAGTACGCCTCGGAGCCGCCGAGGGCCGGCGGATAACGCTGAATGAAATGGGCCAGACGCATCGCGGTCCTTCGCGGGGGGATGTGGCTCATATCATAACGATTCCTCTCCGCAGCCGTAACCCCGGGTCGGGGGTGGTTGCGCGCCCGAGCCGAGGAGAAAGTGCCGATGCGTCTGTCCCAGTTCGCGAAGATTGTGCAGCCGTCCGCGACGCTCGCGGCCGGCGCGAAGGCGCGGCAATTGCGCGAGCAGGGCGTGAAGGTCTTCGATTTCAGCCTCGGCGAACCGGACATGAACACGCCGGAGCACATCGCCGCCGCCGCCGCCAGCGCGGTCGTCGCCGGGCACACGCATTACACGCCCGCCGGCGGCCTGCCCGACCTGAAGAAGGCCGTGGCCCAGTGGTACGCGAAGAACTACGGACTGGAAGCCGGCCTCGACCGCATCGTGATCTCGAACGGGGCGAAGCACGCGATTCACAACGCCCTGCTCGCGCTCGTCGGCCCCGGCGACGAAGTGATCATCCCCACGCCCTATTGGGTCAGCTACAGCGACCTCGTGGTGATGGCCGGCGCGACGCCGGTGCTGGTGCCCACGACGCTCGAATCCGGCTTCAAGATGTCGCCCGCGCAGTACCGCGCGGCCCGGACGCCGAAGACCCGGCTTCTGATGCTCAACTCGCCGTGCAACCCCACGGGCACGGTCTACACCCGGGCCGAACTCGAGGCGATCGTCGACGCAGTGCTGGAGACCGAAGCTACGATCCTGTCGGACGAAATCTACGAGCAGCTTTGTTTCGGCGACGCCCGGCCGACCTGCATCGCCAGCCTTCGGCCCGGACTGCTCGACCGGACCGTGACGGTGAGCGGGGCGAGCAAGAGTTACGCGATGACCGGCTGGCGCATGGGCTGGGCGATCGCACCGCCGGCCGTGGCCCAGTTGATGACCGATATCCAGAGCCAGGAGACGGGCTGCCCCTCGAGCGTCGCCCAGCACGCGCTGATTGCCGCGCTGTCGGGGCCGCAGGAGTGCGTGGCCCGGATGCGGCAGGAGTTCGCGGCCCGGCGCGACATCGTGGCCGGCCGACTCGCGGCAATCCCCGGCATCCGCCTGCACCGGCCCGACGGCGCGTTCTACGCATTCTTCGACGTGTCGAGCTATTTCAACTCGTCGATCCGCGACTCGGCCGCCTTCTGCACCGCGGCCCTGGCCGAGGCGCACGTCAACCTCGTGCCCGGCAGCGCGTTCGGCTGCGAAGGCTACGTCCGCCTCAGCTTCGCCGTCGCGCGGGCCGAGATCGAGGGCGGCCTCGACGCCTTCGCCGCCTGGCTGGCCAGGCGGTAGCGGGGCCAACCGATGCCCACGTCGATGGACAGCTCTCACGGACTTCTTGACTGGCGTTTACTTCAGGCACTTTACTGACCGCGGCGAACGGGTTATCATTCCGGAATCGTGTCATCGACCTGACGGGACCAATGGGCCGGTTTCGGTCTGCCTGACCGGCGCATGAGTCCTGTGCCGAGCCTGAGCCAGTCGGCGAAGAGGCATTAAGTCGTTGTTTTGCAAGATGCCGCGACGAATGCGCGAATTCTAATCGAGGAGTGGTGCAATGAAAACGTTGACCTGGTGCAGCGTACTTTACATGTTTGCCAGCGCTCCGCTCATAGGCCAGGACTTCCCCGGGCAACACCTCCCGGAGAAGCAAACACCTCCAGGAAATGTGAAACAGGTGTGGGCGAACAAGGAAAAGGACGCCTGTATACTGGTGCGCGAGGACTCGGACACAATCGAACTGTGGAACATGAGCAAAAACCGCCTGCTCTTCAAGCTGGCTCCGAGGCCGGGAAGGAACATTCGCCTCATCTGCCCGACTTCGGACGGCAAGGCACTTCTCGTGGCAAGTCCCAAGACCGAACTTGCCTTTTTTGACCTGCCATCGGTGTTCGACGGAAAGCTCGTGCCATCGAAGCGAGAGCTCAACCCGTGCAATACGTCCAGTGAAACTGTCGTGTGGGTTTCCGCTCCTTCAATGACGGATATCCTCGTTGGGACGTTGCTGTTTCCAACGCTTTATCGTTACGTCGAAAACGACTCAAAGCCTCAACGACTGTTTGCCTTGAATGGGATTCCCGTAGCAATTGCTGCTGCGGACAATAACAAACTCGTGGCCTATGTCGAAACTGAAGCGCAAAGGGTTCGGATAGTCGAATTGGGTGGTCCGCGATCACTGCTCGAATACAAGCTCGATGCAGATTCGAGCGTTGGCTGGCTGATTGGAGTGGAAGGAAAAAAGGAAGTATACTTCATAAACCACAACGGTACGGTAAGACTCACTGTGTCGCCGCAAGGATCCCTCGACTCCACGCTCATCTCCAAGTCGAGTCACCTGATTGCCGTCAGTCCGAATGGTGATTTTGGTTTGTTCGCAGATGACGGAATCTACAAATCCGGTGCGACTTGTCGAAAGTTGAACGACCCGACCAAACATGTGTGGAAGGCAAAGGCAACACTTGATCGCTTGCCGGGCATCGGGATCGGAGCACGGGCAATGGTGACGAACGACGGTCAATTCGCCGCCGTGGTTGCGGACAAGCGAGCCTATGTATGGTTCGACGACGACTGGAAACAGGTAGGCAACTAGATGATTGAAGCGGCTGGTTACTGCCGAAAGAGCATGTGGCGGGTCGCCGCCATATGCGCGAACAACTGCTGAAATAGATAGTGCCCAATTTTTTTCGATTCCGGGACAACGCCGATGCGTGCTTTCTTCCGTCGCTGCTGGGACTGGCTGTTCCGCCGACCGCGAAAGCGGCGCAAGCCCACTCCACAACCACGACTCGGGCTCCGCGGCTTCGAAGACCGGATTTCACCGGGGTAGCAGCAATGCCCCGCCCTCTTGTCGGGCTCCGCCGCATGGACGGCGCCAGCAAAAGTTCACTTTCTGCCACGTTCCGTTTAGTCGTTGCCGTTATGTCTTCGCTCCATTTTCCGCGATCGGCGGCCGGAACCGCGAGGCGTCGTTTTGCGGAGGAGCGGGGATAATGAGGACACGGGCGGGGGCGTCCTGCACGATCCGGTGGGAGTCGTCAGGTTCCCGATTCCTCAGTCGTTCCGGACAGAATAATCCCGGATATGGTATTCTCGCTGAGACGCAGCGCCGTCGGGACTGCGTTTCGAACGGATCTCACGAGCACGAACACACATGCCGCTGAATGAAGAGTTGACCTGGGCGTCCGTCGGGAAGATCGTCACGGACTCGAGCACCGGTGCGACCGTGGCGGACGCGTTTCAGATGCTGTTCGGGCAGCCGAGCAAGGACTTGCTGCCCGCGGGTATGCTGCTTTACAAATTCAACGACGAGCCGAGGGTCCGCCCCGCGCGATTTGGCGGCGATCCCGCGCCGTCGGACTGCCCGATGAGCCCGTGGTGGACGGCCAGCCTGCCCTACAAGCACGACGGCGGACTGGAACAGCGACTCAAGATCGCCCAGGCCAACGGGGTCAGCGCGCGGGAGTGGGGTCGGCTGACGTCGGTCATCAAGGAAGGCTGGAATTCGCTGGCGTATCTGATGGAGATCAAGCTGAAAGAGCCGGTTTACGGCTGGTTCGGCGGGTTCAAGGGCATGGCCCGCGGGTCCGGGCCGGGCTCGAAACGCGACAGCGCCCGGGAAGGCAGCAGCGGCTGCAAGAACCTGCCGGGCGGCGGGACGCAGTTTTACATCCCGAATCTGAAATTCTTCCACGTCGCGAGTTTCTCGTTCCGGGAACTGTGATCAGGCCCGGGTCGCCCGGCCCCCGTGGCCCTCGCCCGCAAAGTCGGTCACTCCGATCCGCACGGAAGGATCGTGGCGCATTGCATTACCGTCGAATAGCAGCTAACCTGTAGGTTATCTGGCGAGTGAGTCCCGCCGGTCCCCGGGGGCTGATATGCGCGTTTATCGGGTGGGCGACGAACCCGTCCCGCAGTACCGCCTGGTCAAGAAACTCGGTCAGGGCGGCTTCGGCTCGGTCTGGAAGGCGGAAGGCCCCGGCGGCACTGAGTGCGCGCTGAAGTTCCTTTCCATGGGCAATAACCAGGGGCTGCGCGAGTACCGCTCGGTCAAGCTCCTGCGTAACGTCCGCCACCCGCACCTCGCGCCGCTTTCGGCCTTCTGGCTGAAAGACGCGAACGAGAACCTGCTCGGCGACAACATCTCCGACACCACCGAATTCCAGAACATCGGCTGCGAGCTGATCATCGCCATGGGCCTGGGCGAACGCAGCCTCGCCGACCGGCTCGAGGAGTGCCAGAAGGCCGGCCAGGCCGGGATGCCGATCAACGAACTGCTCCATTACATGGGCCAGTCGGCCGACGCCATCGACTACCTCAACCGGCCAGTCCATAACCTCGGCCAGTCCCAGCATTCCGCTCTGCGGCACGGCGACATCAAGCCCGCAAACATCCTCATCGTCGGCGGCGGCGTCTGGGTCTGCGACTTCGGCCTGGCCGGGCTGCTCGGGGGCGGCGACGCCCGCACCAGCGCGGGCACTCCGATGTTCACGCCCGCTTATGCCGCCCCGGAGATTGTGAACTATCGCGGCGCAAGCCCGTTCAGCGATCAGTATTCGCTGGCCGTGAGCTACGTCGAAATGCGTTCGGGCCGACTTCCCTACGATGCCGACAGCAAGGACGCCGTCGTCGCGCTCATCAGCATCGGCGCGATCGATGTCGATTTCCTGCCCAAGGCCGAAGCCGAAGTCATCAAGCGGGCGCTGTCCTTCAAGGCCGACGAACGATTCCCCACCTGCACCGACATGGTCAAGGCGCTCGAACGCGCTATTCGCCCGGAAAAGGGTGGCGCGGCGGCCCCGCCGGCCAGCGGATCGACCGGCAAGCCGCCGATCGCGGAGGAGATCTTCCACCGCGGGCGCGAAATCGTCCACGGTTACAAGCTCGAGAAGTGTCTGGGCAAGGGCGGCTACGGCGAAGTCTGGCAGGCGACCGGCCCCGGCAAGACAAAGGTCGCGCTCAAGATCGTCAAGGACCTCTCGGGCATCAAGGGCAAGCAGGAGTGGACCGCCCTCGAGACGATCAAGGACGAACTCGACCACCCCAACCTGATGAAGATGCAGGCCTTCTGGCTGCTCGACCCGTGGGGCACGGTCATCCCCGATGAGGATTACCCGCGCCCGGGCGGACCGCAACCGGCCTACCTCATCATCCTGACCGAACTGGCCTCCAAGAACCTGATGCAGCGGCTGCACGAGTGCCAGGAGCAGGGCCTGCCCGGCATCCCGGGTAAGGAACTCCTCGAATACATGAGGCAGTCGGCCCGGGCCCTCGACTACCTGAACCTCGAGAAGCACTCATACGGCGACCGCGAAGGCGCGATCGTCCACCGCGACATCAAGCCGGAAAACATCCTTCTTACGAAGTCGAACGACGTCAAGGTTTGCGACTTCGGCCTTGCGAAGATGATGGACGGCACGGTCTCGAACGTATCGACCAACAGCCAGGGCATGACGCCGTATTACGCCGCGCCGGAGTTGTTGCGGAAAAAACTGACTCGCTGGACGGATCAGTACTCGCTTGCGGTGACGTATTATCACCTTCGCACGGGCCGGCTGCCGATCGACACAAGCCTTTCGCAGATCGAGCAGTGGATGGCGCTGGGCGAGGGTCGGCTCGACCTGAGCGGCCTGCCGGAAAACGAACGGGCGGTGATCGAACGCGGCACGAAGTTGGAGCCGACCGAGAGGTTCGCGACGTGCAGCGAACTGGTGGCCGGGCTGTTCAGCAGCGTGGGCCTGTCGCTGCCCGACATGCACTCGGTGCCGGACGTGCAACTGCCGAACCGGCCCTCGGACCCCGACACAGGCCAGCCCAAGACCGACCCGAACGTCTCAAGCAACACGGTCAACTATGTGCCCGAGGCGGCCCGGCAACACGCACCCATCCTTTCCGACATCCGCCCGGACCTGAGCCGTTCGACGGCGACGGCCGAGAAGAAGGCGGGCGCGAAGCCGGCCGTGCTGCATAAGGCCGGGCTGATGGAGACGTTGGGGCCGGAAGGGCTCCAGGAAGCCCGCGAGACGCCGGCGTCGGGATTTCAGGGCGATCGCCGGTCGATCGCCGCAGTCGACGACGACATGTGGACGAGCGGGTCGGCCGCGCCGCCCGCACCGCAACCGGTGCCGGCACCGGCAGCCAACGACTGGCGGAAAAAGCCCGCGGCTGATGTCGGGGCGGTCATTGTCGCGCCACGCAAGGCTCTGCCGGTCGGCAAGATCGCCGCGGCCGTCGGCATTCTGCTTGGCCTCGGCGTCGGCGTGCCCGTCGCCGTCAAGATGTTCTCGGGCGGCGGCGGTGAAACCAAGACCGCCCAGGACGACCCGAAGAAGAAGGACAAGGACAAGGGCGACACGAAGACCGGCACCGAGTACGTGACGCCGGTGCCGAAGGACCGCGGCACCCCGAAGCGCGACAAACTGCGGACCGAGATCGCCGAGATGAAGCCGGAGGCGATGTCGCCGGACGACATGGCGACGATCGCTGCGGACATCGACAAGCTGAAGGCCGGCGGCGACGCGGCCGATCAGGCCGCCGCCGCTGAACTCCAGGCCGACTTCACGCGGAAGCGACACGACTTCGGCCGGGCCCGGCTCAAGACACTGGAGCAGACCGTCGCGAAGCTCCCGCTCAACGACAAGTCGGCCGGGGCCGAAAAGCGCAAGGCGATCAACGACCTGCGCTCCGTGTATCTGAAAGACGCCACGCCGGCGATCAACCCGGACCTTTACAACGTCCTGCTCGCGCTGGTCGACGCCCGGTGCGACGGCAACGTGGCCGGTGCGATGGCGATGTTGAAGACTCCGGCCGCCCCGCCGATGTTCGCCGCGCTGCTCGACGAGTTCGACCGGCTGACGAAGTCGAAGCCTGCCGAGCGCAACGACGTGTTCAAGTACCTCTGGGAGCGGGCCGACAAGCTGCCGGACACTGATCGCTCGAAGCTCCAAGGCACCTACTTTGCCGACCTCAGTGATTCGGTGCGGTCGTTGGTCCGAGGCGCGAAGCCGGACTGGAAGGCCGTCGTCGATGCCTGCTCGGCTGCCGAGAAGGTCCGTGGCAACGACGCGGGGCTCGACACGGCATTCATCACCGTCGCGGCCGTCGAAGCCGCCGCCAGCCAGATCAACGGCAAGCTCGACCCGGCCGCCGCCCGCGAATTCGCAAACAAGGTGAAGTCTTCGGGCCTCGACAGCGGCTACCGGTACTACGTGGCCGCACTGGTGAACGACAGTCAACTCGGGGCGGCCGCCGATCTGTTGCGGGCGTATCCCGAGGACGAGAAGAAGATCGAAGACGAGCTCAAGCCGACCTACCGGCGGGCCAATGCCGCGAAGCTGCTCGCTTCGGCCGCCCAGGCGCGTTTCAGCGGCGGCGAACAGGACGACCCCCTGATCAGCCGGCTCGACGAGGCCTCCAAAAAGGTCATCGTGCAGTGGCTCGACCGGGCGGCCGTCATCGCCCCCGAAGGCGGCAAGGGCGACGTGCGGAGCCAGGCGCTCCGGGCCGTCGCCGCCTGGCCGACCGACTCGCTGAAGGTGCGGACGATCACTGGCAAGATCAGCGACGATCAGGCGATCAAGGAACTCGGCGCGGAGGCCCCCCTGTTCCTGTGGGCCAAGGCGAAGAGCCATGCCGACGCCACCAGCGCGGCCGCTCAGGTGACCGCCGCCCAGGCGTACGACAAACTCGCCCAAGTACTCCGTGACCAGTACATGATCCGCCCCACCGGCGACAAGCTGAAGGTCAGCGCGAAGACCATCGCCGACAAAGCGATCGACCCGGCCATCAAGATCGGCGAGAGCGTCGCATCGCAGGAGGGCGTCGACTTCCGCTTCTGGCTGGCCAACCTGTGTGCCGAGAAGGGTCGGTTGGTGCTGGAAAACCTCCGAGAATTCGGCTCCGACCCGAAGGTCGCCGTCACCGCCGCTATCGGCGCCTACGACAAGGCGCTCCAGTACGGCGACAAATCGAAGGCCCGGGCCACGTACATGGTCGAGCGGGCAATGGCCCTTCAGAAGAACCCGCAACTGTTCACCGGCCTCGAGTCGTTCAGCAAGATCGCCACCGAAGCCGCAGCGATCGACGAGACCAACTACCTGCCGCCGTACCTGATGGCGCAGTACTACCATTACAACGCCATCAACTTCACCCGCTCACTGGTGGAGTATCCGCGAGCCCGCGAGTTGTTCCTGCAGGCGATCCCGCAGTACAACACTGCGCTGCAGCTCAACAAGGACTCGAAGTATGCCGGTGCAAAGATCCATCGGGCCTACATGCTGACCAGTCTGGGCGGCATTTACACATGGTTGGCGGCGACTACCAACGACACGAGTTCCGAACAGGAATACCGGGCCAAAGCCAACGGCTGCTTCGACGAACTGGACACTTTCCCCGATCACTACAACGCCAGCGCTTATATCCAGAAGGCGCGGAACGAGGAAGACCGGGCGTGGCCGCGGGGCGACCCGGCCTTCTACAAGAAGGCCGACGCCGACTGTCGGGCTGCGATCGACGTGACCGACGAACCGCGCTACCGCGTGAACTACGGCCGGCTGCTCTACAAGTGGGTCGCGTTCGGCAAGACCGATTGGGCCATCCTGCAGAAGGCCAAGGCCCAGCTCGAGACGGCGATCCGCCAGACTTCGCGCAACGACGAGAAGGCCGAGGCACAGTTCTACCTTGGTCACATTTACCGGCTGCTCCAGGAGTATTCGAAGGCCCACGCGGCCTTTGAAGAGGCGATGAGGCTCGCGCCGGACACAATGCTCTTCGTCACCGGCCGGATCGAGGCACTGGTGGAAGAGGCGGAGCTTGTCCGCGGGCAAAGCTCGGCTTCGTCGGCCGCACTGGAAGCCATCGCCAAGGCGCTGGGCGAGCGGCGGGAGGAAAAGTACCGCGTGGTAAGTCAGCGGGCGCTGGGCTATGCCCGGCTCGTCGCCGACGCGGCCCGTCCGATCGCGGATCCGGCGGGCACGCTGGGTCTGCCGACCAACTTCCCGGCCGACCTGGGTCCGCTGGGTCAGTCTAACGACAAGAAGGCCGAGGAGAACGCCGGGTTCCTGCTGCCCCGCGCCCTCGTATGGCTCGAAAACTATTTGAAGTTCGCCGACGAACTGCCGGCCCCGGCTCCCGACGACCTTCGCAAGCTTTGCGACGGGATGGTGAAGGCCGCCCGCAGCATCTTCAACGACAATCTCTCGCTGGAAGCCCGCGTGCGAAATAAGTGCGCCATCGCCCGGCTCCGGCTCGCGGCGAAGGAAAAGAACGCCGACGACCGCAAAGCGGCGATGGACCTGTTCACCTCCGGCATCGAACTCTTACACCCTCAGACGCCGATGGTCTGGAAGTACCACGACCAGTTCGCCCGCGAACTCTTGAAGCTGGGCCGGGAGACAGCCCGCGGCAAGGATGAACGCAAGGCTGACCTCGAGGAAGCGCAGAAGGTCGTACAGGCGGCCCTGAAGACAGCGCCTCCGACCGCAGCCCGCGACCTCGAACAACTCGCCGGCAGCATCACCCAGGCCATCGGGGATGTAAAATAGAAGAGACTTTTCTTAGTGCCCGGCGGAGCCGGTGAACGAAGAGTGGAGGGGCGCGTCGCCTGTGCCCCGCCTCCTACTCAAACAGTGCGGCGACAAAGCTGTCGGGGTCGAAGGGTTCGAGGTCGTCGAGGGTTTCGCCGACGCCGATGTACTTCACCGGCAGGCCGAGTTTGTTCTTGATAGCGAAGATCGCGCCGCCCTTCGCGGTGCCGTCGAGTTTCGTCAGCACGATCCCCGTGCATTGCACCGACTGCGTGAACATCTGCGCCTGAGCGATCGCGTTCTGGCCCGTGGTGCCGTCGAGCACCAGCAGCACTTCGTGCGGTGCCCCCTCGACCTGCTTGGCCAATACCCGGCGGATCTTCTCGAGCTCGCGCATCAGGTGGGCCTGCGTGTGCAGCCGGCCCGCGGTGTCGACGATCACCGTGTCCCAGCCGCGGGCGCGGGCCTTCTCGCAGGCGTCGTGGGCCACGCTGGCCGGGTCGCTGCCCGGCTGGGCCCGCACGATGTCGCATCCGATCCGCTCGCACCAGACGGCCAGTTGATCGACGGCCGCGGCGCGGAACGTGTCGCACGCGGCCACCGTGATCTGGTGCCCGTCGTCCTTCAGCTTCTTCGCGAGTTTCGCGATCGTCGTCGTCTTGCCCGAGCCGTTGACCCCCGCGATCAGAATCACCGTCGGCCCGGCCGGCGCACGCTGGATGCCCGCAGGTGCGGCGAGCAGTTCGCGGAGTTGCCCCTGGACGAACGTCCGCACGTCGCCGGTCACTTCCTTATCGAGGAAGCTCTGGCGGACGCGGGCGACGATGTCGGCGGTGGCTTGCGTGCCCACGTCGGCGAGGTAGAGTCGCTTTTCCAGCTCGGTCAGAAAATCCTCGTCGACGCGCCCCCGCCCGGTAAACAGGCCCGCGAGCCCGCCGAACACTGCGCGGGTCTTCGCGAGGCCCTTCTTGATCTTCTCGATGAACCCTTTCAACATCGTGCGCATTCCCTCTGATCGCGGAGTCGGTTCAGGTCGGCGGTGTCGACGGTCCGGCAGCCGATCCGCCGGCGGAACTCGTCGGGCCCGTGGCAGTCACTGCCACCGGTCACGGCGAGGCCCAATTCCTTGGCCCATGCCCGCAATTGGATGGTCCGCGAGCGGGCGAACGTCGGGTACTCGGCTTCGACCGCGCCGAGGCCGCGGGCAGCCAGTTCTGCGAGCACGGGGCGGTCCACCTTCGGGCCGGGGTGCGCGAGCGAGGCCACCCCGCCCGCCGCCCGCACGAGCTGAATCCCCTCGTCGACCGCAAGCCGCTGCTTGGGCACGTTGACCGGTCCATGATCGTCGAGATAGCGATGAAACGCTTCGCGCACGGTGCCGACGCGCCCGGCGGCGACGAGTGCGGCCGCCAGGTGTCGGCGCCCCGGCGCGGGGCCCATCGCCTCTTCGCCGACGCTCACGCCCATGCGGCCAAGTCGCGCGACCATCTCGCCGTAGCGTTCGAGCCGGCCCGCACACAGCCGGGCCATCGCGGCTTCGAGGTCGGAGTCGGCGGGGTCGACGTAGTAGCCGAGCAGATGCACCTCGCGCCCGCCCGATTCGCACGACAGCTCGACCGCGGGAATCAGCTCGAAGTTGTCCGGGGCGAATTCGCGGGCCGCATGCCAGCCGGCCATCGTGTCGTGATCGGTGATGGCCAATGCGGCCAGTCCGGTCCGCACGGCCACGTCGATGATCTGCTTCGGGGTGTAGCGCCCGTCACTGGCCGTGGTGTGGGCGTGCAGGTCGGCGCGGTCCGACCGCGGGGCGAAGGCGGCCCGGCAGAGCATCGTGAAGGGCGAGCGGGCGGGCATGGGTCAGTCGGCCTGCGGGGCGGCGAGGGACTTGCGGACGCGGTCGAGCACGCCGTTGACGAACTTCGACGACTCGGCCCCGCCGAACCGCCGGGCCAGCTCGATCGCCTCGTCGAGGACGACGGCCTGGGGCGTCTCGGGGTCATCGAGCAGAAGCTCGATCACGCCGAGCCGGAGGACGTTGCGGTCGGTGGCGGCCATGCGCGGCAGCTTCCAGTTGTCGGCCGACTCTTCCACCTTCCGGTCCACTTCCGGCCCGCGCTCGGTGAGGGCGTCGATGAGCCGGAGGCAGTAAGTGATCGATCGTTCGTCGCGGAGCCGTTCCCGGGCAAACCGCTCGACCGCCGAGCGGTCGACGGACGGATTCCAGTCGCGTTGAAAGAGCAATTGCAGCGCCACTTCGCGGGCACGGGAACGTCGGTACATGATGACATGCTAGCGGCCCACGCGACCGGGTACAATGAACTTCGCATGACACGCGACAGCTTCGAGGCGTTGTTAAACGACGAACCGGCACCGGTGCGCGAGGCGGCGCGGTGGGCGGCGGCCGCGTCGGGCCGGCGTCGACTGCGGCTGCTGGAGGGGCTCGTCGAACTGGTCGGTCCCGATCTGCCGGCGTTCGTCGCGCGATTGCTGGCCGCCGATGCCGACCAGGCGGCCATTCTGGGTCTCCGGCTCGTCGGGCTGCAACCGGCCACGCTGAAGTCACTGCAAAAGCCCGTCCGAGGACTGGTCCGGCGGCGCGACCTGCCGCTGAGCGCCCGGCTGGCCGCCACCTCGGGCCTGCTCGGTGTTCTCGATCACGAAGGGCAAGCGGCCCGACTGCTGATCCGGGCGTTTGCCGCCGGGCTGGGCCGGCGCGGCACCGCCCGACTCGACGAACTCATCGGCAAGCTGAAGGGCGCAGGGCCCGCGCTCCGCGCCGAACTGGCCGACCGCGAGAAGATGCGCTGTCCGCGCTGCGGGGCAACCCGCCGGCGGCGCGACATGACCCGCCACCTCTGGCAGCGGCATCAACTGGTGCTCGACGGCCGGCGTGCGCTCTCGCCAGCCCAGGCGATCGATCAGAGCCTCCCGGACGGTGAACCGGAAGCCGCACTGACGGAGTTTCACCAGAAGCTTCTGGCCTCCGGGTTGCGTGACGCGGAAGCCGAGGAGCATCTGCGCGGATTGGCGGCCGAGCGGCACGAGTGGTTCTGCACGAGTTGTTTCCGCATGACGCCGCGCACGGATCCGCCACTGCCGCGTCCCGCGGAACTCGCCGCGGGTCGGCTCGCCACCGACAATGCGAGGGTCACCCTCATCGAGAAGGCAGATCGGACGTGGGTGCGCGTCGAGCGGCCCGGCTCCGTCGAGACGCTGCCGGCAACGGGCGACAGCATCTGGCCGCACTGGCTGCGCCGCGCGTCGGCCGGGTGCGCACTCGGCGCGATCCCCGCGGCGATGTTCCTGCCCACGGGTTGGCATGTACTTTCCGCGGCCGCACTGCTCGGCGAGTCGCTAGTCCTCGATCGGTGGGCCGAGCTTTTGGGCCGCGATTCCGGCGACCCGATCGATCGCGTCGTCGACGAAGCGTGGAAACATCTGGTGCCGAAGTTGGAGGCGGGGACGGAACTCGCTCGGGTCGCGCTCGCCAGCATCGGCCGGGGTAACACAGACCGTCGTGAGACCGCGCTGGCCGAGGCGATCCGGGCCGCGGAGTCGGCCGTACAGATCGGCGCGGTCGGCGGCGCGATCGCAGGCACGCTTTGGGCATTGGAGTTCAGCGACGCGGTCGGCGATCCGGTACCACCGGCTGCCTATCGCCTGTCGCGCGTCTGGGAGGGCGAGCTGCCTCTGACCGCGGCCGACGCGTTCGCGCAATGGCTCAATGCCGACCCGGCGACGATGACCCGGCTCAGCGTGCTGGCGTGCGAGCGGGCGTTTCTCGCAGGGCTCGGCGTGTGGGATCTCGCCGAGATCGGCCGGGTGTTCCCCGCGCTCGGGCGACTCGTCGTTGCCGAAAACGTCGACGGTCTGGCCCGGCGGCGGCTCGTGTGGTTCGACCGCAACGACAAACCCTGGCGGAGTGTCGGACCCGCGGCCAGCGTCTTCGAGCTGGCCCGCCGGGCCGACTTCGAGGCCGACTCGGGAGACGCGATTCTCTACTGTCCGCTGCCCGGCGGCGAATCGCTCACGCTCGGGGCCCGCGGCCTGGTGTTCCGCGGGGCGGTCTTGCGGGGCGTGCCGGGCGAAGCGACAGCCCGCCCGCGCGAAGAGTGGCGCGGCGGCGGGTGGGACATGCTGCTCGGCCCGCACCGCTTCCGCTTCCAGGACGATCCGACACCGCTGGTCGGCCGGCTGCTCGCCTGGGCACACTGGTGGTTCGAAGTGTATCTGCCTCGGGTCGATGCCGCGCTGAAGTACCGCTCGACCGGCCGGTTGGCGCAACTTCTGCGCCCACATCGGCCGACTTGTCCCGCGTGTGGCGTGCGGTGACTATTCCGCTTCCAGCTTGGCCCGGGCCTCCTCGAGCTTCGCCAGCGCGTCCGGCGGCAGGGTCGGGTAGCGCAGGCCGAGCGTGTGAATCCGCCGAACGATGATGTCGGCCACCATTGTCCGCGTCACCCACTTGTCATCGGCCGGGACGACGTACCACGGGCTATGCTCTGTCGAAGTCGCTTCGATTGCGTCTTCATACGCCTGCTGGTAGGCGTCCCAATGGGCCCGCTCGGCGAGGTCCGCGGCCGAGAACTTCCAGTGCTTGTCGTCTTCGTCCAGCCGCTTGAGGAACCGCTTGCGCTGCTGCGCCTTGGAAACGTTGAGGAAGAACTTGATGACCGTCGTACCGTTGCGGTGCAGGTGCTTCTCGAAGTTGTTAAGGTCGTCGTACCGGTCGTTCCAGAACTTCCGGCCCCGGCGTTCGTCCGGCAGATTGCCGGAGTCGAGCAGCTCCGGGTGGACCTTCACCACCAGCACGTCTTCGTAATACGATCGGTTGAAGATGCCGATCCGCCCGCGCTCCGGCAGCGACTTCATGTACCGCCAGAGGAAATTGTGATCCAGCTCTTCTGCGCTCGGCTTCTTGAACGAGAAGACCTGACAGCCCTGCGGGTTGACCCCGGAGAAGACGTGCTTGATCGTGCCGTCTTTGCCCGCGGCGTCCATCGCCTGCAACACCACCAGGACGGAATACCGGTCATCGGCATAAAGCATCTCCTGCGCCGTCGCCAGCTCGGCGCGGTTTTGTTCGAGCACGTCGGCCGCCACTTCCTTCGCCTTGTTCTTGGTCAGGCGGCGTAGGTCCTCGTCGGCCTCGTCGAACCCGGTGGGGAAGTCCTTGAGCCGGACCTTTGATCCGGGGACGACTGTGAATCGCTCGATCAGCTTGTCGCGCAACATGGTGTGACTCAGTAAGTGTCGAGGAGTTCTCCGGTGGATCGATCGTAGACGATGCCCTGCTCGGGCGGGAACAATGCCCGCCCCTCGGCCCGCAGTCGCGGGGCGTAGTCGCGCTCGTAGCGGGCAAAGGCTTCGCGGTCCGGAAAGCGATACCGGACTTCGAGGCGCAGCGGGCCATCGACACGCATGACCTCGGCCGAGGTCGCGCCGCCGGCGATCACGTCGGCGACGTGACCGTCGCGGAGCCAGGCCCGCCAGCGGTCGGCCGTGGCCTCATCCGGAAACTTCACGCCCACGGTGTAGACGAGCATGCGAGCCTCAGTGTTTGGTGCCGTTGCGGCTGGCCGGGTGCATGTTGATCACGAATCGGTCGAGCGCGTGCGACTTCAAGTCTTCGAGCGTCACGACTTCGAGCGCCTCTTCGTTGGTCGCGGCGAGGATCACCGGCGGAGCAACACCCGCGGCCAAAGCTTCCTTCCACCGCGCGGCACACAGGCACCAGCGATCGCCGGGCCGGAGGCCGGGGAAGCCCCACTCGGGCCGGGGCGTGACGAGGTCGTTGCCCTGGCTCTGCGAGTAGGCGAGGAACTCGGCCGTCAGCTCCGCGCAGATCGTGTGGCTCCCGGCATCTTCCGGGCCGGTCTCGCAGCAGCCGGACCGCGTGAAACCCGTGATCGGGTTGGTGCCACACTCGGCAAGCGGGGCACCAAGGACGTTGCGCTGACTCATGGAGAGGCCTCGATTCGGGCGCGGGCGTACTCCTGCAGTCGCCGGCGCAATTCGCTGTTGTCGACGTTGCCCATGTTGACCCGCTGGATGAGCAGGATGGTAAACGAGTCGCGGACGGGGTCGAGCCAGGCCTGCGTGCCGAACGCGCCGCCGTGGCCGTAGCTGCCGGGCGAGAGCGATGCCGTCACACCTTTCGGCTCGCGGACGACACCCCAGCCGAAGCCGAAGCCCATGCCGTCCACGAAGCCCGGTTTGAGGTCGCCGGTGTGGATGCTGGTCATCGCCGCGACCGCGCCTTCGGAGAGAATACGCACGCCGTCGAGCGTGCCGCGGTGGAGCATCATGCGGTAGAACCGGCTCAGGTCGCCGGCCGTGGAATACAGCCCCCCGGCCGGCGCGGGATACTTCGCGCCGTCGGTCGGGCCGAAAAGCGGGAACGGCACCTCGACCAGCCTGCCCTCTTTTCGGTCGTAGGTCTTCGCGGAGCGCGCTTGCTGTATAGGCGTGGGGTAGAACACGGTGTCGGTCATCTTCAACGGGCCGAAGATGCGCGAAGCAAGGAACGCCTCGTACGACTGCCCCGAGACGACCTCGATCACCCGGCCGAGAGTGTCCATGCCGGGGTTGCAGTAGCGCCACTGGCTGCCGGGCTCGAAGTCGAGCGGCCGCTGCGACACGGCCATCACCACCTCGGCGAGCGTCTTATCGCGCTTCGACCAGACCTCGGCGAGGCCCGCGGGCCAGGCGCTAGTTATCCCCGAGGTGTGCGTGAGCAGGTCGCGGATAGTCGGCGGGCGAGTCGGCTTCCCGAGCGTGATCTTGTCCTTCGTCTTCGACGTGACGAGCATCAGGCCGCGGAACTCGGGCAGGTGCTTTTCAAGCGGGTCGTCCACGGCGATCTTGCCGTCGTCGACGAGGATCATGATGCCCGCGGCGGTGATCGGCTTGGTCATCGACGCAATGCGGAACATCGTGTCGGGGCCATCGCCCGCCCGGCGGCAACGTCGGCCAGGCCGACCGCCTCCGTCTGCACAACGCCAGTGGACCGACCCGTGACGGCCACGACGCCGGCGACTTCGCCGCGATCGACGAACTCCTGCAACGTGGTCTTGAGCGGCGCGGGCTGCTCGGGCGCGGCAACGACCCCGGCGACGAGCAGAAGCCAGGCTGTCATGCGCATGTTTCCCTCTCCGGACTTTAGGGAGATATCTTACGACGCGGCGCGGGCGGGCGGGCCGCGGAATCGTGCGACCGCCCCTCAAGATTCCGGCGCGACCTGCGAAGAAGGAGTATGGGGCCGGACGACGGCTCCGAAACCGGAGGGCGTGCCATGCGTTACTTTCTGGCGATCGTGTTGCCGCCCCTGGCGGTGCTCTTGTGCGGCAAGCCGTTCCAGGCGATCCTGAACCTGGTACTGACGCTCTGCTTCTGGATCCCGGGGATGATCCACGCGCTGTTCGTGGTCGATTGCCATTTCGAAGACAAACGGACCGAGCGGCTGATCCGGGCGGTGAACGCCCAGCGACCGCGAGCGGTCGTCTATCAATGAAGAAAGCCCGCGTCGATCTCGATTCGACGCGGGCCTTTTCGTTTTGTTTCCTCAAATACTCACACTCCGGCCGGGGCGTATTCACGGGCGGCGCGGGCGATGGCCCGCGGGTGGTCGCTGTCGAGGCGGACTGCGCCGACGAACCGGGCGAGGCGTTCGTGGCGCAGGTCGTCCGTCGGGTCGACAAGCAAGACCTCCGGGCGCGGAATCATCCGGCTCAGCTTGGCCGCGGTGAGCCAGCCGCTCTCGTGTTCGCCGAGCGCATGCACTACGACGAGATCGGGCCGGGCGCGGGCAATCAGCCGACGGAGTTGGCACGGGTCGCTGGCCGCGATGACCCGCCAGCCTTCGGCGCGCAGCCGACGGACGGCCGGCGCGGGCTCGGGCAACAGCAATACGGTCAACGGGTTCGATCCGGTCGTCATCATGGCACACCTCGTGTCCCAACAGGACAACCCTTCTCCTCGGTGGTTCGCTCGCCGGGCGGGTTTATTTGCCGGGCTGCGGCAGCGGAATCACCCCGGCGGGGGCGGGCGGTCCGATTCGGATGCTCTTGGCGATTTCCTCGACCTCCGGGGCGAGAACCCCCGCGTCGGCGGGGATCAGGCGGGCGGCCAGGGTCGCGCCGCCCGCCGCCTGCCGGACGATGGCGTACTCCATCCGGGCCGGCTGTTTGTCAATCTCCACGTTCATGCCAAACCGCTCGACCTCCAGCGGATAAGGACGCAGTTTGGCCGGCGGATCGCTGCCGGTCACCCGGCCCTTCTGCCGGGCGACGACCGCGCTCGCCTCCGCGAGGTATTCCACGGACGACGGAATCTTCTCGGGCGGCTCGGCCGTGAACAGCAGTCCGTTGCCCCGGTTGTCTTCGAGCGTGACCTGCCGGCCCTGCTCCGAACTGACCCGCCAGCGGCGCGAGTAGTTAAACCGGAAGGCGACATTGCTACCTTCATAGACGAGTAAGGTGTTCGCCGAGTTTGGCTCGAGCACGATCCCGCGCAGGGCCGCGTCGGTGAGTTCCGTGGCGGCCGACGCCTGGCGGGTGAGTGCAAATTTGCCCTCGACCCGCCCCGTCGCCCGGCCCTGGCCGTCGAGCAGCGTCTTGATGCCGGTCAGATTCAGGCCGGTGATCAATCCTGCATCGAGATCGAAGCTCAGCGTGCCGTCGAGTTGCTGGCGGACCGGGCCGTCTTCGTTGACTCCGCGGATGTTGCCGGAAAAAGCGATCGTCGCCGTGCGCCCGGTAATGGCCGTCAGCCGGCAATCGAGTGTGCCTTCCTCGATGCGCTCCAGGTCGGTGAGCTCCTCGATGACAGCCGCGGTGGCTGGCCAGCGGTCTTGCAGCCGGACGGGGCGCGTCGGCAAGAGACCGGTGAGCGCGGGCGTGAAGACATCGGTGCGGACGAGATCGATTTCGCCGAACATCAGCGGGCCGTCGGGCGAGAACGGCACCTCTCGGCTGCCGCGGCGGAGAACGACCATCCGGCGGATGGCGGGCCGGAGCGTGGACTCCTGATCCTTCCCGGCGACGACCCGGCGAAACTCGGCCTGGCGATAGTAGCGGACCGTGCGGACCGCGCCATCGGGCATCGGAGTCAACGGGCGCTCGTCGTAGGCAACGGTGCTGCGCCCGCTGATACCGACAGCCGGCGGGGCGGCTTTACCCTTCTCGGCCGGGAGCGTCAGCGTGCCGGTGACCTCGACGGTGGCCCGCACGCTGTATGCGCGGCCGCCCGGCTCCGCGAGGATGATCGGATTCTGCGCCGATACCCGGGCGACCAGGATCAAGAGCAGCACGATCGCCGCCGGAGTGCGGGCGATTGTCACGTTCGGGTAACGCATGAACATGAATAAATTCCACGACATGTACGTCCCCGGCGGACGGTGAAATCCGCCACCAGTGGAACGCGCAATCGTCGGCTGCCTGCGCGGCATAACTTCACGAATTCCTGACAAACCGAGTTTGCAAAATCGTACACAATGTAGTGTAATTATTATCACTAATCACCGAAAAGCGATGTGTCCCGGAGATTTTTTTGTGCGAAAGACCACGTGGCCGTCCAGAACCTTAACGAATTGTCATTTAAGGCTTTGCGTCAACGCGCTGTCGTGATTCCCGGTGTGGGCAGGGGGAGTCAACCCCGAGTTTGGCACGAGGGGTGCATTAAGTCTACCGGCGGCCTGAAAGGGTCGCCCCCGACCACGCAGACTCGACCAGCGCTCGCAGCGCCGGGCCGGTTTCTCCAGACGACATGCGACGAGTTCGAATCTGTGCGACCGGGTGAACCCCCGGCCGTCGGGTGAGCATCTATCGATGCGACCGGTCGGAACGAAACGACCGGAACAATTGGCGGCAGTCGGGAACCAAACGGGCTTCTGACTGCGTACTACCGGGGAGGACGAGGGACGCGATGAACGGTTTCCGCCACAACGAGCTGGCCGGCCTGACGGACCAACTGGTCCGTTACGCTCCCGCTCCGAAGCGGCGCGAGCAATGGGCACGGGCGTGCCAGTTGCTCGGCGAAGTCGAAGCCGGCAAAGCATACCCGTACCAGTATGTCGTCTTCCGCGTCTGCGACTATCGCACCGACGATCACGCCAAGCTGGTGATCCCGGGCGCGGAACTCCAGGCCGACCTGCGGACGCTGATCGACCGGCTCGACCGGTCGCTCCCGGCCCGCCCGATTGAAGACGCCGGCGAACCGATGCTGACGCTCGAACAGATCAGCAAGCTGTTCAAGGTGAGCACGAAGACGGTCCGCCGGTGGAAAGCCGAGCACAACCTGATCGGCTGGCGGGTGATGAGCAACGGCCGGCGGCACCTAGGGTTCCCGAAGTCGGCGGTCGAACAATTCGCCCTCCGGCACCAGGCCGAGGTGGATCGCGGGAGCCAGTTCACGCATCTCACTCATGAGGAGAAGGAAGAGATCGTGATGCGGGCCCGCCGGATCGCCCACGCGGGCGGGTCGCTGATGGACGCCAGCCGCCGGATCGCCCGCCGGCTCGGCCGATCAACCGAAGCGGTTCGGTATACGATCCGCAACTTCGATCTGAGCCACCCCGGGAAGGAAGTCTTCCCGGATCATACCGGGCCCCTCGACGGGCCCACCAAGGAAGTCATTTACGAATCCTACCGGAGGGGCATGCCCGTGGTTACCATCGCTCGCCGATACGGCCGCACCCGGAACACCGTCTACCGCGCCATCCACGAGGTGCGCGCGGCCAAGCTGCTCCGGGCCACCGCCGACTGCATCTACAACGCGTCGTTCGACGACCCGGCCGCCAGCGCGGAGATTCTCGCGCCGATGCCGGATCACGACGCCTTCGAGGAAAAGAAGGCGACGATGAAGGCGCCGAAAGACGTCCCGGCGGAGCTCGCTCCGCTGTACGAGACGCCACTGCTCACCCGCGAGCAGGAAGCCCACCTGTTCCGCAAGATGAACTACCTGAAGCACCTGCTGAAGGTCTCGGGCGACCGGCTCCGCAAGCCGGACGGCACCGTCGACCCGGAGAAGGTCCGCACCGGCGACCTCGACCGGATCGAGGAGTTGCACGCCAAGGTCGACGCGGTCCGCGATCAGCTCATCGCCTGCAACATGCGGCTGGTGGTCTCGATCGCCAAGCGGCACGCGGCCCAGTCGGACAACTTCTTCGAGCTGCTCAGCGACGGCAACATGTCGCTGATGCGGGCGGTCGACAAGTTCGACTACAG
>JAIBBI010000139.1 GCA_019694755.1 Gemmataceae bacterium
GCGTCGGCATCGTAGAAGTCGGCCATCAGGCCGTTGACGCCGTTGGTCAGCGCTTCCCGGACCGGCTCCGTGTCGGACCCGATCATCAGGCACCCGCTCGACATCGCCTGCAGCATCGACCAGCTCAGCACGAACGGGCCGGTCAGGTAATAGTGGGCGTCGCTCAGGTGGTAAAGCTGGATCAGTTCGTGGGTCGGGATCAGGCCCAGGAAATGGAACCGGCTCAGGTCGAAGTCGCAACGCTCGAGGACGTACTGCTTGAACGACTTGCCGCCCGTGTGGTGCAACTCATGGCCGTAGTTTGTCCGCTCGTCGCCGGCGATCAGGAAGATGACGTTCGGGTACTCGCGCTGAATCCGGCCCGCGGCCTTCATGAAGATATCGAAACCGCGGAGCGACTCGAGGCCGCGCGACACGTAGGTGACGACACGGGTGTCTTCATCGATGGAGATGCCCCGAAACTCCTTCCGACCCTTTCGCGGCTCGGCCCGCGGGTGGAAGATGTCGGTGTCGATGCCGTCGTGAATCACCTTCAGTTTGTACTGCAGTTCCTTCGGGGCGGTCCCGAGCTGGAAGTTGGTCGGCGTGTAGCCGGCGTCGATGCAGTGGAGGTGCAGGTACGTCAGCGCGTGGTAAAGGGCATTGAAGAGACGCACGCCTTCCGGTGGCGGGTACTCTTTCCGCAGGATGAGCCCGTCGCCCCAGAACGGTGCGGGGAGCATCTCGTAGTAACCGATGAACGGGCAGTCGTACAGGTTCCGGAGATACAGCAGCGTGCCGTACGAGATGTGCCCGACCACGAGGTCCGGCTTGATCTGCGGGACGCTCCGCATGCCGGTGTACACCGCGTTCAGGTGCTCCCGCATCCCGTCGAAGTCGTTCGGGTTGTAGAAGACCTTGGGCTGTGGGCCGGGCTTCACCTTGTAGTTGATGTGCGTGAACGGCAACTCCAGATGGGTCGTGTCGATCGACGTCAGGCAGGTGCATTGCCAGCCCAGTTTCGTCGCCAGGTGATTGGCGAGGTGTCCGAACTGAGCTGGAAAATTGGGGTGAATGAACAAGACATGCATGACGCGGAAAGCCCCACAGGGTCGCCGACGAAACGGATCCGATTCGGCGATTTATAGTCGTGGCCGGAATTCGGGGTAGGGCGTGGGCCGAAGACTTGAGTGAATCCGCGACAATCTGGTGTGATTTTGCCCGTCCGGGCCGGCAGGACCGGAAAAATTGGATCGACCGTTCAAGTCGACCCCGGCTGCATTCCGATACAGGAGTACGCGCGATTCGGTCGCGCCAATCCTGTTTCGGGGATGCCGGTCATGAAGCTCGTTCGTCGCATGGCAGGGTACAGTCCGTGGGCTGTGGCGGTCGCGTTGGCCCTCGAGTCCGGCCCCTTGGCACTGGCCCAACAGCTACCGATGCGCGGCGGTCCATCGCCGAGCCCCGCCCATCATTCGACCAGTCGTCTCGACGGCGACGTGGCTGCCAACATCGCCATTGCGATGCTAGCGGACCCGGGTCTGTTCCGCTGCCACATCAGCGCGCGGCCTGGGCCCGAGGGCATCGAGCTGGTCGGGTTCATTCCCAACGAATTCATCCGGCAGAAGGCCATGAATGTGGCCGCGGCTGTTTGCTCGGCACCGATTATTGACAAGATGAAGATCCAGCCGGGCATGCCGGTGTCCATGGGTCGGGCGGCAGCGCCGGCCGAATTGGCTGCCGAGGCGTCGACGCTGCTTGCCGAGACTCTCGGCGACAAGGTGCTCGGCCTGAAGGTCGTCTGCCCGAAAGACGGCCGGGTCGAGATCACTGGCCGGCTTGATTCTGCCGAAGACAAGCTCCGCGCCAGCAAGTGTCTCCAGCAGGTCAACGGTTGCACCCACGTCGTGAACCGGATCACGTCGGCCGGCTCGTCCGAACATGCGGCCGTTGCCTCAAACATTCCGCTCACGCCCTCGATGCCGCGCGACTCGGCCGGCCCTGTGCCGATGCCCGGCATGCAGCCGCCCGTCGTCGTGACGATGCCTCCGATGGCGAAGTCGGAGACGCCGGTCGGAATGCGGGACATTCCCATGCGGTCGAATGGCATGCCCGTGGTCCCGCCGCCGGTGGTCACGAAAGTGACAGAGCCCACCGAACCCAAGATGACCATGCTTCCGGCTCAGAAGCCGACACTGCCCAAGCCGGCCGAGCCGAAGACCATCGAGACGGCCTCGGGGATCGAATCGCCCGTTGTCGAATCCAAGCCGCGCAAGGCGACGGACCTCCCGGTCCTGGAATCGAAGCCAATGGAAGTGACGAAAATCCCCGCGACGGGCATCGCCCTGCCGGAGATTCGCACAGGGACCGGCGACAAGCCTCAGAAGCTCGACCTGATGCCGGAACTGCCGAAGGCTCCGATGGCGGGGAAAGCCAGTGTCACCGACCTTCCGGCCGATCTCCCGAAACCTGTGGCCGCTCTCCCGGCCGAAACGCCAAAGCCGATTGCGGCCGTCGCGGCGACCAAGCCGGCCGACGAACCGAAGCGACTGGACTTCACGCCCGCGGTGCCGAAGCCGGCCACGGTCACTGAAAGCCCGAAGCGGCTCGACCTGAAACCGGAGCTGTCGAAGCCCGTCGCGGCCGCCCCGGAACTGCCGAAGCGACTGGACCTCATGCCGGAGAAGACCGCGCCCGCCGTGTCGAAGGCGACCGACCCGATCATCGTGCCGCCCCTGGTTGACATGCCGAAGCCGGTGTTGCCCGCTCCCGCGATGGTGGCTACCGCGCCGACCCCGGCTCCGGCCGCGGGTAAGGCATCGATCAGCTCGTCGCCGTACGGTGGCGCGGTCATTAGGTCGGCCGTCGAGCCGGTGAAGGCCGTCGAAGCACCGAAGCCGATCCTGCCGGCCATGAAGTCGGCGGATCCGATCAAGCTACCGGAAGCGGCCAAGCCGATCGTCGCGCCGGGGAAGGCCAGCGTGTCGGACCTGGCGACGCCCGAGCCGCCCAAGGCTGTCTCGATGGCCATGCCCGAGCTGTCGAAGCCCACGATGCCGGAAATGCCCAAGGCGGTGGCCGCGGCTCCTGCTCCCGCGATCCGTGAACTACCGAAAGCCGTGGCGGCCATGCCCGAAGCGCCGAAGCCGGCCGCCCCGTCGAAGGCGGAGCGGTTCGCGGCTCCGACGGCGGTCGTATCAAACCCGACTCCGGAACTGAAGCCCGTGACCTTCGCCCCGGTCGCAGCCCCGAAGGCACCGCTGGCCGCGACTCCGGAAACAAAGCCGGCCGACGGCCCGACCTTTACCGGGATCATTCGCCAGCCGGCCAAGGAAGGCAGCCTGACGCTCGACGCGGAGACGGCACGCCGTGCGGTCGAAGACTGCTGCCGCGGCGGCGCCAGCGACGTGAAGGTGGCCACGGGCGGGGCTCGCCAGCTCACCGTCGCGCTCAAGGTGGCGTCGCAATCGGATTGGGAAAAGCTCTATGCGAAGATCAAGTCGCTGCCCGAGCTGGCAGGACATTCGGTGATCTACCACGTCCAAGTGGCCGGCACCGCCGCAAAGACCGCCACGACCCCGCCGGCTCTGATCACTCCGGTGTCGGCAACCAGTGTCTCGAACGCACCGCTGCTCGGCGTGATCCGGGCCCCCGGCATGACGAGCGTCGAACCGGAAGCGGCCCGTTCCGCCATCGAGGCAATCTGCGGCGGCAAGGCCGACGAGATCAGCGTGCGGACGACAACCGGCAAGCAACTTGCCATCAGCATGAAGGTCAAGACGTCGGCCGACTGGGATCACCTTTATGCGAAGATCAAGAACATGCCCGAAGTGGCCGGCTACTCGGTGATCTACAACATCAGCGTGAAATAACGGGCACGGCTGAATAGCAAAAGCAAGAACCGCGCGGGCCGAACCCGCGCGGTTCTTGTGTTGTCGGGTACCCGAGAATCAATTGCCCGGGAACAGGTCGATGGCCGAGGGGATGGCCGGCGGCGTGCCGACCGGGTCGGGCACGGTCGACGGCGAGTCGAACGCCTGCGAGCCGTCGACGGACGCGCCGCCGCCCGACTGACCGGAAATTGTGTAGCCCTGGCTGAGGGCGAGCAGCGCGTTGGCCACTTCGCTGAGTTCGGTGTTGATAGCGTCGCGGACCGCGGCCAGGCCGATGATGGTCCCGATCACGAGAATCGTGACGACGAACAGGTACTCGGCGGCGATCACCGCGCCGGCGTCGTCTGTCCACATTTTGGCGGCGAGAGTCTTCATGGCGTCGTGCGTCCTTGGGTTCGGCGTTCCGCGTCCATGTCGGCCCGAGTGGTAGCGGACAGCCGTCTGCTCGAGCGGGTCGGGGCCGACGCCCAACTCTTCCCGTCATCGACCGTTCACGCAATCAAAATGGCCACTTTTATCGGACGCCCGCGTCGGCCCGACCGATGAGGCCCCGCGATCTGATATCCACCGACAGTCAAGCGCATGTCGCAATCCCGACCAGGTTTGCGCCCCGCCGCCGGCGGATTTCCGGAATTGACTGATGCATCAGCAAATCAAGGGTTTCTCCCGGCCTGTCGGGCCGGTCGGCATCGCACGACCGGCAGGGTCGCAGGCCCGGGACAAACAGACTTTGCGTCACTAAACTAATTGCAACAAACAAGTTCCGCACACTTTAGACGATCGAGGCATCGGCATGGGGACTGCGACGGCATCCAAGATTACCAGCGACATCAAAGACGCGAAACTCGCCCCGGGTGGCAAGAAGCGGATCATGTGGGCCGACCGCGACATGCCGGTCCTCGCGGCTATCCGCGCCCGCTTCGAGAAGGATAAGCCCCTGGCTGGGCTCCGCATGTCGGCCTGCCTCCACGTGACGGCCGAGACCGCGAACCTCGCCCGCACTCTGAAGGCCGGCGGCGCGGAGCTGCTGCTCATCGCGTCCAACCCGCTGAGCACCCAGGACGATGTGGCCGCCAGCCTCGTCCACGACTTCGGCATCGCCGTCTGCGCGATTCACGGCGAAGACAACGACACTTATTACAAGCACGTCGCCTCGGCCCTCGAGTTCGAGCCGCACGTGACCATGGACGACGGGGCCGACCTCGTCAGCAGCATGGTGTTCGTCGCGCTCAACCGCCTCGACGACGTCCACGCCCGCGTCCGCGAATGGGCCAGCAAGATGAGCCCGGCCGACCGCGCCAAGGCGTTTGCCAACGTGATCGGCTCCATGGAAGAGACGACCACCGGCGTCATCCGCCTGCGGGCGATGGAGAAGGACGGCGTCCTCAAGTTCCCGGTCATTGCCGTCAACGACGCCAAGACCAAGCACATGTTCGACAACCGGTACGGCACCGGCCAGAGCACCATCGACGGCATCATCCGCGCGACCAACCAGTTGCTGGCCGGGCGGAAGCTCGTCGTCGCCGGCTACGGCTGGTGCGGTAAAGGCGTCGCCAATCGGGCCCGCGGCCTGGGCGCTCAGGTCTACGTCACCGAAGTGGATCCGATTGCCGCCCTCGAGGCCGCGATGGACGGGTTCGCGGTCGTCCCGATGGCCGACGCGGCCAAGTTCGGCGACGTGTTCGTGACTGTGACAGGTAACAAGCACGTCGTGGCCCGCGACCACTTCCTCGCGATGAAGGACGGCGCGGTGGTCGCCAACTCCGGCCACTTCGACGTCGAGCTCGACCTCGTCTCGCTGAAGGCCGAAAGCGCGTCGGTCACGCCGGACATCCGCCGGCAGGTCGAAGAGTACAAGCTGAAGAACGGCAAGTCGATCTTCGTGATCGGCCAGGGCCGGCTCGTAAACCTCGCCGCGGCCGAGGGCCACCCGGCCAGCGTGATGGACATGAGCTTCGCCACGCAGGCGCTCACCACCGAGTACTGCATCAAGAATAAGGGCAAGCTCACCAACACCGTTCACGACGTCCCGACGGAAGTCGAAGACTACATCGCCCGCACCAAGCTCGCCAGCATGGGCATCGCGATCGACAACCTGACCAAAGACCAGATCGCCTACCTCAGCGGCTGGGAACACGGGACGTGATTTTAGATTTTGGATTGCAGATTTCAGATTGAAGACAGCAGTTGGCCCGCTTGATGGTGACATCAGGCGGGCCTTTTTCGTCCGCTTTCCGCAGTCCGCTATCCGCCAGAAAGGAGGGAGTGAATCGGACTTCCGCAATCTTCACACTTGCTTCTGCATTCTGACTTCTCACTTCTGAACTCCGACCCCTGACCTCCGACCTCTTTATTCTGCATTCTGCAATCTGACTTCTGCAATCTCCCTTGACTAACGCTCCGTCGCCGTCGATAATGTAAGTGAGCACTTACGCTGAGTCAAAGTGATGCCGCGGGTAAGTCAGGCCGATGCGAAGCGACGCGAGCTGTTGCCCGTGGTGGCGGGAGCGTTTGCCGAGCTGGGGTATCGGCGGGTGACGACGGCGGAATTGGCCGAGCGGTGCGGCGTGCGCGAGAACATCCTCTACCGGCTCTGGGCCGACAAGAAGTCCATGTTCATCGCGGCCATCGAGTACGTCTACGACCTCTCCGAGAAGATCTGGGCCGAGCTGTTCGGCCCGAAAGCTACCGGCTCCTCGGCCGAGCGACTGCTGGAATACGAATCCAAGCACCTCGGCGAGTTCGGCCATTCGCGGATCATTTTCGCCGGGCTCAGCGAGGCCGACGACCCGGACATCCGCAAGGCGCTCGCCCGCATGTACGCGCGGTACCAGAAGTTCGTCCTCGAACAGGTGACGGCCCATCGCGACGCCCACACGCCGGCTGGAAAGGCGGATGCAGCGATGGCCGCCTGGGCCCTCGTCGGCCTCGGAACCGTCGTTACCATCACGAAAGAACTCGGTCTGCTCAAAGAGCGCGACCGGGTCCACCTGCTGGCCGAGATGGGCCGGCGGTTGCTCGACTGACGCCCGCAGGCGGTTTTTTTGTGGCCGATGTGTAAGCGGTCACTTACATTCAGGATGCAGGGAGACAAGTCATGATCAGTACGACGGGAATCAGCAGCCTGGCGTTGCTCGTCCTGGCGGGTGCGGTGTCGGCCGGGCCGCCCGACGGGAAGTCGGCCGAGGCGAGGTTCCGCAAGGCGGGCAAGTCGGCCGCCGTCACTGTGCTTCCGACCCGACTTGCCGGGACCAACATGCCGCAGGTCGGCGAAGTTGTCGCCCTGATGCTCGAAAAGGGTGGCATGACCAATCTCGAAACGTCGAAGGCCGACTTCGTGCCACCGAAAGACGCCGACCTCGCGGCCACGGCGGCCGCACTTGCCGCGTTCGTCCGGGCCAATCCCATCGGTACCGAGTTCGCGCTTTACACCGAATTCCAGGGCACGCCCGGAAAAGGTGTGAGCGAAGTGCGTGCGATCGTCGTCGACAAGGCGGGCGAGGTCGCCTGGAAAGACGCCCAGAAGAAGGGCGATGCCGATTTCGACCGCGTGAAGCCGCGGGAGCCGATGCAGGGCTGCATCCTCGTGGTCGAGCGCGTCCGCCCTGTCCTCGGACTGGGCGACCCGAACAAGTATGCCGGCCCGCCCGGCAAGATCGCCCAGCGCTGGCAGAAGGAGACCGGCGTACCCGACAAGGCCGAGCAGGCGGCCATCGAGGAGCGGGGCAAGCACTTCCGCAATGAGGCCGCGAACTCCAAACTGATCATCTACCCGGCCCATGCCGGCGACACCTTCAGCGCGGAGAGCGCGACGCGCCTGGCCAAACTCATCAATGAGAAGTCGCTGGCGAAAACTACGCCGGCCGCCGCGGGCCCGAAGTTGGAGGTGCCGGGCAACATCAACGAGCAGAAGGTGCTCTGGGGCATGGCCCACGCCTTCCGCGACCACGTCCGCAAGAACCCGCCGGCCGCCGATTATGTGATGTACGTCGATTACCTCATGGGGAAGGACAAGGCCGGCACGATGAAGGTGGGCGCCGTCCACTTTGCGATCTGCAACAAGCAGGGCGAACTGGTCGTGGTGGATTTCCAGAACGACCACTGGCCCGACTTCAAGGCGATCGACCCGAAGAATGTCGAAGATTGCGAAAAGCTGGCAGCCCGCCGGCTGGCGGGGTATTGCAAGTAACGTGACCTGTCGGGAGGGTGGCGCGTCGTTTACAATCCCCCGTATGAGACGCGCTGCCCTTTTGTTCCTCGCCGGGCTGATAATCAGTGCGGCCCCGGCCGGGCCGGTCGACCGTGGGCCGGAAGATGTGGTCCTGTCGGCCGACGGGAGTCGGCTATTCACGGCCAACACGCTGTCCGGCACCGTGTCCATGATCCGGGCCGACGACGGCAGGACGCTCGCCGAAGTCCCGGCCGGCCAACGGCCCACCAACGTCGCACTATCGCCCGACGGCAAAACGCTCCTGGCGTCGGCCGGGTATTCCGGCGAGGTCCGTTCCTACCGCATCGAGGGCGATGCCCTCGTGCCCGGGCCCGTCGGCAAGCCCGGCTTCTTCCCCCGTGGCCTCGCCGTTCACCCCGACGGTAAGCGCGTATTTGTCGCGCTGTCGCAGGGGCAGAGCGTCGCCGAGTTGCGCCTCCCCGATCTTGAAGAAACGCGTCGCATCGCCGTGGGCCGCTGGCCCCGCGAGATGGCATTGAGCTCCGACGGTTCCCGCCTGGCGGTCGGCGTGAGCGGCACGGGCGGCGTCGCGGTCGTCGACACGGCGACCGGCAAGCTCGATTTCGTCGAAGACTTTCTCGGGCTGAATCTCGGGCAGATGCAGATCAGTCGGGACAATTCGCTCGTGTACTTCCCCTGGGTGATCTACCGCCAGCTTCCGATCACCACCAACAATATCAAGCAAGGCTGGGTCCTCGGTGCCCGCATCGGTCGGGTCAAGCTCGGCGAGCAGGCCCGCCGGGAGGCGATCACGCTCGACCCGCAGGGCAAAGCCGTCGGCGACCCGACCGGGATCGTGTTGAGTGCCGACGAGTCGCGGGTGTACTGCACCGCGGCCGGCACGCACGAGTTGCTGATTTATCGCCTCGACGCGATGCCGTTCCAGGACTTCGGCACGCCCGACCATATTGATGCGGAGTTGCTCAAGGACCGCGAGAAGTTCGACCGCATGCCGCTGCCCGGCCGGCCGACGAAAGTCCGGCTCGGGCCCGGCGGCCAGTTGTTCGTCGTCAATCCGCAGTTGAATGCCGTGCAGGTCGTCGACCCGGTGGCCAAGCGGATCGTGCGGACTATTGATGTGGGTGGCCCGGCCGAGCCGACGCTGGTCCGACGGGGCGAGGCCATCTTCCACGACGCGACCCGGTCGCTCGATCAGTGGTATAGCTGCGCGACGTGCCACTTCGAGGGCGGCACGAACTCCGTGGCGATGGACACGCGAAACGACGGCCGATTCGGGAACTACAAAGTCGTCCTGAGCCTGCACAACCTGACGAAGACCGGCCCGTGGACGTGGCACGGCTGGCAGAAGAATCTGGACGAGTCGATCGAGAAGTCGCTCGTGGATTCGATGCTGGGGCCGAAGCCGACCCCCGACGACGTCAAGGCTCTGGTGGCCTATCTCGCGACGCTGACGCCCCCGCCCAACCCGAATGCGATCACCGACGCGGTGAAGCGGGGCGAGGAAGTGTTCAAGAGTGAAAAGGCCGGCTGTGCCCGCTGTCACCCGGCCCCGTACTTCACCGACGGAAAGATCCACACGACCGGGATCGAAGAGCGGGGCGACGTGTATCGGGGCTATAACCCGCCTTCGCTCGTCGGCGTGTTCGACCGGCCGAAGCTCCTGCACGATGGACGGGCCAAGACGCTGAGGGAAGTCCTGACGAAACACCACAACCCCGACGCGATCGTCGGCAAGGGCGAGCTGACCGAGCAGGAACTCGCCGACCTGATCGCCTACTTGAATTCGCTGTAACAGGAAACCTATCCATGATGAAGACGCTGTTTGCCGGGATCGTACTCGGCGTCGCGGGCCTCGCGCTCGCCGGAGACAAACCCATGTCCGCGCTCGATTTCACGATGAAGGACATCGACGGCAAGGAAGTGAAGCTGGCCGAGAAGTACAAGGGCAAGGTCGTCCTGTTCGTCAACGTCGCCTCGAAGTGCGGCTACACGAAGCAGTACAAGGAACTCGAAGCCCTGCACGAGCAGTTCGGCGGAAAGGGCCTGAGCATCGTCGGCGTGCCGGCCAATAACTTCGGCGCGCAGGAGCCGGGCACCGACTCCGAGATCAAGGAGTTCTGCTCGAGCAAGTTCGGTGTGAAATTCGACCTGATGAGCAAGGTATCGGTGAAGGGCAAGGACATATGCCCGCTGTACCAGTACCTCACGACCAAGAGTTCCCCGGCCGGCGACGTGGCGTGGAACTTCGAGAAGTATCTCGTCGGCAAAGACGGCACGATCCTGGGCCATTACAAGTCGGCCGTGAAGCCTGATAGCCCGGAACTCGTCAAGGCGATCGAGGCCGCCCTGGCCAAGTAAGTTGATGGCACAAGGGCTCCGCACTCGGGCAGGGCCACGGCGTAACACGGCAATACCGCAGTACTTCTGCGTATTACCGTGTTCTCCGTGTTGCGAAGCCCGTGAGCGGAGCCCGTGGGCCAATCGTCTGCCCCGTTACTAGAATTATTTTGCTGTCCCGTTTGGTGCCCGGAGGCTTGTCTCGGTGTCACTGCCTGAACCGATCATCACCCCGGCCGGGCTCGAAGCTCCGTTCGACCTCAGCACGTATTACCCGATTCTGATCTACTCGGTCATCGTCATCGGCTTTTCGGTGGTCACGCTGTTCGGCTCCTGGCTCATCAGCCCAGGGAAGCGCACGGCCGTGAAGATGATGCCGTACGAATCGGGCATGGACCCGATCGGCGACGCCCGGCAGCGGTTCGACGTGAAGTTCTACCTGATCGCCATCCTGTTCCTCGTCTTCGACGTGGAGCTTTTGTTTTTGTACCCCTGGGCGGTCGTGGCCTATCGTGAAGGCGCGGACGCGTTGTGGAAGGCCGAGTTCGGCCGGTTGGTGTTCTGCGAGATCCTCGTGTTCTTCGCGTCGCTGGCCGTCGCTTACGTCTACGCCTGGCGCAAGGGGGTGTTCGCATGGCGGTGAACCCGGCCACCGACAACTTCTTCGTCAGCAAGCTCGACTTCGTGGCCAACTACGCCCGGGCCCACAGCCTCTGGCCGATGCCGTTCGCGACGGCCTGCTGCGGCATCGAGCTGATGTCGACGGCCAGCTCGCGGTACGACCTTGCCCGCTTCGGCGCGGAGGTGTTCCGCTTCAGCCCCCGGCAATGCGACCTCATGGTTGTCGCGGGCCGGGTGGTGATGAAGATGGTCCCGGTCATGCAGCGGATCTGGCTGCAGATGCCCGAGCCGAAGTGGTGCATCAGCATGGGCGCGTGTGCCAGTTCGGGCGGCGTGTTCGATACCTACGCGGTGGTGCAGGGGATCGACCGGTTCATTCCGGTGGATGTGTACATCCCCGGCTGCCCGCCCCGGCCCGAGCAACTGATCCGCGCGGTCATCGACTTGCAGGAAAAGATCAAGGCGACCGGCACCTTCCTGGGCACCGAGTTCGCGGCACGCACGAAGGCCGAAGGCCCCGCGCTGGTGCCGAGCATGGTCGCGTCCGAAGACCGCATCGTCGCCCCGGGCGATTACCGCACCGCCACCCGCCTACGGGAGGACGCGTAACATGCCCGCCGTCGATGTGATCGAGCAGCACTGCCCGGGAGCGATCAGCCGCCGGGAGCAGTTTCGCGACAACACCCGGCTCATCGTGCCGGTCGACAAGATCTACGACAGCCTGCGTGTCCTGAAAGAGAAGGGCGGGTTCGACCTGCTCGTCGACATCACGGCCGTGGACTACCTGCACTTCCCGGACGCCCGCGACCGGTTCGGCGTGGTGTACTGCCTGACGAATACCGCGACCGGCGAGCGCGTCGTGCTCAAGACTCTGGTCAACGACCCGGACCCCGAGGTGCCGAGCGTCTGCGACCTGTGGCGCGGCGCGGACTGGATGGAGCGCGAGGTCTACGACATGTACGGGATCGCGTTCGCGAATCACCCGGACCTGCGGCGGATCCTCATGCCCGACGGGTTTGCGGGGCACCCGCTGCGGAAGGATTACCCCCTGCGCGGGTACGGCGAACGGCACAACTTCCAACCGCTCGTGCGGTCGGAAGGTTAACGGACCCGGGAGACGGGAATGCCGCTGGAGCTTATGGACAAGGTGTTCGAGGACATCCCGGGGACGGACCGCGAATACCTCTGGACGCTCAACTTCGGGCCGCAACACCCGGCCACGCACACGACGCTGCGCCTGGTTCTCACGCTCGACGGCGAGACCATTGTCCGCTGCGTGCCCGACATCGGCTATCTGCACTCGGGGTTCGAGAAGCTCGGCGAAGATCTCGACTTCAACCAGTACACGACGATCGTCGACCGGATGAATTACATCTCGCCGGTCGCCAATGAGATCGCCTGGCACCATGCCGTCGAGAAGATGCTCGGCATCACGCTGACGAAGCGGTGCCAGTACATCCGCGTGATCCTCGCCGAACTGGCCCGCATGAGCGACCACATGCTCTGCTGCGGGGCGGCCGCCCTGGACCTCGGGGCGTTCACCGCATTCC
>JAIBBI010000140.1 GCA_019694755.1 Gemmataceae bacterium
GCCACCTCGGCCGCCGACGGGTCCCTGACCGCCGGGCACCGGCCCGCCGCCCTGCGGCGTCGGAGCCGGTCCTGCGCCGCCGACAGGAGCAGCGCCAGCCGTCAACGGCACCCAAGCGTCGCGACCACCGGGGGCCGGGGCCGCTTGACCGGGCGTAGTGGTTGCATCGCCGCTACCTCCGGAGATCAGCGACTTCAGGAAGTTGTTGCCGATCCAGGAGAAGCTGCTGCCAGCCGCGTTTTCGACTGTCCAGGCGTTGTACAGGAACACGTGGGTCACGCGGTCAACGATGGGATCGTCGGGGCCCTTGTTGGCCGCACCTTCGGTGGCCGGCGGAGTTGTCGTCGTGCCGCTGAAGTTTCGCTGGCAGAAGCGGGCCAGGTTGTAAACCAGTGTGTCGCGCAGGAAGATCGGGCCATCCTTGTGGTACGTGACGCCGTGGATCGCGACAGCCCAGCCGCCCTCGCCGTCTTTTGGCGGGTTCTGGGTGTCGTAATACAGCATCGCGTCGAATTCCTTGCCGGTCTTGTCCAGCGTTTCCTTCTTCGCGTTGTCGTAAAACTGCTTGAGGCTCGGCACGTAGAAGGTGTGGATCGATTCGATGTCGACCCGGCACAGATGCTCGCGGAGCGCCTCGTCGATCGGGGCGTCGGCCGACTCGCCGCCGCGGACCCGGCTGGCGTAGTCCTCCGCCGCTTCCTTCGCCTTGATCGTGTTCCAGTAATCGCGCTGCTTGGGGACCATCTCGCCCGGCTTGCCGCCCGGTTTCGGAGTCGCACCGGTCAATTCGAGGTTCTTGCCGTCAGGCCGGGGCAGACACTTGTTGATGTACTCGTTTAGCCGGATCCAATTAAGCTGTTCGTCCTTGCCTGCGATGATGCTCTTCACCGCGTTCAGGGTCTCGTCCACTTCCTTCTGATTGTTGGCGACCTCGCCCGCCCGCTTGGTCACCTGGCCGAGCGCGTTGGTGGCCGCTGCCAGTCCTTTATCGACCGCGTCGGCATGGACGGCCTTGTAGCTCCAGGCGTAGCCGCCGGTCATGAGGCCCGCGCCTGCAAACATCATCGCGGCGGCCGCGACGGCCCACGGCTTCTTGGCCCGGATCTGCCGCTCCTTGCGGATCTCCGGCGGCAGCAGGTTGGTCGTCAGCTTGGCGTACGCCTCTGTCGGCTTGCACAACGCCTTCGTGCCCTGGACCGCCAGGCCGTAGGCCACGGCGAAACCGAGGATGTTCTCCTGAAACACCGGCGAGCCCGTCACTTCTTCGCCGTGCAGGCGGTCGAAGGCGGTCGGCTTCTTGACCTCGATACCCAGCTTTTCGCTCAGGTATTTCTGCAGGCCGGGCAGGCGGAACGCACTGCCGAGTCCGACGAGGTACGCGACGTGGGCCTCGCGGTGGGCTCCGGTGAAGTAGCCGAGCGACCGCTGGACCTCGCCGACGATGTCGGTGAGCACCGGACGGAGGGCCGCGAGGATCTGCTTGAGGTCCGGCGGCGACTTCGCCGCGTTCCTCTTGAGGTGCTCGGCCTTGGCGAAGGTGAGCTTCAGTTCCTTGGACAGGGCCCGGGTGAGGTGATTGCCGCCGAGGGGGATCGGCCGCTGCCAGATCACTTTGTCGCCATCCGTCACCACGAGGTTCGACGAGTCGGCTCCGATATCGAGGCCGACCACGCACTTCCGCTTACCCTTGGGCGTGTCGTCGTCGCCGGCCGGGGGCGGCGCGGTGCCGCCCTTGCCGAGCAGGTCGTAAGCCACGTAGTTGCACAGCGCGAGGGGCGCCATCTGGATGGCGTCGACCTCGATGCCGACTTCGGTGTAATGCTGGAGGCAGCGGGAGATGATGTCCCGCTTCATGGCGAACAGGCCGATTTCGGTCTCGAGCGCGAAACCGTCGGCCACCTCGCCCGCGCCGATCTTCTGGAAGTCCCAGACGACTTCTTCGAGCGGGAACGGGATCTGCTGCTTCGCCTCGAACTTGACGATCTCGCCGATCTTCTTCTCTTCAACGGGCGGCAGCTTGACGAACCGCGCCAGGCCCGACTGGCCGGGTACGCCGATGGCGACGAAGTCGCCCTTCAGGTTGTTCCGCGACAGGAACTGCTCGAGCGCCTCGCGGGTGAGCTGATCCGGGTCGGCATCCGGCTGGCTCAGGATCTTCGGGTGCTCGATGTAGTCGAAATTGGTGGCGTGAATCTGGCCTTCGTGCAACTCGACCCGCAACGCCTTCAGGCCACATTGGCCAAGGTCAATGCCCCACACGCCCTTTGGTGTCGACATAAGCAGGGGTTCCTTGTTTCTGGCTCAGGGTCCGGGCTCGGTCGGAAAAAGGAATGGTCCGACCATCAGCACTCTTGGCGACGAGACGTGTGCATTTCAGGCAGAGGGCATATCACGCTACCACGGCCGGGGGCCCGCCGTCAACGGGTTCGACGCTGTTACAGTCCGCCCGGAGGCGTGGTCCGGTGCTTCTGTGCCGACCGGTACAACCGGTAGCCCACGATGCCGCCCGCCCCGAGCATCGAGTAGGGCACTGCCAGCATGAACAGGATGCTGGAGTTGTAGGCCCGGGCTTCCCGCAGCGGATCGTCTTCGCCGGTTTGGTCGCCGGAGGCGGCGACGGCTTCCTTGCAGTTAGGGCATGCGAGAGCAACTGGCGCGAATGCCACGATGAGAATGAAGGCCAATAACAGTCTTCGCCCCATGCTCTGCCCCCTCTAAGTCCAATAATAACAGCACCCTACTGAAAAGGAAAGTGCCCTGTTACACTCCCGTGATCAGCGGGTGACCAGCGCCAAGCCGGTGACCGCCCCGTCGCGCAACTCGACGGACAGCTTGAGGTCAGAATACTGAAAAAGCAGGCCCCACCGGGGGTTTCGCACGGTCGGCGGCAGGACGGAGCAGGCGGTCGGGCTGTCGGGGTAGGCCCGCCGCCAGGTCGTCTCGCTGTCGCCGATCCGCAGGTTGGCCGCGGTGGCGGCGGGGCTATGCCGGGCGATCACGGCCCGCACCTCGGACCCGACCAGTGCGACGGTCACGCCCTGGCCGGGCCAAAGGAGCACTTCAGCCGACTGCGTGTCGCCCGCCTTCATCAGTTCCGCGGGCGTCGCGAACGGCTTCAACGCCTCGGCCGGGTCGTCGGCCTTCTGCGGCTTGCCCAGTCGGGCGACCACGTCGTCGCGACTTTCCCCCAGCGCGATCCCCACGACCGTCTCGACATCCGGGTGGGGGTAGCTCCGCGGGCGGGCGAGCCAGGCGGTCGAAGCCGCCAGCAGGCCGAACGCGATTGTCGCTGTGATGATCCGCCGGCGGTTGGGGTGGGCCCGGGCCTCGGCCTGGATCAGGTCCTTCTTGCGGAACCGGGCGGTGAGTTGGGCGACGGCCGTGTCGGAGATCAGCAGGTCGCTGCCGGACTCGCGGACGAGTTCGTGCAGGTGCAGATACACTTCGGCCGCGGTGACGGGCCGGTCGTCGGGGTTGGATTGCAGGCACTGCTCGATGATCCGGACCAGGTCGTCGGGCGCGTCCGGGCATTTCTCGCGGAGGCGGGGTCCGAGTACGTCGGGCAGTTGGCCGGTCAGCGACTCGTACAGGACGAGTGCGGCCGAGTAGATGTCGGACTGTTCGCTGGCCCCTTTGCCGGCCAGTTGCTCCGGAGCCATGTAGCGGGGTGTGCCGACGGTCGAGCCCGGCAGCGTGGCGTCGGGTAACTCCGGCGCGTTGCCCTGCTGGACCATCCGCGCGATGCCGAAGTCGAGCACCCGGACGTGCAGCTTGACGCCGGACTGGGCCAGCAGGAACACGTTGTCGGGCTTGAGGTCGCGGTGGATGACGCCGAGGCCGTGGGCGTGGGCCAGCGCGAGCATGATCTGCTCGCCGAGTTGCAGGCCCTCGACGAGTGGCAGCGCGCCGCGGGCGTTGAGCCGTTCGCGCAGGGTTTGGCCCTCGAGCAACTCCATGACGAGGTACGGCCCGTGCATGGCATCGAGGCCGAAGTCGTGGACGACGATGATGTGCGGGTCGTTGAGCTTGCTGACGATCTGGGCTTCGCGCCGGAAGCGCATGTCGAATTCGGGGTCGCTGCGGAGCTTCGGCGTCATCAGCTTGACGGCGATGTTGCGGTCGAGGTGGGTGTCGATGCCGCGGTAGACGTTGGCCATGCCGCCGCCGCCGAGCCGCGCGATGAGCCGGTAGCGGTCGCCGAGCACGAGCGGCAGCGCGGGCCCGTGCGGGTCGGTCGGCAGCTTCAGCGTGTGCGCGGACGCGACGCGGTGTGACGTGGTCGGAGTCACCATAGCGGGGATCATATCGCCCCGCGGCAGCCCGACGACGGGCCCGGCCCGGCCGATTGCCTCCCCGGAGGCATTTTCTGTGAAGTGGTAACGGCGGCCGGCGTATGTAGTGGTCGCTACCGACTTTGCGGAGCCGGGGGCGAATGTGTAAATTCGTTTTCGGCATATCGCCCACCCCATTGGGGACGAATTAAACGAACTGGACGAATAAACGAAACCGCGATCCGCTATCCGCATTCCGCTATCCGCCAGACCGGAGAGTCGCCACCCGCGATTGTCTCTCGCGAGTCCTGGCCCACCGGCGGCGCGGCTACCGACTTTGCTGATGTGTGAGCGGTTGTGTAGATTCGTTTTCGGCACACATCCTGTCCTACTGGTGTCGAGTCATCGCATGCCCTCCACCGCCCTCGAACCCGTTTCCATGGACCAGTTGGACTCCCCGGCCGTGCAGGCGGTCGAGTGGGTCTGGCACGGCTACCTGGCCCGCGGCAACATCACCCTGCTGACCAGCGTGTGGAAAGCCGGGAAGACGACGCTGATCACCGGCCTGCTGCGCGCGCTGGCGGCGGGCGGGCAGTTTCTGGAGTTGCCGTGCGTCGCGGGTCGGGCGACGGTGATCTCGGAGGAATCGCGGGAGCACTGGGCGGCCCGCGTCCGGCAGAGTCCGATCGGGTCGCACGCCCGGTTGCTGGCCCGGCCGTTCCTCACCCGGCCGACGGAGCGCGAGTGGGACGACCTGATCGAGGTACAGCGGGGGCGGGCCGGGCGGGGCGAACTCGACCTGCTGGTGGTCGACCCGCTGGCCGCGTTTCTGCCGGGCCGGACGGAGAGCGATGCCGGGACGTTGCTGCGGTTTCTGGAGCCGCTGCAACGGCTGGCGTCGGCCGGGGTGGCGGTGCTGGTGCTGCACCACCCGCGGAAGCAGGCGTCGCCCGAGGGGTCGACCGCGCGGGGGTCGGGCGCGCTGCTCGGGTATGTGGACGTGATTCTGGAGCTGACCCGGGCGGGCAGCCTGGCCGGCGACGAGAACCGCCGACGGCTGACCGGCCTGTCGCGGCACGGGCAGACGCCGCCGCTCCTGCATTATCTGTGGAACGCGGACGCCTCGACGTTTACGGTGTGTGCCGACCTGATGACCCAGCGGTTCGAGGACAACTGGGAGAAGATCAGGGGCCTGCTGGCGGTGCGGACGGTGGCGGCGACGCACAACGAGTTGCTGCAGGACTGGCCGACGGGGCCGGACAAGCCGTCGGCGACGCAGTTGTACCTCTGGCTGAACCACGCTTGGGCGACGAAGCGCGTCCGCCGGGAGGGCCAGGGCCGCAAGCGCGACCCGTACCGCTACCGCCTCGAAAACGAAGACGACCAATACCGCGACCGCGGCGAACTGCCGCCGTTGAAGGATTTGGACTTTCTGATGCGGTGAGGGAGAAGACGTTGTCCATACTTCAAGAATCACGAGGATTCGGTTCCTGACACCTTTCGGGCGCCCGACTTCACTTCAGAAATGGAGCATTCGATTCCCGAATAGCCAACCATCTTCACGATTTCTCGCAGGTGCGGCTCGTCGTAGAGCCGCTGCGATATCGGTTTTTCCGTTTCGCAATGACTCGTTCCTGGCCATTTGCGCGCGACGCAGGGATGGTAGAAAGGATGCCCCAGTTTATTCAGAGCGAACCGCGGCCATGCTTTGAACGTCGATAAGATTGATGTGAGACGAGGAACAATGCCATGCGGCTGCCGGGTGAGGAAAAACTGAAAGCGGCGATCCGCCGCGACTACGCATTGGACTTTCATGTTGCGTCGGACTTGTTGAACCTGGGACTCAGGATTTTCCAGCATCCCGAAGCACCGAAGCCAAACGGTGAGATGGACAACGTCGAGACGTGGGTGTCCCTCGGGATAGTAGCCAAAGCGCTTCGTCAGTATCGCGCCATCGGCGCATTGGCTGATGCTGCCCTGGGGGATATCGCTGAAGCCAATAGCCGAATGCTCGTTGAAACGATGTTCGCTGCTGTGTTCCTAATGCGACCAACCGTCATTCTAAAGAAGAATGGCAAACCGGTGCCCGAAGTGCCTGGTTATCCACTCACTACGGCGTTTCGCACGAGGCTTTACCTGGCTCACGACTTTGCGAGTACCCTAAAGACGGTCAAAGCAATGGTCGAACATGGTCAAATAGACCCCACTGATGCTGACGCCTGTTTAGCGATTGCGGAATCCCAAGCGAAAAAAAGCGCAGGCGAAATCGGGCCAGAGTGGGCTAGGCGTCAAAAGGATGGCAGGTCTTTTTCCGGTGTCAGTGTATTTGATTTGGCGGACAGCTTCGAGATGAGTTTCGTCTACAACTACTTCTATCGGCCCGCCTCGGCACGGGTGCATGGGACCGACGCCAGAGGGCATATTCACTGTGCGGAGCGTGGGGACGGCGGCATCGTGTTCTCGGCCAGCTCAAGTGACAAAGGGGTCGCAGAGTCTTTGGCGTTCGCGAGTCTTCTAGTGCTTCAGATCATAGTCGTGACCAATCAGCGTTTTGGTTTTGGTTTCGACGAAGAGCTTTCGAAATTGGCCCCGCGTGTGCAGGAAATGACGACGCGGGAAGTCAAGAGACGTGTTGCGAGAGTGTGACGCCACTCACGTCCAGGGTTGTACCATTCATAATGTGGGCATAGTCGAGTCGCCAACATACGTTGGATAATTAGCGGTCGACAGCCAAAGTTAGGAAGCAACACATGGCCGGAAAAGGTGTCAGATTGCGAGAAAAACTCTTCGACGATTACGCCGAACGGTTGGCGAGGCAAATCGGTGGAGGCACCCGGACCTTTGTGTGCCCAATTTGCCAGGAAAAGTTCGCCAAGAACGATGTGTATGGCGAAAACCCAAGATTGACCCTTGCACATGTGATCCCGGAGGCACTCGGCGGAACTTTCTGCACATTGGCGTGTGCTGGTTGCAACAACAACATTGGGTGCGAGTTGGAAGCGTATCTTCTTGATCGCTTCCGCGCTGAAGACGCCATGAGAGGTGTCGGGACGATCGGCGGTCGTTTGGTAGGCGATTTCGGCAGTGTTGGGGTTGAGTTCCGGTCCGCACCGTCGGGCGAGCCCTGGCCTCTCTTTATCATCGAGAAGCAAACCAATCTTGCGGTGATTCGAGAATTGGAAACAGCGTTGGACGTTCCCGTCGAATCCGGCACCGCTATGATTAAAAGCAGTATCAAGCCATACTTCCGGCACCGGCCGAGTCGCGTCTCGGCCGCACTTTACCAATCTGCCTTTTTAGCGATGTTCGCATACTTCGGGTATGAATTCGCATTCGACACCCGATATGCCAAGCTGCGTGACCAAATCCAAAAACCGGACGAAACCATTTTGCCCGGTGTGTTCGATCAGCCACCCGAAGCCTGGGCGAACGAAGTGCTGCCGGAACCTCACAGCGTGATGATGGTGAAGCGACCGTACTCGTACATCTTGCCTGTATTCCGGCTGCGGCCAAAGGTCGGTCTCTCTCGCGTGATAGGTGTGCCACTGCCGGGTCTTGACGATCCCGTATGGCCACCCGTCAGGCCTAGGGGTAAAGTGGATGGCGTCTTGGTACGTTTCCGCCCGGCAAAAGACGATGGCAGCCGCCCTCGGCTCGCAGCCGTTTGGGAACAAGTAAAACACATGCCATAGACCGGCTTAAGGAGAACTATGGACGAACAAGAACGACACGGACGAGAAATGAACCTTAACGCCCATTTTGCTTGGGCACTCGCGATGTGGGGTTCGGCGGACGTTGCGCGCGAAGAAGGCCTCTTACTTCCGGCCTCGATTGGCTACTACTACAGCGGTTTCCACGCCTGTTTCGCGCTTGTCAACACGAATCCAACGATTCCACTCAGTGCCCTGAAGCGAATCGGCCACACGAAGCTCGAAGGGTGGATCGAGGAAATGGGCGTTGGAATGCTGCAATTCTGGTTCAAGGAACTACGTGGTGTTCGCGAGACCGTCAACTATCTCGGCCTCGGGGACCCGGCCCACAAATTGAAGACTGTTCGCGGCGGGGGACTTGTCTTCGGTATGCTTGACGGCAACAAACCATTTCGAGAGGCAATTGACCATACCCGGGTTTTATCGCTTCGAGTGCTCACTAAAGCGCTCAGTTTCATCGAGACGTGGGCGAAGGCGAACAAAGTCATGTCGCCCAAAAAAGGCGAGCCTAACGGCAACTGGTTGAACGAATACATGCAGGAAGATTTCCTTGCGTCTATACTGCCGCTAGACGACGACATGCGACGGCGGGTTCTCAAGCGGACTTGCTTCCCTCTTACGCTCGAAGCCGCAGCAGAGGCGACATTGCGACAACTAGCCAATAATCCTGGTTCCTCCGACGAGGTTGAGGCCGTGAATAATGGGTGCAAGTAAGGTCTCTAGCTTGACGGGAGCCAATCACGGACAGAGTCATTTCATCTGTCGAGGATGTGACCGATTGGTGCGAAAATCACCTTAGGCAAGAAGAGGTGGCAGGAACCGTTCAACGGCCAACGGGGGAGGCCTCGGCTAGACCGGAAGCCAGACGGTTGAATCCGGCACCTCATTCGGTCGGCAGGTCGGCGACGTTCAGGGGCCTGAAGTTGCCTTTGGGCAAGAAAAGGTCGCAGGAACCGTTCGTCGATCGTCCGCTTGGTTGCCGACCCTTGCTGACGCTACGGGCTAACGGGACGGTGGCGGCATTCGGGATGTGGGGTACGGTCGTTGGAGACCCTTGCTGACGCTGCGGGCAAACGACAGAGGGTGTAGAATAGCGACATGCCAGAAGGGAGAAGCCCGATGCCGGTGTTGCAGTTGGAACCGAATCAAGTGGCGGAACTGGTCCGGCAGATGTCGCCGGCGGACCAACGGAAGACGCTCTACGCGCTGGCCGGAGGCGCCGCACGCCGCGAGGCGCGCATGGCGGTGGCGGAAGCGCGATTGATTGAGGTGGCCCGCGGGCGTGGACGCGATTGGCTCACCATGACGGAATCTGAACGGGAAGCGTTCGTCGACGAATACGTGCACGAGGAGTAAGTGCGGCGAGTCAAAAAGTGGCAGGACCTAATCTTCGACTGCCGACCCTTGCCGACGCCGCGGGTTAACGGCGGAGGATGTAGAATGGAAGCAAGTCCGATGGAAGCAGCCCGACCGTGAACTGGTCCCCAGGCACGCCGCGAGAAGGCGGGAGCAGATAGGATACCGCCATGCCGGCAGCACCTCGGCGATTCACCGACGAGATCATCAGCGATGAAATGGCGGCGGTGCTCCGCGCCAAGACGCCGGCGGAGCGGTTTGCCATTGTGGATCAACTCTGGATGTTCTTCCGGACGGCTATTCGAGCCAACCTGGCCCGGCAGAACCCCGGATGGACTGCCGAAGAACTCGATCGCGCCACCGCCCGGAGGATGTCACGGAGTGAAAACGGTGTCTGGAACCGATCATCGGCTGACGACCCCTGCTGATGCGGCGGGCTGACGGTGTGGCGGCCGCCTTGGCGACGTGCATTGCGTGGCATCTGGTGGGTCGGCATTTTGGTCGGGTGGCACTTCGACTGTTTCGAGTATTGCGACTGTTTCGACATTGTGGTATGCTTCGTGTGAGCCGAGAACCCGCGAAAGAAGGAAGCCGATGGCCACGCTCACCCCTGAGAACATCGAGACGATTACCCCGACCGAGGCCGAAGCGCGGCTGGCGCGGGAATCGAGTCGCCTGTTTGCGTCCTGCAAGTTGGGCAAGCGGGCTAGCGTGCGGCTTCGCCTGGGGGACGGAGACGAGGGCGAGGCGGTCGCGGTGCCGACCTCTGCTGTCCGCTTATTCCTGCACCTGTTGGAAGAGATGTCGCACGGCAATGCCATCACACTGATTCCCACTCTGGCGGAACTCACCACCCAGCAGGCGGCCGACCTGCTCAACGTGTCGCGACCCTACGTCGTCAAACTGATCGACGAAGGCAGAATCCCGTCGCGGACGGTGGGAAAGTACCGCCGGGTGCGCCTGGATGATCTTTTGGCCTACAAGCGGAAGGACGACGCGGCGCGGGCCAAGGTGATTGATCAACTCACGGCCGAGGCGCAGGAGTTGGAGATGGGCTACTGATGGAGCATCCCGTCAAGGCCGTGTACGACGCCAATGTCCTTTACCCTGCGCCACTGCGCGATCTGCTCATCCGGCTCGCGCAAGCGGGACTGGTGCGGGCGAAGTGGACGAATGCCATCCACGACGAATGGATGCGAAACGTGCTGGCGAACAATCCGGCACTTTCGCCCGAGCGGCTCGTGAGGACGAGAAACCTGATGGACGAAGCCGTGCGCGATTGTCTCGTGTCTGGATACGAGGGGCTGATTGATTCCTTGACCCTGCCAGACCCAGACGACCGCCATGTCCTGGCGGCCGCCATCCATGCCGAGGCAGAGGTAATTGTCACTTTCAATTTGAAGGATTTCCCCGAAACCTTGCTGGCCGGTCACGTCATCGAGGCGACCCATCCTGACGAGTTTCTGGTCTCGCTGTTCGACGCCGAACCGGACGCGTTCTGCGATGCAGTCAAACGGCAGCGGGACGGATTGCGGAACCCGCCGAAAACCGCTGACGAGCTTCTGACTATTCTTGAAGGCCAGGGGTTGGTGCAAACGGTCGCACGGCTGCGGCCGTTTGTCGAAGTGATTTGACTCGATGGAGCCGAATCACGCTGAAATGGGTGCCGTGTCGGCACAGGACGGCGCTGTGCCAAACACCCGCCGTCTGTCGTAGTGGACTCGCCGGGATTCGAACCCGGGACCTGCGGATTAAAAGTCCGATGCAACGAATCCGTAACGCATGACCCGGACGGCACTTCCGACAACACCTCGCCGCGCCGTGACTGCGCCTTGACCAAAACGACGCCCAAATTGGACGGCAACGACCCCGACCTGACACGCATCCTGACAGCGTGGCCAACTCTGTCGGAACCGATCCGCCGGGCCATGCTCGCTCTGGTTGGTGCGTGTTGAACCGAAGGCCGACACGCCCGCGACCGCGGTGGTCCAGTTTTTTCCACGCGCAAGATGGTAATTTTGGAATCGGTGGATAGTCGTAGTTTGGGAGGCCCGGCAATCACGCCCCCGGCCCCATCGTCGCCTGCGGAGTCAATCATGAAGATTCGCCCACGTATCGGATTCAAACCGTTACTTCACTCACTTGAGTCGCGAGTCGTTCCTTCGCTGGTAGTGGCATCTGGGCAGGAGTTTCGCGTAAACACGGCGGTATCCGGATCGCAAACAAATCCGACAGTGGCACTTAATTCTCAGGGCGACTCTGTGGTTTCATTCCGTGATGGCGATAGCCCGAATTATGACGTTCGCGTGCAAAAATTGAACCGGAATGGCGCGCTTTCCGGGGCGAGCTTTTTAGCCAACGTCACAACGACTGGTCGGCAAGGACCAAGTTCCGCTGTCGCTGTAGATGCTACCGGCAGTTTCGTCATGGCTTGGTCGAGCGATGAGTCAACCGGGACCGGAAGGGACATGATGGTCCGCAGGTTCTCGCCGGCCGGCATTCCGTTGACGGGCGAGATTATCGCCAACCAGTACACTCCGGACGTTCAGGACTCGCCCGCGATAGCAGCATGGTCCGACGGAAAGTTCGTCGTAGTTTGGAAGTCGATCGGGCAGGATGGCGATGGCGATGGCGTGTTTGCTCGCGTGTTTGGTGCGGACGGCCAAGCGGCAACAAACGAGATTGCCATCAATGTTACGACCGCCAACGCGCAAGGTGGCGGGCAAGTTGTAACGCAACCAGACGGCAGTTTCGTCGTGGTTTGGAGAAGCATCGGGCAAGACGGCGACGCTGACGGCGTTTACCTTCGGCGATTCAATAGCCTCGGAGTGCCATTAACTGGCGAAATGGCAGTCAACTCGACGACGACCGGCTCCCAGAAACTGCCCGCAATCAGTGCGGACGCAGGCGGGAACTTCGTTGTTGCATGGGATAGCGTTGGGCAGGACGGCGATGGTGATGGCATCTTCGCGCGGCTGTTTGCCCCAAATGGGACCGCGGTGGGCGGTGAGTTTCGCGTTAACGGAACGACTACAAACAACCAATGGGCACCGCGAGTAGCAAGCGACACGGCAGGAAATTTCGTAGTTTCATGGACGCAAGACATTCTTGGTGTGGCAACCAGTGGTGACGTGTACGCGCAACGATTCTTGGCAGGCGGCGCGCCGTT
>JAIBBI010000141.1 GCA_019694755.1 Gemmataceae bacterium
CAACGTGACCGCGACTCAGCGTCTCGCGGCCGTCGCGTGCCGGTGCCCCGACCTGCGGAAGTTCGTTACGTCAGCACGTCGTCGGTGTACGGCAAGTACGCCTCGGGCGACGAGTCGCTGCCGACCCGGCCGATCTCGCCCTACGGTGTGACGAAGCTCGCGGCCGAGCAACTTTGCCGGGCGTACGCCGACGAGATCGGCTTGCCGCTCGTGACGCTCCGCTACTTCAGCGTCTACGGCCCCGGCCAGCGGCCCGACATGGGATACCACAAGTTCGCCCGCGCCATCCTGCTCGGCGAGACGATCGACGTGTTCGGCGACGGGCAGCAGGTCCGCGGCAACACGTTCATCGACGACTGCGTCAGCGCGACGGTCGCGGCACTCGAGGCCCCGGCCGGCGAGGTCTATAACGTCGGCGGCGGCGAGACCGCCTGCGTCTGGGACATTCTGCACAAGCTCGAATCGATCATCGGCCGGCCCGCCCGCACGGTCTCGCGCCCGGCCCGGCCCGGCGACCAGCGGCACACCACGGCCGACACGGCGAAGATCACCCGGCACCTCGGCTGGCGACCCACGATCGGCCTCGATGCCGGGCTGAAGCAGCAGGTCGATTGGCACCGCGCTCAGCTCAGCGTCGCCGCCAGGGCCGCGTGAACCACCCACGGCGTCCGCGGGATGGTGTCGAGCGAGAAGAGCGGGATCAGGTCGGCGGGGCGCATCGGCCGGGGCGAATCGATCCAGCCGCACGACGCGGCGAGATGGCCGATCACGACCTCCGGGGCGACCCCTGCGGTCCGCAGAGCCGAGAGGTGATGGCCGCCCTGACGCTTGGCGAGTCGCCGGCCCTCGGCATCGAGCACGAGCGGCACGTGGGTGAACCGGGGCGGGTTCAGCCCGAGCGCGTGATACAGCAGCAGTTGGCGGGGGGTGCTGGGCAGCAGGTCGTCGCCGCGGACGACGTCGGTGACGCCGCCGGCCGCATCGTCGACCACCACGGCTAGCTGGTACGCCGGCTCGCCCGCCGACTTCCAGACCACGAAGTCGCCGCCGAACCGCCCGAGGTCGAGCGCGACGGCCCCGACGAACCGGTCGACGAAGGCCGGCGAGTGATCGACGCGGAACCGCCAGGCGAACGGGCGGGTAAGCGTCGCGGCATCGGCGACCCGGCGACGGGCACAGGTGCCCGGGTAGGTCGGCTCGCCGCCTTGTTCGTGCGGAGCGCTGGCCGCCGCTGCAATGTCCGCCCGGGTGCAGGTGCAGGGATACACGAGTTCGGCGGCCTGAAGCCGGGCCAGTGCGGACTCGTAGAGCGGCAACCGCCGCGACTGGACGATCGGCCCTTCGTCCCAGTCGAGGCCGAGCCAGCGGAGGTCGAGGACGGCTTCATCGATCGCGCCCGGGCGGGTCCGCCCGGCATCGATGTCCTCGACGCGGAGGATCACCCGGCCCGCGACCGAGCGGGCCATGAGCCAGGAGATGAGGTACGTGCGGGCGTTGCCGAAATGCTGTGAACCGGTGGGAGACGGTGCAAGCCGCGTCACCACGTCCGCCTGCGCGCCGTCCATGAAGTCCCTCGTGCGGAATCTGCTGGTGTATGCCGGCGCGGTGGCGCTCACGCCACTCTGGCTGCCGGCCCGGGCCGGGCGACGGCTCGGCCGGGAGGGCTGGTTTGCCGGCTGCTCCGAACTGCTCAGTCTGGTGCCCGGGCGGCTCGGCATCTTCGTGCGGCGGTCATTCTATGCGATGGCGCTCGACGACTGCGCCACTGACGTGCACATCGGATTCGGGACGACGCTCGCGCACCCGCAGGTCACCATCGGCCGGGGGGTGTACGTCGGCAATCGCGGCACATTGGGCATGTGCGTGCTCGAAGATGATGTCACGCTCGGCAGCAACGTCGACCTGCTCAGCGGGCGTCGGCAGCACGGGTTCAGCGACCCGTCGGCCTCCGTGCAGTCGCAACCCGGGGCCTACACGCCGGTGACGGTCGGCCGGGCGGCGTGGGTCGGCAACTCGTGCGTCGTCATGGCCGATGTCGGCGCGGGCGCGGTGGTCGGGGCCGGGAGCGTGGTGGTGCATGGCGTGCCGGTCGGGGCGGTCGCGGTCGGCAACCCGGCCACGGTCAAGCGCACGAGGGCCGCCGCATGATCCACATCATTGCCGGCTACATCTACCTGATGGTCCACCGCCCGATGGAGATCTGGCCGTTTCTGGAACCTCTACGCATCGAGTTGCTTTACTTCACACTCATGTGTACCGCGTGGTGCGTGGTGTGGAAGCGGCTCACGCCGGACCTCGGCCAGTTGGCGACGATCGGGTTGGGACTCGTCGTTTACGCCTCATGGATATTGAGCCCGTGGAACGAGTTCGGCGAGATCCCGGTCAAGAACTATACGCTCGTCGTCGGGTTCGCCCTGATCCTGTCGACGACTCTCCGCGGCGAGCGCGACGTCCACCGCACGATCGTCGTGTTCCTCGCGGTGATGAGTCTGTACATGCTGCACTCGGTCTGGGAGTTCCGCAACGGCCGGCACGTGTACCGCATGGGCATCGTCCGCCTCGTCGGCGTGGATCAATCGCTGAACGACCCGAACAGCTTCGGCGCGTCGATGGTCTACGCCCTGCCGTTCGTCCGCTACCTCTGGTTCTCGTGGGGCAGGGGCTGGCACCGCTGGCTGCTCATCGGCTACGTGCTGCTGACGATCGGCTGCATCGGCCTGACCGGCTCGCGGTCGTCGCTGCTAGGCCTGGGAGCCTGCGGAATGATGCTCGTGTACCTCACAGGGCGGAAAAAGGTCGTCTGGCTCGGGGCCGCGGTCGCGGCGGCCCCACTGGCGTTCATGCTCCTGCCCGAGGAGTTGCGGAACCGGTTTCACACGATCATTGATCCCAGCGTCGGCCCGGCTAACGCGCAGGAGTCGGGCGAGGGGCGGATCGTGGGCTTCCTGACCGGCCTCGAGATGTGGGGGCGGTATCCGCTGTTCGGCTTCGGGCCCGGGGCCTGGCGACCGGCCACCAAGATGCCGATCGAATCGCACAACTTGTACGGGCAACTCGCCGGCGAACTCGGTACCGCGGGCATCGTCATGTTCGGCACGCTCCTCTACGCCATCGTCCGCAACTTGCGCAATGTCCAGCGGCGGCTCCGCCGGGACGTCGACGACCCGCGCGGCGAGCCGCTGTATCACCTCGTGCAGGCGATCGGCGTGTCGACGGTGCTGCTGCTTCTGATGGGCGTCTTCGGGCACAATCTTTACCGGTACAACTACGTCTGGTACGCGGCGTTCTCGTCGGTGCTCGTGCGGTCCTATCGGCCCCGCGAAGCGGCCGTGCCGGTATGGTCGGCGGGAGGGACCGGCGCATGGGCCTGACCGACCGCCTGTTCCGCGACGTGATCTGGCCGATGTGGCTCCGCCGCGACGACCCGCGTACGCCCGGCTACCTCCGGGAAATCGAGCGACGCCGGAAAGACGCCCCCGAGATAGTCGCCGCCCGGCAGGCAGTGCGACTCCGCCGGCTGGCGTGTCATGCCGTCGCTACCGTACCCTATTACCGCGACCTGTTCCGCGCCGCCCGGATCGACCCGGCGCGGTTCACGCCGGCCGACCTGTTGCGATTGCCCACGCTCTCCAAGACGACGATCCGCGAGCGCGGCGACGATTTGATCTCGTCGGCGTACCGCGGCGAGCCGCTGATTTCCAAGAAGACTTCGGGCTCCACCGGCGTGCCACTTCGCGTGCGCATCGACGAAGCGGGCATGGCCTGGAAGCGGGCCGCCACGCTGCTCGCCGATGAGGACAGCGGCTGGCGACGCGGCGGCGCGATCGCCAAGGCCTGGGGCAACCCCGAGTACAAGCAGTTCGGCTGGCGCGGCTGGCTCCGCAACGCACTGTACGAGCGGGCCCTGCACCTCGACACGCTCAAGATGGATGCCGCGGCCATCGACCGGTTCGTCGATCGGCTGATCGTCCGCCGGCCCGCGCTTCTGTTCGGCCACGCCCACTCGGTGTATCTCGTCGCCCATCGCTGCCGGGAGCGGAGCATCGTGCCGCCCGCGCCGGCGGGCATCATCACCACTGCGATGGTCCTGCACGGCTTCGAGCGGAAGCTCATCGAGTCGGTGTTCCGCTGCCCCGTCACCAACCGGTACGGCTGCGAAGAGGTGAGCCTGATCGCCTGCGAGTGCCCGGCTCACGACGGGCTGCACATCAACGTCGATTCGGTGTTCGTCGAAGTGCTGGCGGGGGATCGCCCGGCCGCCCCGGGTCAGCCCGGCGACGTGGTCATCACCGACCTCAGCAACTTCGCCATGCCGCTGGTTCGGTATCGCGTCGGAGACGTGGCCCGCTGGTCGGCCGGCGAGTGCGCCTGCGGCCGGGCCGCCCCGAGGCTGGCCGCCGTCGAGGGTCGCGAGGCCGACTACGTCGTCACACCTTCGGGCCATTACATCTCGGGCATCTCGCTGACGGAGAACTTCGCGACGCTGGTGCCCGGTATCGCCCAGTTGCAGATTGTGCAGGAGAAGGTCGACTTCCTGCGGTTCCGCATCGTCCGTGCGGCCGACTGGGCGGCTGGCGCGGAGGTCGCCCTGGCCGACATGGTCCGCGAACGGTTCGGCCCGGCGACCCGGTATGAGTGCGAATTCACTGACGCAATTGAGCGCGAGCCTTCGGGCAAGTATCGATTCTGCATCTCCCACGTGCTGGCGGACGCCCGCCGGGGGCAGGCGGCATGAATCCCACCGTTAGCGTCATCGTGACCTGTTACAACTACGGCCGTTACGTGACCGACGCCCTCGCCGACGTGCAGGCCCAGACCATGGGCGACTTCGAGTGCGTCGTCATCGACGACGGCTCGAAGGACGATTCGGTCGAGCGGATCACGAAGTTCCTGGCCGACCCGCGCTTTCGCCTCGTCCGCCTCGATCATGCCGGGCAGACCCGGGCCAAGAATGCCGGCCTGCGGCTGGCGCGGGGCCGGTTCCTTGCGTTTCTCGATGCCGACGACCGCTGGCGGGCGGACAAGCTGGCCCGGCAACTGGCCATGTTCGAAGGCCGGCCGGAATTGGGCGTAGTGTACTCCCGCCGGCGGATGATCGACGAGGCAGGGAAGGTGACGGCCGGCGACACCCGGACGTTTTACCGCGGCGACGTGCTCGACTACCTCTTCCGCGACAACTTCGTCTGCTTCTCCTCGACCTTGGTCCGGCGCGAGGCGGCCGACCACGTCGGCCTGTTCGACGAACGGCTCTCGTTGGCCATCGACTACGACTGGTGGCTGCGGATGGCCCGGTTCACGACATTCGACTACGTCGATGAGCCGCTCGTCGACTACCGCATGGGCCACGCCAACCTTTCGCGCCGCGTCGTGGAGCGGCTCGACACCGTGCTGGGGATCATGGCGCGGTTCCAGGCCGAACACGACATCCCGGCAAGGCTCGACCCGCGGGTGGCCCGGCTCGCATTGGCGGAGACTTACCGGCACCGGGGCATCGTTGATCGCCGAGGCCCGGGCGCGGGCCGGCGCTGGCTGCTCAAAGCGCTCGCCATGCGGCCGTACGACCTGATCGCGTGGAAGGCGCTGGCGGTCTCGTTCGCGCCGGAGGCGATTCGGCGCGGCTGGCGACAGCTCCGCAACGAGCCCGACTGGGAGCTGCGGATCGCCGGATGAAGCTCTCCGCCCGCCAACTCCTGACCAATGCCGGCAGCAACTCGGCCGCGTTCCTCGCGCAACTCGCGGTCACGTTCGTGCTCGCTCCGATCGTCCTCCGCGCCCTGGGCGACGCGCGGTACGGGGCGTGGAGCTTCGTCGAATCGTTCGTGGCGTATCTGACACTCTTCGACATGGGCGTGGCGGCCGCACTGGTCCGATTTGCACCTCGGGCATTGGCGCAGAACGACGAGCCGGCCCTGACCCGACTCTACTCGGCCGCGCTGACGTTCTTCGCGGCCGGTGGAGCGATCGCGCTCGCGATTGGCGTGGTGTTCGCGCTCCTGTTCCTCGACCGCTGCCTGCCGGGAGGCGAACACCGCGGGGAGTTCCTCGGACTGTTCGTGATCCTCGTCGCCAATTTCGCAGCGACGCTGCCGCTGAGCGTATACCCAGCCCTGCTCGACGGCCTCGGGAAATTCGGGTTCAAGAGCGCGGTGCGGACGACGATCCTGATCGTCCGCGTGCCGCTGACCATCGGGGCCCTGACGTTCGAGCGACGGCTGATCGCGCTGGGTGTTGTGCTGACGGCGTGCAACTTGTTGGAGCACCTGATCCTGGCGTGGGGAGTTCGGCGGGCGGTGCCGGGCCTGCGCTATCGGCCGCGGACGGTTGACAGGGCGACCGCGGTGCAGATCGCGGGTTACAGTCGCGATGCGATGTGCGCCATGTTTGCCGGCCGGCTGGCGTTTCACACTGATGCGTTCGTGATCGGCCCCTGGCTCGGCGTGGCGGCCATCACGCCGTTCGCGCTGGCGTGCCGACTGGTCGAGATGACCAAGTCGGTGCTGCGGTCGGCCACGACGACATTGACGGCTACATTCAGCAGACTGGAAGCGGTCGGCGATCACGACCGTCTGCGTGTGACGTTCCTCGCAGGAAGCAGGGCGGCATGGTATGCCGGGTTGACCGCGCAGGCCGGCCTGCTGCTGCTCGGCCCCGCGTTCCTGCGGCTGTGGATCGGCGAGGAGTATCTTGCGAGCGCGGTGCCGGTGCTGCTCGTGCTCGGTTCCGTGGTGTCGCTGTCGATCGCGCAATCGGTAGCGAGTCGCGTGTTGTACGGCGTCGGCCGGCTCAAGGGGTTCGCCCGGGCGACGCTCGCCGAGGGGCTGACCAATTTGGGCCTGAGCATCCTTCTCGTCCGACTGGCCGGGATTGCGGGCGTCGCCGTCGGAACGGCAATCCCGCATGCGCTGTTCAGCGTTTACGTCATCGCGTCGGTGTGTTGCCTCGCCGGAATATCGGCCCGGACGTACGCACGGCAGATCGTCCGGCCTATGCTCGTGGTCGGTCCGGTCGCTGTCTTGTGGGCCTGGCTGCCGGCCGTGACCACCTGGCTGGCGTGGTTCGCAGTGGCCGGGGCGGGGCTGGCGATGGTCGCGCTGGGAATTTCGCTGGTCGAGTTGAAGCGATGGCCGGCAGGGCGACTGCGGTTCCTGCGTCGCGCGCCCGGGCAACTGCTGACGCCGCGGTAGTTCAGTACGCCGACTGGTAGATCCCGAGCAGCGACTCCACCGTCACCGGGCGGGGGTTGACCCGCAGCATTCGTTGCAGGGCGAACGCCTTCTCGGCGAAGTCCGGCAACTGCTCCTCGCGCACGCTAAGGTCGCGGAGTCGGCGCGGAATTCCGATCGCTTCCTGAAGGCGGAACACGGCGGCCACGGCCTCTTCAGCCTCCGGCTTCGCCCCGAGGCAACCGGCGATCCGGGCGAACTCGGCCCGGCGCGCCGGCAGGTTGAACTGCATGACGTGCGGCAGGAGTAGCCCATTACCTTCGCCGTGCGAGCAATCGGTCGCACCGCCGACGGGGTACTCGAGGGCGTGGACCAGCGCGACGCCGGAGTTGGAGAATGCCATGCCGGCCAGCGTGGCGGCGAGCATCATGCCGTCGCGGGCCGTGCGGTCGCTGCCGTCGCGGACGGCGTTCACGAGATGCTGGCCGACGAGTTCAATGGCCCGCCCGGCCGTCAGGTCGCTGAGCGGGTGCCGGCCCTGATAGACGGACCGCTCTCCGGCCGGCAGCGGGAAGTCGGCGAAGTCGACGGCCGTGTACGCCTCGACGGCGTGGGTCAGGGCGTCGATCCCCGAGTCGGCCGTGACCTTGGGCGGGCAACTCAAAGTCAGGTCAGGATCGACGAGGGCGATGGCCGGGCGGAGCCAGTTGCTTAGCGAGCCGACCTTGACGCGGCGATCGGTATCGGTGAACGCGGCCGCCCCGGAGACTTCCGAGCCGGTGCCGGCCGTCGTTGGGATGCAGACGACCGGGACGGTCGGCCCGGGGATCTTGCCGTCGCCGAGGTAGTCGTGCGGCCGACCGCCGTGCCGGAGCAGAACCGCGGTGAACTTGGCCACGTCCATGTTACTGCCGCCGCCCAGGCCGATGACGGCATCGGGCGCGAACGGCTGGGCCACCGCGACCGCCCGCTCGACGAGGTGCAGCGCGGGCTCGGCCCGGCCCTCGTCGAACACCTGGCATTCGACGGAGGCGGCGCGGAGAAGGGCAACCACGCGGTCGACGAGGCCGAGCTTTTTCAGGATCGCGTCGGTGACGAGGAAGACGCGCCGCGCGGCAATCGTGCGCAGCGATTCGCCGAGGCGATCGAGCGACCCGGGGCCGTAAACGAGGGAGGCCGCCGAGTGAAACGTCCAGACAGTGTGCACGGTGAATGCTCCGCGAATTCCAGACAACTTAGGGACGACGGGCCGGGCGGTCCTTACCCTGAGGGCAAGGGAGTCGGGGTATGACCGCGGCACGGATTGGCATTCTGACGGTTTCGGACCGGGCAAGCCGGGGCGAATACGAAGACCGGGGCGGTCCGGCGATCCGTTCCTGTCTTGATGAAATTGTCAGTAGCCCGTGGGAAGCGGTTGCCCGAATCGTCAGCGACGACCGGGCGGGTATCGAGGCCGCCTTGGTAGAATTGTGCGGGGAATGCGGCCTAGTGGTGACGACCGGTGGCACCGGCCCTGCGCCCCGCGACGTGACCCCCGAGGCTACCGAGGCCGTCTGCGACAAACTCCTCGACGGCTTCGGCGAGTTGATGCGGGCGGTGTCGCTGAAGTCGGTGCCGACGGCCATCTTGTCCCGGCAGATTGCCGGGGTTCGCGGCTCGTCGCTGATCGTCAACCTACCTGGAAAACCCGCGGCCGTGCGCGAGTGCCTGCTGGCCGTGTTTCCCGCCATACCGTACTGCCTCGACCTGATCGGCGGACCGTACATCACGACTCACGAAGCCGTGGTCCGCGCGTTCCGCCCGAAATCGGCATGATCATCGGAGCTTTCATGCGAACCCGTGCCTACCTGCTGGCCCTCTCTTGTGCGGTTGCCTTCGCCTCGGCGTCGTCCGCCCAGACACCCGAAGAGAAACAGGCGACCGTCGCTTATCTGCAATCGCTCCGCTCGCCGAGCGGCGGATACACGCTGATCCGTGCCCGGCCCGGCGACGGCAGCAAGCCGGAGTTGCGGCCGACTTCGGGGGTGATCCGCTCGATCGGCAAATTCGGCGGGAAACTCGCCGACCCGGCCGCCGAGGCCAAGTTCGTCTTGAGTTGCTTCGACGACCGGACCGGCGGGTTCGCCCCGACGCCCGGCGGGATCCCGGCCGTCGACGCCACGGCCGTCGGACTAATGGCGTGTGCCGAACTCAACCTGCCCGACTTGCAGAAGGTCCGCGGGCCGGCCGTGAAGTACCTGGCGACCGAGTCGCGGACGATGGAGGACGTGCGGATCGCGCTGGCCGCGACCGAAGCGATCAACGAGAAGTTTCCGACGAGCGCGGCCTGGCTGCGGGCGATCTACGAACAGCGACGCTCGGACGGCACTTGGGGCCTCGGGCCGACCGCACCGCGGGCGACGGCGACGTTTATCACCATGACCATGCGGATGGGCGCGGCCGCCCAGAAGCAGGAGGAAGTCATCAAGGTCATGCGGACCGGCCAGCGGCCCGACGGCGGCTATGCCGACGGCAGCCAGGACGGCTCGGACCTCGAGAGCACCTATCGCGTGATGCGGGCGCTGACGATGCTGAAATCCGGCCCCGTGGAGCCGGCCCAGATGCGGGCGTTCATCGGCCGATGCCGAAACGCCGACGGCGGCTACGGCCTTCAGCCCAGCCGACCCTCGAACGCTTCAGGCGTGTACTACGCGGGGTACATCCTCGGCTGGCTGGACGACCTTGACCGGAACGCGAAGAAGCCTTAAAAATACCGAAGTCCAATTGGGGAATGGTGTAACGGTAGCACGACTGGCTCTGAACCAGTTAGTCATGGTTCGAATCCATGTTCCCCAGCTTCCGAGACCCGCCGGATCAAACCCGGCGGGTCTTTTGCGTTGTCACCCGGTCGTCGCACCAGTGTGGTAAAATGGGGTGGCGTCGCAATCGTGAGTTCGCGTCTTCTGACCACGGTGTCATCGTGTCTCTTCCGGCTTGGAATCGAGTGTTGCAGGCATCGGCCGTCACGGCCATGCTGATCGGCGTACCCGCATTGCTCCATGCGCAGCGCGGCGGCGGCGGTGGCGGCAAAGGAGGCGGTGGCGGTCCGCCAATGGGCGGCGGCGGCGGTGGGATGAAGGGCGGCGGCGGTGGCCCGCCGATGGGTGGCGGCGGCGGTATGAAGGGTGGCCCGCCGATGGGCGGTGGAATGCCGAAGGGCGGCCCGCCACCGGGGGGCGGCGGGAATAACACGATCATCGTCCGGCCCGGCGGCGGTTACTGGGGGCCCGGTTGGGGGCCGGGCTGGGGCGGCGGCTGGGGCGTCGGGATCAACGCTTCTCCCTGGCCCTACTACGGCAACAGCGTCTACGTCCGGCCGTACTACGACAGCCCGATCATCGTCGAATCGATGGCGTCGCCCACGCTGGCCATGCCGACCCGGGCAACCCCGCAATCGGTCACACCGCTTGCGGCCGACAAAGTACGCCTGCATATCTACCTGCCCAGCACCGATGCCCGGCTGCTGATCAACGGCGAGGCGACCACGCAACAGGGGTCGTACCGCCTGTTCGATTCGCCGGCGATGGACGCGGATAAGACCTGGGTCTACGCCTTCTCGGCCACATGGATGCACAACGGCCGGGAGGTCACGAGGAAGAAGGAAATCGACGTGAAGACGGGTCAGGAATACACCGTCGAGTTCACGCTGGATGCCGAGCCCGCACCGAAGGCGATGCCCAAGTAACGAGTCGAATCGCAATCGATGAGCCGGCGGCTCCGCGGGGTTTCTTTCCCCGGGGCCGGCGGCTCATAGCATTTCCAGACTTCCCCTTGGTCCTGCAGCGAGTGTGCCGGATGGAAACGCCAACACCTGTCCGCCCGCGCCGATCGTGGTTCGCGACGCTCGCGATCATCGTGGCGGCGTATCTGATCGTCGCCTACGTGCTCATGCCGCAATTCTGGAAGCGGTACACCCATCGGCACCCCGCCCTCGAAGATATGCCGGGCATCACGCACACCGGTTCCGGCATCCCCGGCGACCCGCTGAACGTCGCGCTGATCGGCAGCCGGCACGACATGATGCGGGCGATGGTCGCAGCGAAGTGGTATCCGGCCGACCCGCTGACGCTGAAGAGCTGCCTCGAAATCGCCGAGGCCAGTGTTCTGAAACGGCCTTACGACGAGGCCCCGGTTTCCAACCTGTTTCTCTGGGGCCGGAAGGAAGACCTCGCGTTCGAGCAACCCGTCGGCAACGACCCGCGGAAGCGTCACCACGTCCGCTTCTGGAAGTCGGAGAAACTCGACGATCAGGGCCGGCCGCTATGGGTTGGTTCGGCCGTCTACGATGAACACGTCGGCTTGAGCCGGACCACGGGCCAGGTCACGCACGTGACCGCGCCCGACGTGGATGCCGAGCGCGACTACCTGTTTCAGGACCTGCAGAAATCCGGCGACCTGCTCGACAAGTCGATCGTGCCGGATTTTCACAAAGTCCGGGAGGGCAAGAACGGCGGCGGCGACCCGTGGAAAACTGACGGCAGCCTGTATGTCGGCGTGCTCCGGGCAACGGGCAAACCGCAATAGCCGATGGCGGCCCCGGCCCTGGATTACTGCTCCTGAAGAGACCCCGGCAACAACGAGTCAACGTAGCGCAATGAAATCCCCGTCACTCCGCGCCGTCGAGCGCTTGGAATCCCGACTTGTCCCCGCCGCCCTGATCGACCGCGGCGACTTTTACCGCGCCGGCGGCGCGGCGGTGCCGCTGGCCGAGCGGGCCGGGCAGGTCGCGGTGCAGTGGAGTGGCCCGGCCGATTGGGCCAGTCTGACATCGGCCGGCGGTATGCTGGCCGGCCTGCGCGTCGTGCAGGAACTCGGCGACGACGCGGCCATTCTCGAATTCGCGCCCGGCCCCCGACTCGATGCCCGGGAGGCGGCACCGGTTATGGGCCGGGCCGGCGTCCTGACGGCCGCCCCGGTGTTCGCCAACCCGGCGACCGGCGGTTACGTCATCGCGCTCGATGAAGTCGTGATCCGGCTCAAGCCCGGCCTCGATGCCGAGTCGTTCTTCGCCGGTGATTCCCGCTTCAGCAGCCACCGGCCGCTCGCCGGAACTCCGGATCAGTTTTATGCGACGGTCGCCGCGGGCAACGGCCGGGCGACCCTCGCGCTGGCCGAGGACCTGTCGCACGATGCACGACTGATCTGGGCCTCACCCGCGCTGGCCATCGAGAGCGTGCGATACACCAACGATCCGAATTTCGCCAACCAGTGGCATCTGAACAACACCG
>JAIBBI010000142.1 GCA_019694755.1 Gemmataceae bacterium
ACCGGAATCTGACTTGGTCGGTGTTTTCGGAAGCGCACCGGGTCGCGTCCAATGTCCGTCACTTTAGCGCTCGTGTTTCTGTTGGCAGCCTGATATTAAGACGCCGGCTTGACCTCGACCGTGGGTATCGTCGCGGTTTCTCTCGGTCAGGATCTTGGCCAGCGTCTACCAATGAACCCGATGCTGCTCGCACGCCCAATGCTTGGTGAGCCCGCCGGTCAGAACCCGGCGTCGGATCTCGCTCCATGGCTCCATGTTCGCGTCCACCTCGGTGCCTCCTGCGGCCGGATGATGGGCGGTTTCCCATCATCGCAGACAACGGCAATGCAAGTTTGTCCGCAGCACTTTTTTCTGGCCGCTGTCTGCTCGCTCGGCGCTACATTGTTACTCCGCCGCGATTTTGCAATGCACTAATCCAGGACTCTTCGCTTTATTCCCATTGTGAGGTGTCCCCTGAATGGACAATCGCCTTGGGACTTGTATTGCTCACCAATTCGGGCCGGAGGCTGACGGCAGTGATTCTTACCCATCGGTCCATTTGATTGCAACTGCCAGTCCGTCGCCGAGCGCAACGATCACTCGACATAGTTGTTCACTTCGCCGCCAGCCCGGCTGACGAGTGCAGCCATGACGGCGGGTTTGATGTTGGCGCGGAGAAACGTGACGTGGCCGTCGCCCATGACTACGTTGGCGCCGGCGGCGTGGAATGAGTAGATTTCGTTTTCGTTGGTGCAGTTGATAGCGCAACTGCCGCCGCTGCCATCGAGCGACGATCCGTGCACAAAAAACTCCGTATCCTGATCGCACCAGGCGGCCTCGCTGCGTCGGCCGAGGACGAGTTTACCCATTTCCCAAACGCTGGTCCGGCCGGCGTCTTCGGCGATCAGCACTGTATTGGAAGTGCCGTCTTCGATGTCCTTGACGTAGGTCTTGGGGTTGAAGTCAGTCCCCGTGAGCGTGGCGTACCGTAGGGCCCCCGTCCTCCCGCTGGGCACGCCGCCGGCCAAACCCGCATACGCGGATCCAATCCCGTCGAGTACTCCGTAATCGGTCACGCCGAACACGGCAATTCCGGGCGCGACGGCGAGGTAGCCGACCTGCCCGTAGTCGGCCTGGCGGTCCTGTGTCCACGGGCACATCAGGATCTTGATCTTGGTTCCGAAGGGATTGCCGGCATTCGTCCCCAGCGGCGGCTTCATGTTTTCGGGAGCATAAAGCGGTTTGTCGTAGCGAATCAGTGTGGCGACGTTTCCCTGCTCGATGTACGGCAGCAGGTACGAAAAGATCGAATGACCCTTGGCCCCGGCGACGGTGGTGCCGGTGGGCGGGTAGTGGCCGCGGGCGCTTTCATAGTTGTAGATGCCCAACCCGAGTTGCCGGAGGTGGTTGGTACAGGCCGATCGGGCCGCCGCCTCGCGCACTTTCTGCACGGCCGGCAACAGAAGGCCTATCAGAATGGCGATGATCGCGATGACCACGAGGAGCTCGATGAGCGTAAAGGCACGGCGCAGGCGCATGACATTTCTCCGGATGATTCACCGCAGGGCAAAGATTGGGATGGCCCCTCCCTGGGGCGGGACAGTGGCCTTCAGATGAGATTCGGCCGGCCGGGAGTACCGGCCGCGAAACGCGTCGACATAGTCTTCGCGACGGGCATTTGGCTTCCCTTCCGGCGGACGGTCCCAGACGATCGTTACACGGTACTCCCCGGGTAGAACCCCCGGGCGGCCCGCCGTGTTCAACTCGAATGTGCCGGCCGCGGACACGACTCCGCTCGGCCGGTCGCCGGTCTCAACGACCGGATGAAAAACGACGACCGCGCCCTCGGCGGGCGCACCGCGCCAGGTGACCTGTCCGGTCACGGTCGGCATCGCGGGGCTCGACGCCGAGCAGGCTAGCGTCGACATCGCGACGAGGAGCGTACAGGTTCGGAGAATCGGCAACACGCTGGGAGTGTAGACATATCGCGACATGTATGTCTAGTAGCCGGGCGCGTCTTTCATCAACTCTTCTCGCAGCGTTTGACTTCGCCCAATCTTCATCAAGTCTGCACCGTTTCTTGAGCGCACCGGCCTATCGCTTCTCCGTAGAGTCTGATCCCGTTGAACCCACCACCTTGCAGGTCATTCCATGGCACGATCCTGGTTCCGTCGATTCGCCCGTCCTGCCCGTGTCAACCGCAAATCGCGCCGACTCGGCCGATTGGCCGCCGAGTCGCTCGAACTCCGCGTCGTACCCGCAAGCACGATCGTCTTTCAGCAGGGTGCCATACCCACCGGCGCATCGGATCCCTACGCCGGCACCATCCAGATCCGCATCGACAGCACGGATCCGTTGTCCAACGTGGACGGCTCGACTGCGCCCGGCGGCTACTACTTTTTGGACGGAACGACAACGGACCTCGCGTCGCCGAATCAGTTCGACCTGATCCGCTTCGACAGCATCTTCGGCAGCAATCCGGGACAAATCCCGGCGGGGTCCATCATCCGGTCAGCGACGTTGACGTACCGGACAGCTCCCACCTCGGACAACAGTACATCCCCCACCGCGGGGCCCTTTGCTCCCGTGCAGCTCTTTACCGCGTTTGACAACACGACCAACTGGGTCAGCTTCGGCAACAATGTGTCCGGTCCGTTGCCCGGCGTCCAGAACGAATTCCCCGTCGGCGGAGCGTTCAAGAATCAGACGGCCGATGCCGGGTTCGCACTGACTGCGGACATCAACGCCGTCGCCGACATTACGTCGATCGCGCAAAGCTGGTCGACCAACCCGGCTAACAACCTTGGCCTGCTCGTGCGCCAGATCGGCACCAGTGATGGCTGGGGCGTAAAGACCATCGGGGCGCCGGACATTTCCGTCCGCCCTTCCCTCTCCATTACCTACGATCCGCCCGCGCCGGTGGGCACGCAGTCGATCGCGTTCCAGCAGGGAGTCAACGGCTACAACGGAGCAGTCTCGGCGTGGCTTCAGCAGAGCGGCGTGACGAGTGACGGTGCGACGCTCACGACGCCGGTCTTCCTCGACGGGCAACTGCCGACCGACCTCGGCTCGCCCGACGACGAAATGATGCTGCGGTTCAACAACCTGTTCGGCACCAATCCCGGCCAGATCCCTCTCGGGTCCACGATTCAATCGGCACGCCTCATCATCACCACCGGCGGCGCGGCCGACAGCGCCAACGCTCAATCAACCGGCAATTGGGCCGCCTCGCAGGTCAAGGTCGACTGGACCACCGCGACCAAGTTCATCGACCCGGTGTTCGGCAAGGACGGACCATCGACCAAGACTTCGCGGACCACAGCCGTGGCCCAGCCGGGTGATTCGACGAACGAGTTGCTCGTCCTCAGCAACGCCTACAACCTGACGTACGACAGCCGGGCCTCGTTCGACGTGACCACCGCCCTTCAGAACTGGATCAGCGGTCAGCAGAATTACGGCTTCAACATCCAGGCCAGTGGAACGGCCGACGGCTGGCAGGTCCACTTCACAGGCTCTTCGAGTATCGCCAGCCGGCCGCGGCTCGAAGTTACCTTTACACCGCCGCCGAGCGCGGAGCCGGCTTTTAACACCCTGGACCTTGTCTCAGGGCAACTGAGCTACTCGGCCGGGTTCGGCCTCGCAAACAACCTGACGATCTCGCTCGCCACCGGCGTTTACACTTTGAACGATACGGCCGGCCCGATCACTCTGTCGCCGGCCGCCCAGCTTGCAGGCTGGTCGGGCAGTGGCACCAACACGGTGACCGGCCCGGCGGCATCGCTGAGCGAATTCCTGATCAACACCGGCTCGGCCAATGACTCGATCACGCTCGCCGGGCTCGACAAGCGGTTTTCGCTCACTGGCGGCGGCCAGGCCGGTGACACGCTGGCCATCACGGGAATGCTCTCGACCGGCAATACCGACTTCACCGTCCTTAGCGTCGCCAACGTCACGGCCACGAGCACGAGCCTGATCGATACCGGCACCGGCCTACTCAGCCTGAACGCGTCGAACGCACTGGGCACTGGTGTCAGCCCAATTCTCACTAAGGCCGGCGCGATCAGCCTGACGGCCGGTGCGGGCGGAGCGTTTCTCACGGAAGCCGACGGTGCGGCCATCAAGGCGACTGTCTCCGGTGCCGGCGCTCTCAGCGTCACCAACACCAAGGGCACGCTTAACCTCGCCGTCGGTGAAGTGATCAAGACCGAAAGCGGCGCGATCACTCTTGTCAGTAACGACGGTCTGTTCATCGACGGGTACCTCGGCGTCGGCGCCAGGACCGGTGCCGGTCTGATCACCCTCAAGGCCAATGCTGACGGCAGCACGTCGGAAACGACCACGACCACGTCGGCGTACATCCAGGGCGCTCGCGGCGTGTTGGGGACGACAGGCGATGTCAGCATTACGGTGAACACCGCGGCCAACGGTACGCAGGTCGCCACGCTTGCCACCGGCGGCATCGGCGGGACCTTGACGGTCAACGGCAATAAAGGCGCGATCAACTGGAATGGCGGTCTCGCCATTCAGCCCGACACCGCGGACACCAACATCAGCACGATCGCGGCCCGCAACTACAACCTTTCCAGCTCCAGCTCCATCGGTACCTCGGGCGCGCCGATCCAGACCAACAATGCCGCCACCATCGACGACACGCCCGGCAACTCGGTGGCGACTCTCAGCGGATCGGCCATCTTCCTGACCGATTGGGGTCCGCTCGACCTGACGGTCGGCAGCGCGGTCGCCACGGCGACCGGAGCCGTCCAGATCAAGGCCGCTAATGCAGCAGGCCACAAGCTCTTCATCGCGGGCGCAGTCCGCAGCGGCAGCACGACCGCCACGACCACCGGAGCCGTGGCGCTCCAGGCCGATGACGATCTCGTGCTGACTGCCGCGGCCACGATTGGGGCGGCCACCCAGTACCCCGGCTCGATCACCCTGATCGGCAACAACGACCGCGCCGGCAACGAACGGCTGACGATGGCGGCCGGGTCCTCCGTCCTGAGCTCCAGCACGACGACGACCGCGGTGACCCTGACGAGCTTCGGCGTAGATACCGACCCGACCGACGCCGCTCAACCCGGCATCACGGTGGGCAAGATCGTCACGGGCAACGGCGCAACGGTGAATCTGAACGCCACGCCGACTACCGCCAACTTCGGCAACATCGTTCAACTGGCCGGCACGACCATTGACGTAGGGGCCAACGGCACCGTCACGCTTCAGGCCCGCGGCAAGATCAATGCTGGGGCCCCGGCCGTCGAATCCGGCATCGGCGCGTCCACGGCTCCGATTGTCACGAAGGCCAAGACAGTCAACGTGACCTCGACCAATGCACCGGCGTTTGTCACCGAACTCGATGGCGCCACAATTACGGCCACGACCCGCGGCCGTGGCGATACCTCGGGCACGGCCAACAACCTGGTACCGGTCTCCGGTCTCAACCTCGTCGTCAAAGTGCTCGCCGGAACCTTGACAGTGGGCGGTGCGACTAACACCGACGGCGGAGCAATGACCCTGGAAGCCAAGGGCACGGCCGGCGGTATCGTCGTCAGCTCGACGCTTAACGACAGCGATACCGGCGCGATCACGCTGGACGCCGGCACCTTCGGAGTCACCTTCAACAACGCCCTGACCACGAACGCGACCCAGTCGGTCACCTTCGTCGCGGGCTCGGCCGCCAAGTTCCTCGCCAATCTCACCAACAACGGCACGATCACAGCGGCCAACGGCATCGAAATCGGCGCAAACGCCACGCTTGCCGGCACTGGCGCGGTCGCCGGCCCCGTCTCGGTCCTGAACACCGGCACCTTCCGGCCCGCCGGCCCGAATATCAACATCTACAACACCGGCAATTTACAGCTGAAGGCCGGCAGCATTCTGAACATGAACCTCAATGGTCTGACGGCCGGTGCCACGTACGATCAGGTCAAAACGACCGGGACTGTCGATGTCACCGGTGCCAACCTTCGCCTGCTCGTCGGCGGGGCGGTCGCGCTGGGCGACTCGGTTACGCTGGTTGACAATGATGGCAGCGACAGCGTCACCGGCCAGTTCGTCAGTGGCACGACGGTCAACGCCTTCAACAGCCCGCTGGTGACTTTCACCATCAACTATGCCGGTGGCGACGGCAACGATATCGTCGCCACGGTCTCCACCATCAGCACGGCATCGGGCATTCTCGACGTTCAGGGCACGCAGGTCCTGTACTTCACGAACGTCGGCCAGAACAACGGCGTGACTTGGACGCAAACCGGCTCGACCTATTCGGTGAGCGAGGTGGCCGGCAACATCACGCTGACTTCCGCCGCGATCACGGCCGGCTGGACGGGCGACGGTACCAAGACCGTCACCGGGCCGTCCACCGGGATCACCGGCATCAGCGTGGGCGTCAACGACGGCAGCGACACGATCTCCGGCATCGCGGCCGGCGACGCGAGCATCTCGCTCAGCGGTCTCGGTTCAGCCGCCGTCACTGGCGCGATCACGACCACGAAGAATATCGCCGTCGACGAGTTTACGTCGCTGGCGGTTAACGCCCCGGTGACTGCCGGCGCGGGCATCGATGTCACCGGCGAATTCGCGCTGACGATCTCGGGTTCGAGTTCGATCACCGCCACTTCCAACAGCATCACGGTGACCCGCACCGGTAACATCTCGGCCGGTGGCGTGACCTTTGTGGCCTCCTCCGGCTCCGTTACCCTCAACGGCAACTCGGCCTCGACGACGACGCTGACCGCCCTGACCGCGACCACGAAGAACTTCCGGGCCATCGGCTCGGCCAGCCTTCTGGTCAACGGTGCCGTCAATTCCAGCGAGATCTTTACCGGCGCCGCCGTGGATATTCTCACCAGCGGTGGAAAACTGATCGCCCCTACCATCAGCCTGAACGGTTCGAACGCCGTCGGCGCGACCGGGAATCCGATTCTGACCAATGCGACGTCGATCACCGCCACCGGCGGCAACGCCGGAGTCTACGTCACAGAAGACGACGGTGCGAGCTTCACGGCCACGGCCACCGGCGACGGGAGCCTGGAACTGGTCAACCTGCTCGGCAAACTGACCATCGCCGGGGCCACGACCGCTGTCGACGGTAACATCGTGATCTCGAGCGCGGACGACGTGGAAGTCAACGCCAACGTCGGGACCACGTCTTTCAACGGTACCCTGACCATCAATGCCAACACTGACGGGAAAGGTACGGAAGGCTTCCTTCAGAACACGACCTCGCGGCTTACGACAAACAACCGGACCAGTGTTGCCGCCAGTTTGAATGTAAACACTGGAGTTGGCGGCACGGGCAACGCCGTCCTCGGGTCGGCTTCCATCGGCGGCACGACCGGCGGGACTTACAATCTGATCGCCAACGGTGGCGCAATTCTCTGGAATCCTGCGTTTGGCACCATTAGCGCGACAACGCTGCCCAACCCTGTCGGCGGGTCTAACTCGAACACGATCCGGGCCCGCGACTACACGTTCAGCGCGGCCGGCGCGATCGGCCTCTCTGACGCCCCGATTCAGAGCGACAACTTCGGGCCCGACACCACGGCCGCCGGCTCGCAGGCCATCCTGACAGCGGGCAACGGCGGTATCTTCTGGGCCGACTGGGGTGGCACGGACCTTTCAATCAGCTCGGCGATCGCCACCTCCGGCAATATCGAACTTTACGCCGCCAATGCCGGCGGCAGTAATCTGTTTGTGATCGGCCAGGTGTACACCGGCTCGGGGAACATCTTCCTCTCCGCCGACGACGACCTTTACATTGGCGACCCGTCGAATACGACCGGTACTGCAATCATCGGCGGCGTCGGGGCACAGGGTACTTTCGCGGGCACTGTGACCATGCGGGCCAACCGCGACGGCGGCAACGAACAACGCATCATCTTCAGCAGCACGGCAACGCTGTTGACGAGCAGCAACGCCGCCAACGCCGTCGAAATGTATGTGACCGCGACGGACAACTCGGCCACCAACGCCACCCTTGGCGGCGTATTGCTGGGTAACATCACCATCGGTGACGGCGGTACGGTACTCGTGGACGCGGCCGCTACCCCGACCAGCCAGGGCCGTATCCTTCAGATTCTCGGTACGCGGGTCGATGCGGGTGTAAACGGCAAGGTAGTGCTCAAGGCGTCGAACTTGACGCAAGGTGCCCCGCCCGCGCCGGCCACCGGGGCGGGTATCCGATTCGACCTCGACGGCTCCGGCGTCAACATCGGCTCTCTCCAGGTCCGGGCCAAGACGCTCGAGATTCTCGCCACCAACACCCCGGTTGACGTGTCCGAGGGTGACGGCAGCTTCTTCAACGATGCCGACGGCCTCAACGCCTCGGCAGCTTTGACTGGCCCGGGTACCCTGCGGCTCGCCACCTCGGGAGGCATCCTTACGATTGTCGGTCCGACCAACACCGACAGCAGCACGCTGACGCTGTCTTCCAGTGGCATTGGCGGCGGCATCGTCGTCAACGCCGCCTTGGGCGATGCCAACACCGGTAATGCCACGCTCGACGCAGGGGCCAACAACGTTACGCTCACCTCGAAATGGACCATTCCCGCGGCGACCACCAACACCATCATCTCTGGGGCCATCGCGGACCTCGGCACGAGCACCGAGATCGGGGCGGGTGCGACCCTAACCGCCTCTAACGGCGTGCGGATCGGCTCGGGTGACACGCTGAGCGGCACCGGTTCGGTGGTCGGCCCGGTGGCCGGTCAGAGTGGTTCGACACTCAGCCCCGGTATCGCCGGCGCGGGCTCCCTCGGCACCGGCAACCTGACCCTCGGCGCTGGCGCGGGCCTGGGTCTCGATCTACAGGGCAAGTCGGCCGGCCAGTTCGATGCGGTTAACGTCTCCGGATCGGTTGATATCACCGGTGCAATTCTCAAGATTACCAACGTTCCGACGCTGGCGGTGGGCGATAAGTTCGTCGTCATCGCCAACGATGGCGCGGACCCGGTCACCGGAACGTTTAACGGCGGGCCGAACTTCGTCTCGGTCAACGACCCGCGGTACATCTTTACGGTGAACTACGCAGGAGGCGACGGCAACGACGTGGAACTGACCGTTGCGACGATCCTCAACACCATCCTCGACGTGACGGCAGGCATCGCCCAGTACAGTACCGGGGCGGGTGTCAACAACAGTTTGACCGTATCGCTGAACGCCGGCGAATACACCGTGACCGATTCGTCGACTGCCATTGCCCTGACGGTCAACGCCATCTCGGCCGGCTGGTCCGCCATCAATGCCAACAGCGTGAAGGGGCCGTCGGCCGGCTTGTCGCAGTTCAATTTCGTTCTGAATGACGGCAACGATGTGGTCAACGCCCTGACTTCCAGTGTCGCCACCTCAATCACCGGATCGGGTACCGTGACCCTGGGTGGGGCTGTCGCCGTCGCCGGCGATCTGGCAATTTCCAACGCAGTCAACCTTATCGCCAACGGCGCGGTGAGCTCGACGACCAAGACAACCGTGAGCATTGTCACCAACGTCACGGCAGGTACAGGCAAGTTCATTGCCCCGATCCTGAATCTGTCGGCCACGAGCGGCATCGGTGCAGTCGGCTCGCCGGTCGCGACCAAGGCCACGACTATCACCGCGAGCGGAGCAGCGGGCGGCGTTTACCTCGTCGAAGACGACGGTGCGGACTTCAACCTTGCCGTCACTGGTGTCGGCAGCATCGGCGTGAGTAACCTGCTCGGTACGCTGAATCTCGCCAGCGCCCTTTCGGCGGTGTCCGGCAACGTCAGCCTATCCAGCGCGGACGCGGTCAACGTCAATGCGGATATCGGCGATACTGTGTCGTTCAGCGGCACACTGACCATTGCCGCCAACACCGACGGGGCCGGCTCGGAAGGTTTAACGCAGGCGTCCACAGCCCGCATCCTGTCGGCCAACACCAACGCCGATGCGGTCGCCATCACGGTCAATACCCCGGGCGGCACCGGCACCGGAGACGCGGTGATCGGCCTGGGCACCGTCGGCAACGCGGCCGGTGGCGGATTCGCCGTCCAGGCGAACGGCGGCGACATCCTCTGGGGTGCGCCACTCGTCGGCAACTTCAACCCCGAAGGCGGCTCCAACGGCAACACTCTCAAGGCGCGCAACTATACGCTCACCACCACCGGTGCGGGCTCGATCGGAACGCTGGCCGCCCCGATCCAGACCGACATGTTCGGTTCGGACGGACAGTCGTCTATCACGCCGAACACGCCCAACGGACTCCAGTCGGCCAGCCTCGTAGCCGGCACAGGCGGTATCTACCTCAACGACTGGGGTGGCGTCGACACGGTCATCTCGCAGGCCGTCGCCACCGGCGCGGGCGACATCCGCATCTTCGCGGCGAATGCCGGCGGCTCCAACTTGTTTGTCACCGGCAATGTGAAGGCGGACACCGGCAACATTCTCCTCTCGGCCGACGACGACTTGTTCATCGGGCCCAGTGTCACGATCGGAGGAGCGACCTTCTCCGGGACAGTCCTGATCCAGGGCAGCCGCGACCTCGTTAACGAACAGCGGGTATCGATGGACGCACTGTCCTCCATCGTCACTACTAACAACTCGGCCGCGGCCGTTACCATCACCTGCTCCGCGACTGACACGGCCGTCACGAATGCGACCATCGGCGGTATCGTGCTGAGCAATATCTCGGTCGGCGACGGTGGCAAGATAACTATCGATGCCGCTCCGACGGCGACTTTCCAGGGGGCAATCACACAGCAGCCCGGCACCAAGGTGAATGCCGGCCCGACCGGGACGATTTCGATCGCTACCCGGTCGCTGCTCAGTGGAAGCGACCCGGCCGTGGGGGCAGGCATCGGTACTGACGTCGCACCAATTCTTGTGCGGGCAGCGACCGTCACCTTGACGGCCGTCAATTCGCCGACTTTCATCCTGAATGAAATTGGATCGACCTTCACCGGTACCTACACCGGCCCTGGCGATCTGAATTACCAGACCGTGGCGGGCGCAATTACCATCGGTGGTGCGACGGCTAACGACGGCGGGCCGCTGACTCTGACTGCCCCAGCCGGCGTAGTCGTCTCCGCTACTCTCGGCGACAACAACACGGGGCCGATTCAGATCAACGGCGCTCTGTCGGGCACTGCCAACATCAATACGGGCGGCGGCACCGGCGTCACCCTGATCCAGTCGACGGATTCCACCTACGACGGCGCATTCACCGGATCGAAGGGCGTCGTGAAAGACGGAGCGGGCGTCCTGACCTTGTCGGCGAACAGCAGCTTCACCGGAAGCACGCTGGTGTCCAACGGCTCGCTGATCGTCAACGGCTCGCTGACCGGCACACTCGACGTGACCGTCTCCAAGGGCGCGACCCTCGGCGGCACGGGCACGATCGCGAAGCCGATCAACATCGACGGCACCCTGAGTCCGGGTGTCGCCGGGCCGGGCGCGGTCACGCTGGGCAACACGGCCTTCTCGGCCGGTGCGGTTCTCAGCCTGAATCTCAATGGCGCGACGGCCGGCACCGGCCACGATCAGGTCGTAGTCAACGGCACCGTCAACCTGACCGGCGCGACGTTGGCGGGCACGATCGGTGGCGGCTTCAACCCCGCCCCCGGAACTGTCCTGACCGTCATCGACAACAATGGATCCGATCCGGTGATTGGCACCTTCGCGGGCATTGCGGAGGGTGCTTCCACTATCGTCGGCGGCCAATCGTATTCGGTCTCATACGTCGGCGGCACCGGTAACGACGTAACGCTGACCCGCTTGGCCACACCCGCCAAAGTTTCCAACCTCCTCGTCAACAACGGGGCGGTCCAGCGATCCCGCGTGACATCGGTGACGATCGAGTTCGACCAGATTGTTACTCTCACGGGTGGCGTCAACGGAGCATTCCAGCTTCGCCGCCAGAGCGACAACGCCCTCGTCACCCTCGACGGAGCGGCGAGCATCATCGACAACTCGGGCAGTGGTACAAAAGTAACGCTGTTCTTCGATATCTCGGGACCCGCCGTCGATGGCAAGGCGGGCAACGTCTCGCTGGCCGACGGCCGGTATTCGTTGACAGCGGTCGCAGCCAACATCACAAACGGCTCTGGTCAGCTCGACGGCAATGGTGACGGCGCTGCGGGCGACAACTACTCGCTTACGGGCACGCCCGCCAACGGCCTGTTCCGATTGTTTGGTGATACCGACGGCAACGGGCAGGTGACCTCCAGCGACTTCCTCGCCTTCCGCCTGGCGTTCCTGAGCCCCAGCCTGGCCTTCGACTACAACGGCAGCGGAACGGTCGACAGCAGTGACTTCCTGCAGTTCCGGCTGCGGTTCCTGCAGTCGGTGTAGTCATGGACAATCAGGTGACTGGAGTGCGACATCCGCCGCACTCCAGCCCCTTGACGTCTCGCTCCATCACCCGATGACGCTCCGGCCTCATTCGTCGGTGTCCCGGCGGACTTCG
>JAIBBI010000143.1 GCA_019694755.1 Gemmataceae bacterium
CGAGGCCGACGCGCTCGGCCGCGCACTTGAAGAGTGCCGGAACTACCTGCTGCTGATCGCCAATCAGGAGATGGACCCGAAGCTGAAGGCGAAAGCCGGCGCGTCGGACATCGTCCAGCAGACGTTCCTCGAGGCCCAGCGCGACTTCGCCGGATTCCGGGGTGACTCGGAGCCGGAGCTGCGCCTCTGGCTGCGCCGGTTGCTGCTCAACAACGTGGCGAACTTCCGCCGGCACTGGGTCGAGACGGGCAAGCGCCGCGCCGACCGCGAGGTCGCCATCGATGCCGGCGGTGTGGCCCCGGCCGACCCGGGCCCGACACCAAGCCGGGAGATGATGGCCGACGAGCGGACCCGGGCTGTGCATGCCGCACTCGACCGTCTGCCCGAGGATTACGCCCAGGTCCTCCGGCTGCGATACATCGAGGAATTGCCATTCGAAGAGATCGCGACCCGGATGGGGCGCACGGCCAACGCGGTTCGGAAACTGTGGGCCCGGGCCGTCGAGAAACTGGAAGAGGAACTGGAAAGTCCGCCATGATCGACGACGCGGCTGCGCTGGACGACGAAGCCTTTGCCGATCGCCTGGCCGACATCGATGCCGGGATCGACGCCGGCCTGACGCCCGATTCCGACCTGTCGCCCCGCCTCCGCCGCGGCGTGAACGCTCTTCAGGCGCTTCGCAAACTTCGCAATCCCGGTCCGACGCTCGCGTTCGATGCCGCGCCGACGTTCGGGGCGGCCGCGCCCGGCCCGGCCCCGCAGCGCATCGGCCGGTTTCACATCCGCCGGGAGCTTGGCCGGGGCGGGTTCGGCATCGTGTTCCTCGCTCACGACCCGCAGTTGCATCGCGATGTCGCCATCAAGGTGCCGCACCCCGGCGCGATGATTGACCCGGTGATGCGCGACCGGTTCCGCCGGGAAGCCCGCGCCGCGGCCGGGCTGGATCATCCCAACATCGTCCCGGTCTACGAGGTCGACGACTCGGGGCCGGTGCTGCTGCTCGTCGCCGCGTACTGCCCCGGCGAGTCGCTGGCCCAGTGGCTCGGCCGGCAGAAGACACCCGTGCCGCCACAGGTCGCCGCCCGGCTCGTCGCCGCACTGGCCGACGGCGTGAGCCACGCCCATTCCCGCGGCGTGCTACACCGCGATGTCAAACCCTCGAACATCCTCCTGAACGAATGCGAAGGCGCTGAGCCACGCCCACTCATCACCGACTTCGGCCTGGCTAAGCTGGTCGACGACGACGGCGGCGCGACCCGCTCCGGTGCGATCCTCGGCACGCCCGCCTACATGTCGCCCGAGCAGGCAATGGGCCGGGCCGCGACCCAAGCATGCGACGTGTACGCGCTCGGAGCAGTGCTGTACGAACTGCTGACCAGCCGGCCGCCACTCCGCGGCGAGACGGACGTCGAGACACTGCAACTCGTCACCACCACCGAGCCGATCGCCCCCCGGCAACTGCGCCCAAAGCTGCCCCGCGATCTGGAGACGGTCTGCCTCAAGTGCCTGGAGAAAGACCCGGGCCGGCGATATGCCTCGGCCGGGGACCTGCGCGACGACTTGCAACGATACCTCGCCGGCGTGCCGGTCTTGGCCCGGCCCGTGACCCCGGTCGGGCGGGTCGTGCGCTGGTGCCGGCGCAAGCCGCTGGTCGCCGGCCTTTCGGCCGCGCTGGCGTTCGCGGTGATCGCCGGCGTCGCCGGAATGACCCGCGAATACCGCCGGGCCAACGACGAACGCGATGCCGCCTTCGCCGCCCGCGACAAGACCGAGCGCGTGCTCACGCAATCGCGGGTCGCGCTGCAGCAGATGATCGATTTCGGACAAAGCCAGGTCCACGACAAGGCGATGGTGCCCGCGACGATTCACATCCTGAAAATGGCCCGCGACCTGTACACCCGGCTGGCGGCCGAGGACCCGGAGAACTGGGAGCTGAGGTCGCAGGCGGCGACGATCTGCCGTCGGCTCGGCGTCGTGTACGAAACCGTCGGCCCGCCCGAGGCCGCCGACGAGGCGTTCGCCGCGGCCCGCGACCTCACCGAAGCGCTGCTCGCCCAGCGGCCCGACGACAACGACCTGCGTGTCGAGTTGTATTCCATCTGCCAATTGTGGGCTAAGGCGCTTCAGAGTCGTGGTGATACCGCCCGGGCCGACCCGCTGCTCGATCGTGCCATTGAACTGGCCGGGCAGGATGCCGCTAAGTCCGAAGCCCGGGCGTCGACAATCATTGCACTCGCGCTGTCGACTTATCATCGGGGCGAGTCCCGTCGCCGGCGCGGCGACCTGGCCGGCGCGGAATCCGACTTCCGCAAGGCCATCGCCCTACACGCGCCGCTCGAAAAGCCGACTGATTCCACCGAATTTCGCCGATTTCTGACGGTGTACTACCTTCGATTGGCAGGGCTGCTGGTCGGCCGAGCGGATTTTGAAGAAGCCGAGCCACTGGTCGTCGTGGTCCAAGATCGACTCGACACTTTCGGCAATAAGTTTCAGGATGACGACCGCAGGGAGTTGCAGACGAACTGTTGGGGCTTCCGCGCCCGCATCCGCTTCGCGCAGAAGCGATGGGCCGAAGCCGAGCGTCTGTTTGCCGATGCCAATCAGCAGGTCGCGCCGTTCGTCGCAACAAAGCCGATCCGCCTGGCGTACCCGGTGTTCTTCGCCCGCAACGTCTGGTACCGGGCCCGCGCATTGGAGCAACTGGGCCGCAAGGACGAAGCGACGGCCTATCTGCTGGAAGCCCTTCGGATCGACATGCCGGCCGCGGAGCAGTCGGTCAAGCACCCGAGCGTCGATTGGCTGGAATGCCACATCATGGCCCTGGACCGGCTCGCCGCGCTCCCCGACGCCCGCCAACGCGTCGCCGCAAAGGCCCGCGAATGGCTCGAAGCCACCCGCATCTGGCCGGGATACGAGGACGTCAACAAGCGTCTGGAAGCCGCGCTGGGGAATTAGAATCCAAGTTGTCACGCGGGGCTGCGGAGAAAAGGCCGTTAGCCGCGACGCGCAGCGGAACGCGACCGCACGCCAGATCGCAATCAACTTCTCCAGCAACTCCCGGCGGTATTGGAATGACCAAAAGAGATCGAGTGAGATTAACAGACTAACACGAACACGTGTCCTTACCCACGAGCCACTTGGAAAGCCACAGAATCAAGCAACGAAGTCACCGAGCCGCTGCGAAACAACCTCAATCACCTTGGCCTATACTCCCTCTTGGTTTTCATGGTTGGCGGGATCAAACTCGTCGAAGCAGAACTCGTTTGCACGCTACGAAGTCGTATGCAACGAGTCACGCTTACGAATTTCGGAACAAACTCCGACTCGAGAAAACAACTGGGCCGCGGAACGATCAAAGGCGTCTGTCAGCGCCCGCAAATCAACGGACCGGAGCGACTCCGGCACGCCGCCCCCCCGACAGGCACCACCGCACGAAATCCCGCAGCGCAATGACCTCGGCCGCCGTGAGTCGAATGTCGTCACGCAGGTCGCCCGCTTGTCTCACCACAGTCCGCCCTACGTCACCGTACGACCTTCCTCAGGTGCGCCGCCCTACCGGGCGACAATGAACTCCCAGAAACCTATCGTCCGGCGGAGTCTGCCGCACCAGATGGCTCGGCCGGGCTGGCTTCCACCACCGCCCGCACCACCTTGACCAAGGTGTTGGCTCGCTCCTCCATCTCCGGGGCCGGGTCCCGCCATGCCACCCGATTGATGCCAAGGAACAGCACCTTCGTGAAGAGAATGGACGCCACGGCCGAGATGGCCAGGAGTATCCAGCCCAGGAACGGCACCTGCCAGCCGGCCACCGCCACCTTCGCTATCCCCGCGATCAAGGCGAGGAAGAAGAAAGCCGTCACCAGTTGGACGCCGAAGGAATGCAGCCGAGACCAGCGATTGACCGAGACCCGGACCAATGAACCTCCCACCGGCCGTTCCTGTGGGATCAGGCTGACCGACAGCCCGTCGGTCAGCCCGTGATAGACACGCACAAAGCTGGCGGATTTATGCCGCAGGGGATGCACCGCATACCCATCCGACTCCGGACAGCTTACTCGGACTACCTCTTCCATCTGGTGACACAGCTCCGTCCAGGAGTCCGTGCGGCACTTGCCCTGGTACAGGACGGCACTCCCGCTGCCAAAAAGCCAGTCCGAACCTTGGCGGATCGCCCCGGGGAGCTTCATGATTCAGAACCCGCTGAGATTGAACACCCACAAACCGGCACCGCCGCGGCAATCACGCAGAGCGTTTGTTCCGCGTGCACACTTCGTCTATCTCGAGGACGTATTCTGTGTGCCAGCCTCGATGTGCAGAATACCTGGAGGGGCCCGCTCCGGTTTCGGCCCGTATCCCTCAGAACGTCTACCGACACGCTGCCGAACGATCAGCACAACAGCAGCGGGGGCATCGGGGTGATGAAATCTCTCTGAATCACTCCCTGCCCCTGCGATCTGCTGCAACGGCTGATTCGGCCCGACTATTTGTCTTCGACCAGAACGCGGATCTCGACGGCGCGGAGATCAACGGCCCCCTGCCCGCCACCCCACCGGGCGTACAGTTTGGTGACGCCGGGCCTGGCCCCGCTCTCGGCGGTGACCTTCAACACGGCGGCGACCGTCATGAAGCTCCCTTTCCGCTCGGACGGGGTCAGCACGGCTTGGATCCGTTCGGTTTCCTTCTTATCGACGGAGAGGACGACCCCGTTGGCTGTGAATTCCTGCCCGCGGTCCACTTCCTTGTGCTCGGTAACCCGGGCCTTCGGCGTCACCCATAGAGACGCCGCACGGCTGATGCCGACGTCGTCCCAGACGACGCTCACGCTCTTGGATTCGCCCGGCTTCAGAACCACCACCACGGCGGGAGCGGGGTCCGCCGCCTGGACGGCCGATGCCATCACCGCCACCAGCAGGACCCCGATCACCTTTGGATTGCAACATGTCTGCATGAGAATTTCCTGTTCCTACGACACGCCGCTCTTTCCGCAGCACCCCGGTCGAAAGCCAAGGTGTCAGACAGACTCACCGGTGCCAAGGGTCTCATCGTCCTTGGACTTGGTAGACCGCGAGGATGGTTCGGCGCCAGCGGCACACGACAAATTCGGGGCAACGCCGCCTTACATTATGGCTTGCGCGCGCCGAAGACGAACGGCTTGGCCTTCACGAACTGGCCGGTCACGTCGCCGTGGAACTTCAGGATGTGTTTCTCCACCTTCAACTCCTGCTCGTCCAAGCCTTTGCTGAAATCGAGTTTCGACGTTTCGATCCAGACCACGTTCGGGGCGAGGGTACTTTCGAAGTAGTATCGACCGCCCGACAGTTCCATCACGGTCCGGAAGTAGGTCGGCGAGATGTTCGGCTTCTCGGGGTCGCCCAGGCCGAACGGCACCGACACATTCCGCATCACGCTGAACATGTACGCCGCCCCCTCGTCCTGATCGGCCGGCTTGGGGAGCGCGTTCACGTAAACCGCCGCACGGACGAACCGGTCCATCGACTTCCGCTCGCCGGGGAGTGGCTTGTCGCCGCCGAACGTGCGGTACTGCTTGAGGTTCTCGATCTGCTTCTGGTAGGCCGGCTCGTTGGTCATGACGGTGTACCGCTTGTCGTGGTGAATCTCGGCCTTCCCGCCGATGTATTCGATCACGGCGGAGTCACCGGTCTTGTCCTCGATCGACACGTGGAACATCGTCTTGGCCCCGTTCGGCAGTTCCAGCGGCTCGATCTGAAACTGGAACGTCTTGTGCGCCTCGACCACCTCGGCGACCGTCGCGAAGTTGTCGAGGTAGTACTGCGGCCACTGCATGATCCCGACCCCTTCCCGCTTGGGGTCGCGCTGGCCGAAGTCGCACACCTCGGCCAGGAAGAGGACGTGGGCGCTCAGCCCCTTCTCGTTGACCCCCTCGTGGGTGCCCATGTCGTACCCGGTCAGGGCCACACTGCCGTACTTGGAGGTCCACTTGTGGGGGTTCTCCGCGACCGCGCCCACGCGGTCGATCCCGCGGGGAAAGAGTCGGAACGTGGATTCGACTTTGCCCGTCCAGTCGTTGGTTCGACCCACGAACACCAGGCCGTCCTTGGGGGCCCAGAGGACCCGGCTGCACGGGTATGCGGACGAAACCGTCAGGAGCCCGACGACAAGTACAGCCAAGAGGCTAGTGGATTTGCGCATACCGATCCCTCTTTGTTGGTAACAGCCGACCGAAAGCAACCAAGCATGCCGTACTTCCGTGGGGTGGCCGTCGCCCGCGAGCAAAGGCATGCAATGACGGTCATTCTGGCGATCGATCCGTGAAGGAACAAGCCTGCGCACCGGGATGGCCAGCCCGGCATGTCAACGCCGCGGTGAATGCGCGAGACCGCACCTGCCGCAGCACCCTGGTCGAAAGCCAAAAGTGTCCAACTGGATCGCCGGTGCCGGGTGTGACTTCAGGCGGATGAGGCATCCGCCTCCAGAGCGTCATCGTTTATTGAGGCGGTCGGCGGGGAGAACGGTTCGGCCTCTTGGCCACCCACCATCAGTATCTCGATGCCGTCCTCGCACCAATTGGGCACGCCCGGCCGCACCATGTGAAACCGCACGGTGACCTCATCCGGCTCGATCTGCCGATAGATTCGGAACACGCGGCGAGGCCAACGCGCCAAAAGCTTCCCAGCCCACGATGCGATCAATCGCTCCGCTACAGCCTCCCGGTATGCGGAGTCGAAGTGCCGGTGATTGACGAATGCCTCGCGGCCGACGGGATCAAGCGATTCATAGCCGTTCGACACACCGAGTTGCTCGGCGTCGAAGACACACCCATCGACTTCCACCAATGACACTTGAGTGCCCTTCTGTGGCCTAACGGCTGCGTTCACTTGCTGGACCGGCTGCAAGGAACGTGATGTCTCGACAAACCGTCATGCCGGCCCGGTCAAGTGCAACGTCCTGGTTCGGCATTCAGGAACTGGCCGACCGCTTCCAAACTCGTCGTCCATTCGCTGACCGCGTCACCATCCTCGGTCATCGTGACCCTCGGAAGGATATCCGCGAAACTGCCATCAGGGGAGAGCCGCTGTTGGACGTAGCAATCGACACCCTCTCGGTAAATAATCCAAGCGAACCGCGGGTCGTGACGGAGGACGACCGCCGGCTCGCCTTCGATCAGCGCCCGCAGCCGTTCCCGCCAACCATCTTCCAGCCCCACGAAGGCGTCCGAGTAGCAGGCAAACGTCTCGCGGAAATCGCCGACCACGATCTCGCCAAGCCGCTGGCCGTCGGGGCCTACTCGCGTCGGGGGCAGTAATCGAATCGAGAACATGCCTTCCCGCCGAAAGAGTCCATGCATGCCGTGCGGCGTGGCGTCACCCGTGAGGGAAGGGCATGCAATGACGGTCATTGTGGCGATCGATCCGTGAAGGAACAAGCCTGCCCACCGAGTTGGCGAGCCCGGCGTGTCATCGCCGCGGTGAATGCAGAACATCGTCCGCTCCGCAGCACGCCAGTCGCTAGCCGACAGCGTTCATCAAGCTCGCTGCCACCGGCTGAAAACACCATGCGGACGAACAATCCGCCCCCCGGGGCCGCATCGTCTTTTGAGTCGGTGAGCCGGAAGGGCGGTCCAACGGTATTCACCGTGAGGCCGTAAACTCAGGCAACCCGAACCATTCTCCTGGACTCACGTGACTTACGGGTGGTAAAGCTATCCTGTCCAATACAGGCCCCCACAGCTTAACGGGGACATCCTCTGCAAACCAACCGAATGCTTGGATGGCGGAGTGTGCAATGATCTCATTCACGTCGTTGTCGCTCACATTGATCTTCCTCACCAATTCGAGCTCACGCAAGTTTGGAGCTTGCAATAACCCATGAAGCGAAACAAGCCCGCGAAGTTGACCCATGCGTGCGTGTTCCAAATTCACGAGCCGGGCGCAAGACGGCAATTCGGTTACTTTGGGCAGCCCGTACAAATCGAGGTATCGAAGGCACTCCATTTCGGAAACGAGTGATAGATCGCGCATCCCGCGAACTTGATTGACCGCGAGGTATTGAAGCTTGTTCGCTCCTGTCGCAACCGCGAGATCAGTCGCGGAGCCACCGCGAATGTCGAGCCACCAAAGAGTCTCGATGCGTGCAAGCAATCCCGGGGGGACCTTGACGTTCCACAAGGTGAGGCGTTCGGTTTTCGAAAGCCACCCGATGTCTTCGTCCACGAGTTCGACGTGGTTGAGCCGCAGAACACGGTTGCTTCGGTGCTTGCAGGCTTCGACGGTCTTCGGTCGTCTTTTCGCCATGGTGATGCCGAGACCCTTGCCAGCGAATGGCACTTTTCACCTACCGCGTCCCGCCCTGGCGCAGCGGTCTGCTACAACGCCTGGGTACTTCTCGTGGCCTCGATGGTGACGGGCCAGGGGCCCTGGGGCGTGAGTCGGCGTTCGTCGCGTACAGTGCATCGGTGGGCCTCGACGGCATGCCGTCACATGATACCCGGTCTTCGGGCAGATTGGAAGTAGGGGCATGCCGAGAAGTCCGGAGTGCCAGCTTCGCCGACGACCACCGTTACGCTCGCGGCCTAGAAACCAGACCTCACTTCACTTGCACCCTTTACCAATCCCAGTTACTCAATCCCTCTCCTGATTGAGATTGTCGGCGACACCCGCATGCACTCTGCGATGCACTCATCAGTCACGCTCGTCTTACCAACGTAAACAAACCTCATTCTCGCAGACTTACACAGTTCTTTGATGCCAACGTCACTAACGCCCGACTTTTCTAGGATGACAGTATCAAGGCTCTGCCACTTTGCCAGCGACGCTACAGCGGCATCGCCAATGCCACATGCGGTTAGGTTTAGGCGTCGAACTGTTAGGCGTGGCGACAGCTTCAGAATGCCATCATCAGAGACAGGGCAACGCGCGAGTGACAGGACTTTCAGCGTCGTACACTTGTTAAGTACTTCCAGGTGATCATCTCGCATATCGCAGTTTTCAACCTCGATCATCCAAAGCGATTGGCAGTCTGAAAGCCAACAAAGGACCTTTGCGGAAAGTCCCCGAACCCGGAGCATTCGTACGGACTTAAGTCCCTTCAAGCCATTGAGACTCAGCTCGACCCTATCACCGAATACGCAATTATTGAATCTCAAGTGGTCCACCTGAACCTTTAACGCGCTTAGATCTTCACAATGACGTTGTGAGAAAGTGTGATTGGAGAAACGCAAATAGTCGATCTTGGCGAACCGATGAAGTAATTTGATGCTGGCTGAGAGGTCGGAATTGTCACCAATGGTAACGGACGGACACCCGGCCGCATCGCGACCAAGATCGACTCTACAACCCAACCTGCGAAGCTCTTGAGCGGCACTCGCGGCTTCGTCGTTGTCGCCCGCACAGCAAATGCTTGCATTGCCAATGGCAACTAGCAAAACTGTAGCGAATGTACTTACGCGATGCCGTACGCTCATCTCAGTCCAGGACATCGAAGCACCTCAAAATGAACGGATATCAGTTCGCCCTCAGTAGTTTTTGACGCGAAGCTAATTCCTGAGCCACCGGCGGAACAACTATCGCTTTCGGTGCGATGAGTTGTGGGAACGGGCGTTCCCATTCACTGAAACTAGCTGCGCTCGCCACCAGCGAAGCTGAAGGCGTCGCAGTCCACGGCGCGCGATTGTGACGGGCCACGGGTCTTGGGCGTTGGGGCGTTTGCAGGCGTTCGTCGCGGACAGTGCATCGGTGGGCCTCGACGGCATGCCGGAATGATACCCGGTCTTCGGGCGGGATGGAAGTGCCGGGCGATGGGGCTGTTTACGGTGTCTATCCTTCGGTTGGAGGGGTGCAGCTATTCTCCGCGCGCCCTCCGGGCCCACGCAAGGTTGAGAGGCGCCATACCCCGGCCTTCAGCCGGGGCTAAGCTCGGTGTGCCCTCCGGGCCCGCGAAAAGCCCGTGTCCCGGCGGGAGCCGGGTAACATGAGTAAACGCTTCACATCGAATGGAGCAGTTACGGAAACGCCCGCGCGGGTCTGTCGGCATTCTTGCGAATGCCGCTACAAGAACTCTCACGGCGTCGCCTGAATCGCGTTTCAGCATTTGCCTGACACCCAACACTCATCACCCCTTCTGATCTCTGCTCCCCGGTCCCCGACCTCTGCTCACCTGCCACATTGGCAGTCGGCCCGATCTCCGGTTCGCGACTTCCGACCCCCGAAACTCCCCGCAACTGCCTACCGATCAACATCTTAAGTGCCCGCGCATCACCGTGGCCCACCCCGTGAAACGAAACGGTTGTCTGTGAAATGAAATGAAATGAAACACAACCGGGCCGGGGCGCGGTTCGTAAAATGCCCGCTTGCGGAGGGGCGGGATGGCGAAGCTCTACTTTTACTACTCGACGATGAACGCGGGGAAGTCCACGGCCCTGCTCCAGGCGGCGTACAACTATGCCGAGCGCGGCATGCGGACGCTCCTCTTCACGGCCCTGCTCGACGACCGGGCCGACGGGCGGATCGCCTCGCGGATCGGCATTGGCTCCGACGCCCGGAAGTTCACCACCGAGACCGATTTCTGGGCCATCTGCCCGCCCGCGGCCCCGCACTGCGTGCTGATCGACGAGGCCCAGTTCCTGACGAAAGTCCAGGTTCGGCAACTGGCCCGGGTCGTCGACGAGGCCAACATCCCCGTCATGTGTTACGGCCTGCGGACCGACTTTCTCGGCGAGCTATTCCCCGGCAGCGCGGCCCTGCTCGCCTGGGCCGACTCGCTCGTCGAACTCAAGACCATCTGCTTCTGCGGCCGGAAGGCGACCATGGTCGTCCGCGTCTCCCCCAGCGGATCGGTGGAGCGGGAGGGGCAGCAGGTGGAGATCGGCGGCAACGACCGGTACGTTTCGCTGTGCCGGAAGCATTTCTCGGAATCCATCCGGTCCGGCCGGTGTGCCGGGTGGGAATAGCCGGCCCGCACTCCTAAGTCCGTGTGATTCAAGGTACAATAGAGGGTGCGCGGGTGGCGGTTTCGTCGGCCGCGGGCGACTCCCTTTACCATTCGAGGGCGGCATGGCCGCGGACGAAGCCCCGTCGGACCGGACGCTTCTCGCCCGCCTGCATTCCGGGCAGGACGACGCGGCCACGCAGCTCTACCTGCGCTACGCGCACCGCCTGAGGGCGTTGGCCGCCCGCCGCACCGCCGACGACCTCAAGAGCCGGATCGACCCCGACGACATCGTGCAATCGGTGTTCCGGACGTTCTTCCGGCGTGCGGCCCGCGGCGAATACGCGGTGCCCGAGGGCGAAGAGCTGTGGAAGCTCTTCCTCGTGATCGCCCTCAACAAGGTGCGCAGCGTCGGGGCGTTTCACCACGCCGCCATCCGCGACGCCCGGGCCACGACACACGGCTCGGACATCGAGCAGTCGGCCGGCGACGTGGGCGACGAAGAGGCGATGAACGTGCTGCGGATGACGATCGAGGACCTGCTGAACGGCCTGAAGCCGGGGCAGCGCGACGTGATCACGCTGCGGATCGAAGGTTACGACGTGGCCGCCATCGCGGCGAAGACCGGCCGGGCCAAGCGTTCGATCGAGCGCTGGCTACAGGAGTTCCGGAACGCGCTGGCGGCCCAGATGGGAAACCGCGAATGATTGTGGCAGAGGCCGCATTCGACCTCGACGAGATCGTGGCCGCCTACGAGCAGCGGGCGGCCAGCGACCCGGCCGCGGACTTCGCCGACGACCTGCCCCCGGCAGACCACCCGCTCTACGAGTCCGCCCTGCGCGAGCTCGTCCGTGTGCAGATGGAGTTCCGCTCGTCCGCGGGGCAGGTGCCCTCGGCAGGGGACTACTTCACGCGGTTCCCCGAGTTGCGGCAGGCCGACGCCCGGCAGGAGATCTGCTTCGAGGAGTATCGTCTGCGCCGTCTCGCCGGCGAACTGCCGGACCCCGAAGAGTTCGCGGAGTGTTACGGCGTCGACATCTCCACCTGGCCGACGACCAAACCGCGGGAAAACGACATCGCCAGCAGCGCACGTGCCTACTTGAAAGGCGCGGGCTCGACCGGGAAGGCCGGCAAGACAGTGTCGCCGTACCCGGAGAACGCCTCGACGCAACTCTTCCAGGCGCTGGAGCGGGCCGACCCAAAGGTCGCGCTGCAACTCGCCACCGCACTGACGGAGTTTCCGGAAGTCGGCTCGGATTATCACGGCTACCAGTTGATCGATGAACTCGGCCGGGGCGCGTTCAGCCGGGTGTACCTCGCGCTGGAAGACGCGGTCGACGGCCGGTGTGTCGCGCTTAAGGTGACGGGCGATGCCCGGACGGAGGTGGCCGCGCTGGCCCGGCTTCGGCACACGAACATCGTGCCGGTGTATTCCGTGCGCGAGTTTGGGCTGCATCAGACGGTGT